>DIXG01000089.1:0-42158 GCA_002436005.1 Anaerolineaceae bacterium UBA6086 | reverse complement strand
ATAAATATAAAATCCAAGCCTGCAAATCCCGATTACAATAAGCATGAAAACTTCCTTAGGAGGATAAATGCAAATTCGGATTGGCTTAGAAAACAATATTGAAAACCGCTCACTCGCCTGGGCACTGGATTTTCCGGGCTGTTTTGCCTACGGCATGGATGAAGCAGAAGCGCTGATCAGCTTGCCGCGTGCCCTGTTGCAATACGAAGTATGGATCAAAGACCACTCCGCCTCTCCCTGGGTTCAGTTTTCTGATATGGATATGCGCGTCGTCGAGCGCTTTACCACTTTCAGGCTTGGCGCAGACTACCTTCCTGCACCAGAAGGACAAGGCTATGAAATCAACGCCTGGTTCATTGACGACTGGCGTCCGCTCTCAGCAGAGGAAGTATCCCAGGGTTTGAAAATTTTCCACTGGCAGCGGGAAGAACTCCTGGCGGGATTGGACACACTGGACCCTGAAATTTTGACACGGGATCGGCCGGGACAGCGGTGGAACATCCTTGGCATCGCCAAACATATCGCCAATGCGGAATTATGGTATCTCTCTCGTA
Source organism: Anaerolineaceae bacterium UBA6086 (assembly GCA_002436005.1). Taxonomy (GTDB): domain Bacteria; phylum Chloroflexota; class Anaerolineae; order Anaerolineales; family Anaerolineaceae; genus Brevifilum. The sequence goes on along the minus strand of DIXG01000089.1, from coordinate 41,604 downwards.
TGAACCTGACGGATATGACCTATCAAGACCTGCTGGATGAACCGCAAAGCCGGCTCTCCCAAACAAAAGCTCTGATTGACCAAATCTTTCCAAACTTTGCAGATCAAGTGAAGGTCGTGGGAATTGAGGGTGAATTTTGGTCCTTCCGAAAGGTGCTCCGCAGGACTCTGTGGCATCAACGAGACCACATTGAACACATCAAAGATTTGGCATTCAATCATTCTTAGAAATTTATCAGGGTTAAATGCAAAACAGGCGCCTCACCAAACGCCTGTTTTACAACGTTAACCTCACCATTTATCTCATTCGGTTTCAGGTCAAACTTGAAAGGAGAGAAATCAAATCACCAAAACCATGTATAGGATAACACACGGCTATTAATGAAACTGCAAGATTATGTTATCGAATTGTTAATTAATTTAGGCGTCTGATTTTTGTAATTGAGTCTTCGGTGTTTTCACCATTGCCACGATAGATGCACGATCCTATCAACAATTATTTTTAGTTGTGCTATTATTCTATATACACCGTGGGAAGGCAACTCAGATGAAAAAAGCATCCAATTTAATCCTGTTTGTCCTTGTCAATATCATCGTTTCAGCATTGACAACACTGAGCGTGCTGTGGATTTGGGATCTGACCCATCCCGTCCCGGAATACTCTGGCCAAACTCCCCTTTCCTCTGCTGAAAATCGCAGCGACAGCCCCACCTCTCAAGATCCCGCAGATGAGAACGGTGCAACCGATTTGCAAATCGATTTTATTGAAGAGGATTTTGACGTGAAAATTCTAACAATCGTGGGCGCAGGCAACCTGGATGTGGAATATGTTGAGATTATAAATCAAAGTCAGGGTCCAATTGACCTGACCCATTGGCAGCTGGTAGATCAGCAAGGGAATAAATTCACCTTTCCGGCGCTAATCCTCAATAACGAAGGATCAGTCAAGGTCCTATCCAAAAGAGGAGATAATACAGTGATAGAATTATATTGGCAATCAGATGCGCCTATCTGGCAATCTGGTGAGATAGCAAGCCTGCTGGATCCTGCAGGCAATCAGATAACAACCTACTCAATACCCTGACCAAAAGATAGATTATGGCAAAAGCACTTTATCGGAAATGGCGACCTCAAGATTGGAATGAGGTCATTGCCCAGGAACATGTCACCCAAACGCTACGCAATGCCGTCATCAACGATCGGGTTGCGCATGCGTACCTGTTTGCCGGTCCGCGCGGTACAGGCAAAACAACCACCGCCCGACTTCTTGCAAAGGCGGTAAACTGCCTGGATCCAGACCTGCACAATCGTCCTTGCAACCAGTGTGACCACTGCAAGTCCTTAAATGACGGACGCTTCATGGATCTGATCGAGATTGATGCCGCCTCCAATACCAGCGTAGATGATGTGCGGGATTTGCGGGATAAGATCAATTTCTCGCCCTCGCAAGGCAAATATAAAGTCTATATCATTGATGAAGTCCATATGCTGTCCACAGCTGCATTCAATGCGCTTTTGAAAACGCTGGAAGAGCCCCCACCGCATGCAATTTTCATCCTGGCAACAACCGAAATTCATAAAATTCCGCCAACGGTGCTTTCTCGCTGTCAGCAGCACGAATTTCGTCGTATTCCGGTCAAAGATATTGTTGATTTGCTCAGACAAAGGAGCGAACAGGAAGGTTTCAAAGTCGCAGACCCGGTTTTCACCCTGATCGCCCGCCAGGCTACCGGCAGCTTCCGTGATGCCATCTCCCTGCTTGACCAGCTTTCCTCTTTGGATGAAATGATCACCCTCGAAATGGCTGAAAAAGTAATGGGCACAGCCACAAACCTGAGTGTCATTGAGATTGTTGATCATCTGGTTGCCAGGAACACGGCAGAAGGACTTTTCCAGATTAATAAATCACTGGATAGTGGAACAGACCCACGCCAGCTGGCTCGCCAATTGGTCACTTACTTGCGAAACGTGCTGCTCTTCAAGATGAACAATGATGACCAGGTCGAAGTAGCAGACAATGTTAAGGAAAAAATCTTTGAACATGCCAACAAATTTTCAATAAATGATCTCCTGCTGGCAATAAATGCTTTCAATGATGCCACATCAGAAACCCATGCAAACTGGCATCCAGGCCTCGGGTTGGAGCTGGCATTTACCACCTACCTTACAGCCCCATCCCTGATTCCGACAACGCAAGAGCAACCTTCTGCAAAAGCACACCCCACTCCAACACAGCAGGTTGACCGACCCAGCCAGCAAAAAACGGTCAAGAAAGCCGCCCCAAAACAGACTCCTGCCCCAGCACAAAAACAAGCTGAGCCCAAAGATCAAAGCCCCCAGACCACTACAACGCCTGAGATTCAGGATAAGGCTGTATCCATCGAGCCAGAATTAAAAGAATCCAAAGATATTCCAGCAGCCGATGAAAAAGTCAATGAGGCTGAAATAGAACCCAACAGTGGAGAAGTCTCGCTAAAGGATATTCAAAAAGCATGGGGGCTCATCAAAACCGCTGTTGGTAAGCACAATCGCCGAACAGAGGGTCTGCTGAACTCATCCAAGCTGGCTGGTCTGAATGAAAACATTCTTATTCTTGGCTTCTCCTCCGAAATTCTGAAAGAAATGATGGAAAAGGAAGGAAACCTGAACCTCACAGCAGACATTTTGGAAGAGGTGCTGGGGCAACCTCTTGTGCTAAAGTGCATCGTCACCTCAAGCCAGGTGAGCGCCCTGCCAGATGACCTTGAAATTGACAAGGATGGCATGGTTGGCACTGCTACGCGTGACCTGGGTGGTAAAATAAGCAGTGCAAAAGAAATCGATTAACAAATCACAGAATGAAAGGTTTTGAAAATGGCAAAAGGTTATAATCGCCCCCGTCCGGGTAAAGAAGGCGGCGGTATGATGGGGCAAATCCAACAAATGCAGCAGCAAATGGCGCAAGCACAGGAAGAACTTTCGCAGGAAACGGTCGAAGTGTCTGTTGGCGGCGGGGTTCTCACAATTACGATGACAGGTGATCAGGTATGCCAATCGGTGGTCATCAAACCTGAACTGCTCGAAGATGCCGATATCGATCTTCTGCAAGATCTGATTACCAGCGGCGTCAACACCGCGCTGGATAAATCGCGCGAATTAGCCAGTGAAAAAATGAGCCCGTTCACCAATATGCTTGGTGGTCTGGGTTTGGGAATGTAAACGACCAAATGCAAACTCTGCCCGAGCCCGTTCAAAATCTGGTAGATGCCTTATCGCGCCTTCCTGGTATTGGCCCCAAAACAGCCTCACGTCTGACGTTTTACTTATTACGCGCGCCAGAAGAACTTTCCCAGAGCCTGGCAGACGCCCTGATTGGCATCAAGAAGAACACTTCGCTATGTGAGGTCTGTTTTAATATCACCCACAAACAGTCAAAAATCTGCGAAATCTGCGCCAGCAGCCAGCGCGATCAGCACACGTTGTGTGTTGTTGAAGAACCTTTGGATGTTCTTGCCTTCGAGAAGACTGGCGGCTTCAATGGTCTCTATCACGTTTTACACGGTGTGCTCTCCCCCATCGAAGGCATCGGACCAGAAGATTTGAAGATCAAAGAATTATACGATCGCCTGAAAACACACCAATTCACAGAAGTGATCCTGGCGACCAATCCCAGCATGGAGGGGGATGCTACCGCCATGTATCTACACGAAAGGCTGCAGGAATTTAATCTCCGCATTACCCGGCTTGCCCTCGGCTTACCAGTTGGCGGTGATCTGGAATATGCTGATCAAAGCACACTGCTGCGTGCCCTGGCTGGCCGCCAGAATCTCGACTGAAGCAATATTCTCTCTAAATAGGGAAGGTAAAATCAATGGCAGAAAAATTAGTGGTCTATGATTCATATTTTGGCAACACAGAAAAAATCGCTCAAGCTATTGGGGAAGCGCTTGGGGATGCCACTGTCAGAAAGGTCAACGACATTCGCGAACAAGACAAAGACGACCTGAAAATCATGTTCATTGGCTCCCCCACAAGAGCCTTCAATGCCACCCCTGCCATCATGACCTTTATCAAAAGCCTGCCAAAGGGTAAATTGGATGGCGTCCAGGCGGCAGCTTTTGACACTCGCATCAACCCGGAACAAACCGAATCAAGGTTTTTAAAGTTCATGATTAAACTATTCGGTTATGCAGACGTCAAAATTGCCAATGCATTGACCAAAGCCGGTGCGGAACTTCCAATTGAAAGCGCAGGCTTTGGCGTCACAGGCACCGAAGGCCCCCTGCTGGATGGTGAGATCGAACGAGCAAAATCCTGGGCTGATCAAATCCTGTAAATTTTCGCAAAAAATCTCCCCACAACTTCGATTTTGATCAATCGGTTTCTTTGGAGTGCTTAGAAATAGAATCTCCCAACCGGTTGCACCAGGGCTATTTAGCAAGACAACTTCGGTTGATAAAACATTCGCTTTGGCGGTAAAGCGCTATTTAGGATGTAATCAGCCTCAAAATGACAGCACGCACTTAAGCCACATAGAAAAACCCGCAAAAAACAATTATTGAATTCACGCGTCTTTGGGGAAATTTCCAACAGCACGCCAAATATCGTATAATTCTTTCGTCAGGATACATTAAACTAAGCAGGAGAAGCCATGCAAGGAAAGAAAACAGGCGCATCCATTCGCCAGGATTTTATCGATTTTTTTATCACTCGCGGACACACTTTTGTCCCCTCTGCCTCACTGGTTCCAGGTAGCGATTCCACCCTGCTGTTTACCAACGCCGGCATGGTCCAATTTAAGGATGTGTTCCTCGGCACGGATGAACGCCCCTATACTCGCGCGGTCAACTCGCAAAAATGCCTGCGTGTATCCGGTAAACACAACGATCTTGACCAGGTAGGGCGGGATAACACACACCACACCTTTTTTGAAATGCTCGGAAACTGGTCCTTTGGAGATTATTACAAGGAAGAAGCCATTTCCTGGGCGTGGCAGCTGCTTACTGAAGTCTGGCAACTGCCCAAAGATCGCCTTTGGGTCACCTACTTCAAAGATGAATTGGATGAAATCCCTGAAGATCTCGAAGCGGCAGATATTTGGCGCAAGCAGCCCGGGTTCAACCCGGATCACCTGCTTGCCTTCGGACGCAAGGATAACTTTTGGGAAATGGCAGAGACCGGTCCCTGCGGTCCAGATAGTGAAATTCACTTTGATCGTGGACCCGAATTTTGTGAACGTGCCGGTGAGCCCGGGCATGTCTGCCAGGTCAACGGGGATTGTGAGCGATTCCTTGAGTTTTGGAACAATGTCTTTATCCAATATAATCGACTCTCGCCAACCGAATTGATCCCCCTCACCAAAAAACACATCGATACTGGCATGGGGTTCGAGCGCATTGTCTCGATCATGCAGGGTGTATCATCGAACTACAAAACAGATCTCTTTATGCCTCTGATCCGCCGTGTCCAGGAGCTCGCCGGTCAGACCGAGGAGGAAAGAGAAGCCAATCTAACCCCCTATCGGGTGATCGCAGACCATGCTCGCGCCACAGCCTTCCTGATTGCGGAGGGTGTTGTGCCCGGCAACATTGGCAGAAACTATATCTGCCGAATGCTGATCCGGCGTGCTGCCCGTTTTGGTATGAAGCTCGGTTTGGACAAACCTTTCATGGCAGAAGTTGCCCGGGTGGTCATTGACGATTATGGCGATTTTTATAAAGAACTCAAACGAAACGAGAACACCATCCTTGAAAACCTGACCCGCGAAGAAGAACAGTTTACAAAAACTGTCAGCGCGGGCTTGGAGCACCTGGATGATCTTTTGGCAGAACTCAAAGCGCAGGGCAACAACCTCCTTGATGGCGCGAAAGCCTTCGATCTGTATGCCACTCTCGGGCTCCCATTGGAAATCACCCGGGATATCGCCCAGGAACAAGGTCTGGATGTGGACACGGAAGGGTATCAGCAAGCCATGGACGCACACCGTCTGGCATCAGGCGCCGGCAAGGAATTTGGTGACATGGGCGGCGCAGATGTGGAAGTTTATGCGAACCTGTTTGAAACCCTGCGTGGGAAAAACAAGCTCGAACAATCCGGCGTGAAATACACACCCTACCTTCCCATTCGAGAGCCCTTAGAAGTCCTGGCGCTGGTCAAGGATCATGCTTCAACAGTTCAAGTTAACCCAGGCGATCATGTATCTGTCCTGCTACCAGAAACCTGGTTTTATGTTGAATCCGGCGGACAGGTTTCCGACACGGGCAGGATCATCAGTGCTGATGGCAAAGATTGGGAAATCAAGATTACAGACATGCACAAACCTGCTGCCGGCATCATCGTCCACATTGGCGAGGTGATAAAGGGCCAGCCAAAGATTGGCGATCTGGCTCTTGCAAAGGTGGATGAAGATCGCCGCACCCAAATCATGCGCAACCATACTGCCACCCACCTGCTTCATGCCGCACTGCATGAGGTTGTGGGAGAACATGCCCGCCAGGCTGGTTCCCTGGTTGCACCAGACCGACTGCGCTTCGATTTCAACAACCCCAAACCGTTAACTCGTGAGCAGATTCTGGCAGTTGAGGCGCGGGTAAACCAGGAGATCCTTGCCAATCATGCCCTCCAAATTGTGGAAAAGCCTTTGCAGGAAGCCATTGATGAGGGTGCGATGGCACTTTTCGGCGAAAAATATGATTCGGTCGTCCGCACAATCACGATTGGTGAGGAACACGCCCTATCGTATGAATTGTGCGGCGGAACACATGTGGATGAAACCGGAGATATCGGCCTGTTCCTGATCACTTACGAAGGCAGCATAGCGGCGGGTGTTCGGCGTATTGAGGCGATTACAGGCTGGCGTGCCTACCAGTATGCCCGTGAACGGATGAACACACTTGACGAAGCAAACCGCTTACTAGGCACTGCCCCGGCTGAGCTGGTTCAAAAAATTAAAAACCTGACCGAGTCACTGACAAACGCACAAAAAGAAATCGACTCACTGAAAGCACAGCAGGTTGCCAATTCTTTCAGCCAGAAGTTAGAAGATGTTAAGATGATTGAGGGTGTTCGTGTCCTCCGGGCGATCCTGCCCGATGCAGACGCAGATGTGTTGCGTGAAATGGCAGACCGGTTCAGACAAAAATATGAGTCTGGCATTGTCTTGCTTGCCACAGAACAAGACGGAAAACCCTTGCTGATTGCAGCAGTCACCGAAGACCTTGTCGCTCGAGGTTTTCATGCCGGCACCCTCGTTAAGCAAATCGCCTCGGTAGTGGGCGGTGGCGGTGGCGGGCGGCCAACCCTTGCCCAGGCAGGTGGAAAGGACCCCTCCAAACTTCAGGAAGCACTGGACCAGATCGCTGTTTACATCAAAAACACACTCAAATAACCAAACCATCGTATGCCATGACTGATGTGACCCCGCTCCGAAAACAATATCTCGAGATCAAACGTCAGCATCCTGATGCGATCGTTTTCTTCCGCTTGGGTGATTTTTACGAAACCTTTGATGAGGATGCAAAAATCACCTCTCGCGAGCTGGATATTGTGCTCACCTCGCGTCCCGTTTCCAAAGGCATCCGTGTGCCCATGGCCGGCATACCGCATCATGCCGCCGAAAATTACCTTTCCCGCCTGATCGATAAAGGCTACCACGTGGCAATTTGTGAGCAGGTTTCGGATGAACCTGAAAATGGCTTGGTGCCGCGGGAAGTGGTGCGTGTGGTCACGCCCGGAACTGTCGTTGAACCCGGGCTATTGCAGCACCATCACAATAATTACCTTGCAACCGCCTTCTTCCAGGATAATCGCGCGGGAATCGCCTATGTGGACATCACAACAGGAGAGTTTTCTGCTGCTGAGATTAAATCAAATGACATCGAAAGCCTGGTGCGATCGGAATTGTTCCGGCTCAGCCCCTCTGAGATCCTCTGGCCAGACTCACTGCCTGAGATCAACGGTTTACCTGGCTTTCTCTCCCCCTATGAAACCTGGCATTACGAACTGGGCCGCTGCACCGACAACCTGATGGACCACTTCGACGTCGCCACACTGGATGGGTTTGGCTTACGCGGCAAGCCAATGGCAATTCGGGCTGCAGGTGCGATCCTTGCCTATCTGGAAGATACCCAGCGGCAATCGCTGAAACTTCTGACCGGACTGAGCACCTATGCCCTGGATGACTTCATGGTGTTGGACGCAGAAACCCGTAGAAACCTGGAATTGACTGAAACCATACGCACGGGAAAAACCCAGGGCTCTTTATTGAGTATGCTCGATTCAACCCAAACACCCATGGGCAGCCGTATTCTCCATCAATGGGTCAGCAAACCCCTGCTTAATGTGGACCAGATCAATCAGCGCCTGGATGCGGTTGAATTCTTTTTTAAGAATGGCATGATTCGGGCAGAAGCGATGGAAGCCCTGGGTCAATTTGATGACCTGGAGCGCCTGACCAACCGGGTGATATCAGGGCATGCCATTCCGCGCGACCTGGTTGCCATCCGGGAAAATCTGACAGGCATCCCCACATTGCGCAGCATTATCACAAATCCACCTGCTGCGCTGGCAGAAACGATGAACCAGGTGCGGGAATGCAAAGATCAGCTGTCTCTTCTCAAAGCGGCCATTCAGGACGAACCGCCAGCCACCCTGGCAAATATTGGCATCATCCGAAAGGGCTTTTCAGCTGAACTGGACAACATTCTCGAATCTTCCCAACATGCCCGGGAGTGGATTGCGAACTTGGAAAAGATCGAGAAGGAAAGAACGGGAATAAAATCCCTCAAGGTGAGCTATAACAAAGTTTATGGCTATTACATTGAAGTGACCAAATCCAACACGGACCTCGTTCCCGAAGAATACATCCGCAAACAAACACTGGTGAACGCAGAACGCTATATTACGCCAGAGCTAAAAGAATATGAAACCCTCGTGCTGAATGCGGAAGAGAATATCCACGAGATTGAAAGCCGTGTTTTTTCACAGGTGTGTCAGGAACTTGCCAGGGGATCAAAACAGCTCCTCCAAACAGCCCGAGCCATCGCCGAAATTGACGCTTTTGTCTCTTTAGCGGAAGCAGCCGCCTTAAACGGCTACCGAAGACCTGAAATTGTAGCAGAAAAATGCCTTGAAATTGTCAACGGCCGGCATCCTGTGGTTGAAAAACTTCGCACCTCTGAACGGTTCGTGCCCAATGATGCCATTATGGACCAGGATGAGATCATTCGGATCATTACAGGGCCAAATATGAGCGGTAAATCCACCTTTTTGCGGCAGGTTGCCCTGATCGTGCTGATGGCACAAATGGGATCTTTTATCCCAGCCGAATCAGCCCGGATTGGACTGGTGGACCGCATCTTCACGCGCATAGGCGCCCAGGATGAAATCCACGCCGGTCAATCCACCTTCATGGTTGAGATGATCGAAGCAGCAAATATCCTGCACAATGCCACCTCCCGCAGCTTGTTGATCCTCGATGAAATCGGCAGGGGCACCAGCACCTATGACGGCGTTTCGATTGCCTGGGCAATGATCGAATACATTCACAGCCACCCCAACCTGAAAGCCTACACCCTTTTTGCCACACATTATCATGAGTTAACGGAGCTGGCAGAGATGCTGCCCGGTGTTCGGAATTATAACGTTGCCGTTTCCGAATCCGACGGCAATGTGATCTTTCTGCACAAGATCATCCCCGGAGGGGCAGATCGCTCCTACGGCATTCATGTTGCCCAGTTGGCTGGCTTGCCTAAACCCGTGATACAGCGCGCAGATGAAATTCTGCAGCAGCTGGAAAAAACCTCCGGTTCCACTTTGGAACGAAAAGAAACAACCAGACAGCAGCTGACCCTTTTCCCCGAGAACAACGCCCTTTTGGAGGCTTTCCAAAACCTGGATATCAACAGCCTGACGCCAATTGAAGCGCTCAATCTGTTGTATGAGTGGAAACGTCGTTATTTCAGTGACGACTGATCAACACGATCTGCTGACTGACAGGCTGCAAATGTGTCCATGTCATGCACAATCTATTGTCTAAAAGCCTTCTTGACGCAAGGATTTTATGCACAGCGATACCCTATCACACAATCAATTAAGTGAGAGGAAACTCAATGAACACCTTATCAAAACAAAACTGTATGCCCTGTGATCGCAACAGCACAGGATTACCAAAAGAAGAAATCAAACTGCTTGCCAGTGAAATCCCGGATTGGGACATTATTGATCAGGATGATGTCCTCAAATTATCACGCAGCTTTAAACTCAAGAATTTTGCAGAGGCGCTTTCTTTCACTAACGCTGTTGGCGAAATAGCAGAGGAACAGGATCATCACCCGTTGATCGAGCTAACATGGGGAAAAGTCACAGTCAGCTGGTGGACCCACACCGTTGGGGGACTTCATAAGAATGACTTCATCATGGCAGCCAAAACAAACGAGATATTCAAGACTTTTTCCGAGCGTTAATCTCTCTGGTTGGTCATTAAGAACTCGCCATTTTCCAACTTAAGAGTGACAGCATATGTTCGATCAAAAATAAAGCACAAGTGGATGATGTATAATTGACCCAACGACAGCTGGAGATTAATTGACGAATTGCGAGAGCTCATGCGCCGGGGATTGATTTTTGATATCAAGGAATTTGCTATCCACGATGGACCGGGGATCCGCACAACGGTCTTCCTGAAGGGCTGTCCACTCGCTTGTATGTGGTGTCACAACCCAGAGGGGCAGTCAGCCACACCCCAGATCCTGCGCAACCCCGGTGGAGAACGCCTGGTGGGCGAATATATCACTTCGGATGATTTAGCAGGGCGATTAAATCGCCAGGCAAAGATTTTTAAGCAAAATGGAGGTGGGGTCACTTTTTCAGGAGGAGAACCCCTGATGCAAAGTGCATTTATCGCAGAAGTCATTACCCTCCTGGATGATATTCACGTCCTGCTGGATACATGCGGATATGGATCAAGTGACGACTTCAGGCATTTGCTCAAAAAAGTTGATCTTGTGTATTACGACCTGAAACTGATGGATCCTGAACTACACCAAAAATTCACCGGCCGTGATAACAGCCTGATTTTAGAAAATTTAACCGTCCTGAGCCAAAGTGGTGTGCCATTTGTCATTCGGGTTCCCCTCATCCCTACCATTACAGACACAACCGAAAATTTATCCAGAATCGCTAACAGGATACAAAACCTGCCTGGTTTGGTAAAGGTTGACCTCCTGCCGTATAATCAATCTGCAGGTGCAAAATATGAAGCAGCAGGCATGCGGTGGCAGCCCGATTATGACGAGAAAAAGCCAGTCACCGCCAACCTGAAAATCTTTACAGATTTAGGAATAAATGTGGGAGTGAAATGAACGAACGATTAAAACGATTGAAGGTAAAAGCCCGAGATCTTGATCAGAAATCCTATCGCCAAAGCCAACCCCTTAATATCTTGTCGGACATCAATGCGCAAAATCTCACATGGATGCGCAGGATGGCTCACCTGACTGCCAGACAGTGCCAGGCAGAAGTTCCAATCATCGACCCGGATGAACAAATCGTCTTTACCCGCACCCTCCCGGCTGAGATACCGGAGGTGTATACGCCAGAACAATGGCAGGAACTGACGACAGGTCGAACTATTCATGAATCAGGACCGATCAATAATCTCTCACCAGATTGGGGCATGGTGCTCTCTCAGGGTTTGCTTGAGCAAAAACAAATCGCCCTTGATGGGGTCATGAACTGCCAAAACGATCCTGAAAAACTGGATTTTTATGAGAGTGCGATTATCACAATTGACAGCGTAATCGAACTGGCAAACCGGTATGCAAAGGAAGCACGCCGCCAGAACAGGATGGATCTTGTTGAAGTGCTTCAACAGGTTCCTGCTCGTCCAGCCCAAACTTTTCGTGAGGCACTGCAATCTTTGCGACTTCTCCACTCAGTTACACATCTGATTGGACATTATCAAATCGGTTTAGGTCGATTCGATCAATTTATGTGGCCTTATCTGCGTTCAGATCTACACGAGGGACGCCTGGATATGGAACAGGCTTACGACCTGCTGGCTGAATTTTTCATCTCATTGAACAAAGACAGCGACCTCTATCCTGGCGTTCAACAGGGAGACAATGGACAAACCATCACATTAGGCGGCGTGGACCAAAATGGACAGACAGCAGTCAACGAGTTAACCCGCCTGTGTTTACGCGTCTCACGAGATGTGAGCATGATTGATCCCAAGATCAACCTCAGAATTACTGCCGATACCGACCTGGAGCTTCTATCCCTGGCAACCGAGCTAACAAGGAAAGGGCTGGGATTCCCACAATACTCCAACGATGATGTGGTCATTCCAGCGCTCGTCAAACACGGCTACTCGCTTGAAGACGCCCGTGATTATGCCGTTGCCGCCTGCTGGGAATTCATTATCCCAGGCAAAGGCATGGAAGTGGTCAATATTGGGGCATTATCTTTTCCTGCTGCAGTGGATAGAGCACTCCGTGATGGGCTGCTGGCTGGTGAGGAGATGGCGGGGATTCTCGACCGGGTGAGGACAGAGATTGAATACCAGGTGAACCATCTGGCACAGACTTATGAAAAGCTGATCCTGCCTCCCGCACCATTTTTCTCAGTGTTGATGAGTGATTGCCTGAGTGAAGGCAAGGATCTCTCAAAAGGCGCAAAATATAATAATTTTGGCATCCACGGCGCCGGGTCAGCCAACGCCGCAGATGCACTGGCAGCTGTGCAGGAGTTTGTTTTCAATCAACGCAGCATCAAACCTGAGGACCTTATTGCTGCGCTGGATCAGGATTTTCAGGGTTGGGAAGACCTTCGAGTGACACTTGCTGGAAAAGCGCCAAAAGTGGGGAATGACGACGATCGGGCTGACACCTTCCTGGTTACCCTTTTCAACATGTTTGCAGATGCCTGCGAAGCCTATGGCACAACAACACTTGGAGGAATCATCCGACCAGGTTCTGCCACCGCCATGTATTACATCTGGCTGACCCAGGGGTTCGAAGATATGCGTGAACCCATTGTCGGGGCAACGGCAGAAGGCAGGCAAAGCGGGAAGCCTTTTGGTGCAAACCTGGCACCCACCCAGGGGGTTCAGATTCGCGGTCCTTTCAGTGTGCTGCTCTCATTTGCGAAAATCGATTACCAGCGCATTTATAACGGTGGACCCATCACAATTGAGATCTCGGATTCGGTCTTCAGAGATCGTGATTCGATCCAAAAAGTGGCGATGCTGGTGCGAACCTTTGCTCAACAGGGCTGCCAGCAACTGCAATTGAACAGCATGAACCTTGAAACAATGCTGGATGCCAGAGCGCATCCTGAAAACCACAAGAATCTGATCGTCCGTGTGTGGGGTTGGAGCGGTTATTTTTGTGAATTAACCCCCGAATATCAGGATCAGATCATTGCTCGGCATATCTATGCCTTCGATTAATAGAACAAATCAGGAAAACTAATAATCTTTCAATTAGAGATATGATTGACATGATTTGTTGCGCAGAAGGGCATATACGCTTAAAAAGCAGTCTATTAATCCAAAAATATAATAAATCTTAAATTGTGAGGATTTAGTTTTTATCTTTGAGCGATTTCATTGTATAATATCAGTAATAGTGCTTGAATGAGCCAATAAATGAGCGATTTTGTCTGATTGCCCTTACTTTTAAGACATTCGAACCAGATCCTTGCCATATTTTTGTCAGGCTCAGAGAGCGATAAGGAGAGATCAACTTTTCAGAGAGACATTGCAAAAAAAAATACAAGTTTGATTGTGATCATTCGTTCCTTAATGAGGCAATCACATCACACATCTGCAAAACCAACTGCTCACCCATAAAAGAAAGGAGGCAACCTCAAATTTCTTTTCCATCCTGTTTGAACAAATAAAACACATAATAAGGAGAAAAATAGATGAAAACTAAAAAATTGCTTTGGATAATTTCGATTATCATCATCGCATCATTTATCCTGGCAGCCTGTGCGCCAGCGGCTGAAGAGCCAGCGGCTGAAGAGCCGGCAGCTGAGGAACCAGCTGAGGGTGAGACGATAACTGTCCTCTTTCCTAAACACGAAGCTGACTTCAAAAACGCTTTTGATGCCCGGATTCGCGAATTTGAAGCTGAAACTGGCATCACCGTCAACCTGATCCAGGGCGACTGGGAATCTGTGGCAAATCGTGTTATTCCCGAACTTGCAACAGGTGGATCAGCTTTCGACGTGGTCGAGTTTGACAATGGCTGGGTGGCGGAATGGTGCGGTGCTGGTTGGGCGACCTCCCTGAATGACTATATGGAACCCGGCTACACCGACGACATGATCCCTGGCTTGGTAGATCTGTTTACCTGCCCCGATGGTGAAGTTTACGGACTCGTTTGGAATAACGACACCCGTTTCTTCTATTACAATGCTGATTACCTGGCTGAAGCTGGGTTTGATGCTCCCCCAGCAACCTGGGATGAGTTGATCGAACAGAGCCTTGCTGCGAAAGAACAGGGCGTGGTTGAATATGGTCATGCACCCTACTGGATCCAGGAATGGGCGCTGGCAAATGAGCTGCATTTCTACACCTACGTGTTTGGCGGCTCCCTTGTTGACGATCAGGGATGCATCACAATGAACACAGATCCAAAAACCCTGGCAGCTGTTGAGTTTATGATCGAAACCCTGGAGAGCGGTGCTTATGATCCTGCAGGCCTAACCTATAACCAGGTGGATGCCCAAGATGTCTTCCTCAAGGGTTCAACTTTATTCAACCCTCAGGGTATTGCCGGGTTACTGACCTACACTGAAGATCCTACCATCTCAAATGTTGTCGGCCAGGTAGAAATTGGGCTGGTCCCCACGACAGCATCCGGTTCTTCCGCTGCGTTAACACTGCCAGAGGCATATGCCATCCCGGTAAATTCACAGCACAAAGAAGCAGCCTGGAAATTCATCGAATATATGACCAGTAAAGAGACCAATATCAAATTGGCTAAGGAAATTGGTATTCTGCCGATCTGGGTAGATTTGTTTAGTGAACCCGAACTCGTCAGCCTTTACCCCTTCTGGGCCGACTTCCAGGCACAACTTCCTACAGCAAGAGGTTTATCCGTGATCACCTGGTACAACGATTTTGTTGATATCACCAATGCAGAACTTCACAAAGCACTTTCGGGTCGACAAACGGCGCAGGAAGCGTTAGATAACGCGGCTGCTCAACTGTCAAACTTCAATTGTGTGCCGTAGTAACTGATTAATAGAAAAGAGGTCTGGATTCTGATCCAGACCTCTTTATAATCCCTTCAGGATAATATGAAAACAATTAAAAAATTTTTCATTGATAATGAACATGTGTTAGGTTGGGCAATGTCAGGGCCAGCACTGATTGCCATTTTGGCAATTGTTTTGGTTCCAATGATCCAGTCTATTGGGCAAAGCTTTCAGAATCTGGACCTGGCCAGACCAGCTCTCAACGCTTTCATCGGATTGGAAAACTACGCCAATCTGTTAAAGGACTCCCGTTATACCAGCTCATTGGTATCCACATTCCGTTTTTCAGTCATTTCCGTCATCTTTGAACTTATTCTCGGCGTGAGCATTGCTGTGGTTCTCAATAAAAAATTCGTTGGGCGTGGTTTTGTCCGCGGGTTGATGATCCTGCCCTGGGCGATGCCTTCCATCGTCAACGCAGCAATGTGGAAATGGATATATAACGCAAATTTCGGGGCATTAAATGCCCTTTTAAGTCAATTAGGCATCATAGAACAATACCAAATCTGGTTAAGTGATCCATTTTGGGCGACTGTTTTAGTCATTCTGGCGAATGTCTGGAAAGAAACGCCATTCACCGTGCTGATGGTGCTTTCTGCACTGCAGACCATTCCTGAGGAAGTTAAAGAAGCAGCCAGGGTGGATGGCTCCAGTGCCTGGAATACCTTCATCAAGATCACCATTCCATTGATTGCACCAACATTGATGATCGTCAGCATTCTCCAATTTCTTTGGGGATTCCAGACCTTTGAGTTGATCACTGTCGTTACGGGTGGGGGACCTTTCAGCACAACCGAACTGGTAGCCATCAGGATCTACCAAAACACCTTCCGGTCATTGAGGTTCGGTTATGGGTCAGCTATGGCGTATCTGACTGCCCTGATCTTGGTAATTCCTTTAGTCATTTATGCTCGCTCCACCTATAAAAGAATGGTGAATTACTGATGAAAAAAAAGAAAATCATTCTTCGCATCCTCTTGTACTTTGTTGTAATCCTGATTGTTGTCTGGACAATTACCCCCTATTTATGGTTGATCATTTCATCCATATCTTACAAAATTGACCTGACAACCGTTCCTTTGAAATGGATTCCAAGAAGGTTGACCTTGGAAAATTACCAGGGGTTATTCTTCCACCGAGGAGAATCATCTTTTAGTGCAGATGTGTTTGTCGATTCTTTAAAAAATTCTGCCATCGTGTCCATTTCAACCATGTTGCTCTCTATGCCCGTTGGGGTGCTGGCAGCTTACGCCTCTACGCGCCTTAAGTTCAAGGGCAACAGTGTGGTCATGATTACCAGCCTGGTCGCTCAATTAATTCCCCCGATCATTTTGGTGATCCCCCTGTTCGTGATCTTGCGGCAATTCAACCTGATTGACAAAACAATCGGGCTGATTCTGGTACACATCAGCATCGCCCTACCCCTGATCATTTGGTTGATGAGAGGATACTTTGCCACCATCCCTTATGATCTTGAAGATGCAGCCAGAATTGATGGGTGTTCGCGCCTTGGCGCCCTGGTTCGCATCATCTTACCTCTCACCGGCCCCGGGTTGGTCAGCGTGATGATCTTCGCATTCATCGCCTCCTGGAATGAGTATCTGTATGCCTATGTGCTCACGCGGTCAGAGGCAAGAACAGTCCCCGTGATTATTGGTGAATTCAGCACGAAACTGGGTTTGGATTATTTACAGATTGCAGCTGCTGGCGTTTTAGCCAGTCTTCCCCCAGTCATTCTAGCTTTGATCTTCCAAAAATTTATCATCAAGGGTTTGACTGGCGGCGCTGTAAAATAACAACCGGAGCTGCAGCTTTTTAACCCGATCAACTTAAACTACTGGCATAACGAAAAGGAACTTTGAAAGGTGAGACACCCAACACAGTTCCTTTTATTTTCGATTGTGTAACGTTTGCCACCGCCATTATTCTTAAATGTTCAGAGGCAAACAGGTCACTCCTTTATCGCTGCCCAGACCAAATCGCCCTAACGGGTCATTCAACCCAATCAAAGGTACGAGTGACAGCCTTCTTCCATTCCATATAACGCATTTGCCGGTCATCATCATCCATCTGAGGATCCCATTGTTTGTCTTTTTGCCAGTTTTTCCGTAAACTCTCTACATCGTTCCAATAACCCACAGCCAAACCAGCAGCATATGCAGCACCCAGGCTGGTTGTTTCAGCCACCCTGGGACGGATCACCGGCACGTTCAGAACATCGGCTTGAAACTGCATAAGAAGGTCATTGACCACCATGCCGCCATCGACTTTCAATGCTTGCAATTTCACTCCCGAATCTTTTTCCATGGCATCCAAAACTTCACGCGTTTGAAAAGCTGTTGCTTCCAGCACAGCCCGTGCAATATGCCCGCGATGAATATACCGCGTCAGTCCAACAATCACACCACGCGCATCACTGCGCCAATATGGGGCAAACAAACCAGAAAAGGCAGGTACAAAGTATATCCCACCGTTATCTTCCACTGTCTTTGCCAGCGCCTCAATTTCCTCGGCCGTATCGATCATCCGCAGGTTATCGCGCAGCCACTGCACCAATGCGCCGGTAATAGCGATGGACCCCTCCAGGGCATAAACCACATCTTGATCGCCTATTTGATAGGCTATAGTAGTCAGTAGACCCGACTCGCTGGGGGTCAGTTCATGGCCTGTGTTGAGCAGCATGAAGCAGCCCGTGCCATAAGTATTCTTGGCTTCGCCAGGAGCATAACATGCCTGGCCAAACAACGCTGCCTGCTGATCACCCAGTATCCCGGCAATCGGAACACCAGCAA
The DNA here is from genome assembly GCA_002436005.1 of Anaerolineaceae bacterium UBA6086. Taxonomy (GTDB): domain Bacteria; phylum Chloroflexota; class Anaerolineae; order Anaerolineales; family Anaerolineaceae; genus Brevifilum. The sequence continues at coordinate 23,567 of DIXG01000089.1, read as the reverse complement.
CCACACCCCGCCCTTCCCCATAAACCTGTGATGAGGGAACAATCCGCGGCAGCATCGCTTTTGGAATATCCAAAATATCTGTCATTCCATCATCCCAATCTAAAGTCTGCAAGTCCATCAAGAGTGTACGTGAAGCGTTGGTGACATCCGTGATGTGAAGGCCGCTCTCCACACCACCCGTCAGATTCCAAACTAACCATGAGTCGATTGTGCCAAAGATTGCATCACCTTTTTCGGCATCTTCGCGTAAACCAGCCACATTCTCAAGCAACCAGGAAATTTTCGGTCCAGAAAAATAGGTCGCCAGAGGCAGACCGGTAATGTCCCTGAAACGATCCTGTCCGCCGGTTTCAGCCAGCTGGTTGCAGATCCTATCAGTTCGGGTATCCTGCCAGACAATTGCTGGGTGATATGGTTTGCCCGTTTTTCGGTTCCAAACCAGCGTTGTCTCCCGCTGGTTGGTAATTCCCACAGCTGCCAGGTCCTTTGGCGAAAGGTGAAGGTCGTTCAACACACCCTGGATCACGAATTGAGCAGCCGACCAGATCTCCAATGGGTCATGCTCCACCCATCCTGGTTTTGGATAGTGTTGCTCATGTTCCTTTTGTTTTGAGCCCACTACCTGCCCTTCCGAATTAAACACAATTGCCCGCGTGCTGGTCGTACCCTGATCAATGGCCAGTACAAAATCCTTCATCATCCACCATCCCTTTCCTCAATCCAATCCTTGGCACCGCGCAGAAAATCTGCGCCAGAAACGCGGCTCTTTCCCGCCAACTGTACTTCTTCCAACACAAGAACGCCCTTCACAGTGCCAATCGCCGGTTTATCATCCACAATAATACGTTTTCCAGGCTCAAAATTTAAATGCTCATCTGCATAAGCACGATATATTTTCAGTCGCTCACCCTCATAAAATGAAAATGCACCCGGCCATGGGTGAAAAGCACGCACTTTTCGCGCCAGAAACCTGGCGGGTTCGGAAAAATCAAGTCTGCCGTCCTCTTTCTGCAATCGCGGCGCATATGTCGCTTCATCCTCATTTTGAGATTGGGGAATAATTTCCCCGTTCATGTAATCCGGCAGGGTCTTTACCAGCAGATCCGCACCTTTTTGCGCCAGGATATCAAACAATATCCCTGCTGTCATCTCGTCAGTTATCGGCAGGGATTCCTGACTTAAGATTGGCCCAGTATCCAGCCCCCGATCCATCTTCATAATGGTGACGCCTGTTATATCATCGTTCAGGATGGCTGCCTGAACAGGAGCAGCCCCCCTCCAACGCGGCAAAAGCGATGCGTGAACGTTGAGACAACCAAAAGACGGCAGGTCAAGAATATCCTGGCGTAGAATCTGGCCAAAAGCAGCAACCACGATCACATCGGGTGACCAGGCTCGAATCTGATCCATAGCGTCAGGATCTCGCAATGAGACAGGCTGAATGACTGGCAACCCCAGTAATTGGGCCAATTCTTTAACCTCAGGCGGTTGAATTCTCCTGCCTCGCCCTGCAGGTCGGTCAGGTTGCGTAACCACTCCCACAACATCAAATTTTTCGTGCAAAGCGTTAAGGGTTGGCAATGCAAAATCCGGTGATCCCATAAAAACAATTCGAATATCCATAGCATCCATTTTAGCATAACCTTAATCACATTCTCATGGATTAATTTTATAACGACAATTTTCTATGTTAGAATTAATCCAGAACAAAATAATCGCTTATTCATATAAAACAAATTAGTAGCCGGAGGCAAAATATGACTGAAGAACATGTGACAGATCCCAGCATTACCAGTGACGATAAACTTTGGGCATTGCTATCCTATCTCTTTACTCCCATTATTCCCATTGTGTTGCTGCTGATCGAAGATAAAAAGGACCGCCCCTTCCTGAAAGCGCACTATCCACAGGCGCTGGCGTGGGGCATCGTGGTCTACGTCCTCGCAGCAATCCTATCCTTCACGGTCGTTCTATCCTGTATTATTGGTGTTGCAACCCTCGTCTTCAATATCCTGTGGGGCATCAAAGCCTATAACGGTGAGTATGTGGTCATCCCTGTGATCACCGATTTTGTCAAGAAACAGGGCTGGGGTGCGTAAAATCGCCAGTAAGAAATAATCAAAAGACCTGAACCTGAACGGGTTCAGGTCTTTTTTGCAACCTCTCCGCAAGTGGTGCGTATATTGATTCAGAAAACAGACACTTACTGATTATTGTGCTTTTGTAAAAGAAAGGCTTACTCATGTCAAACGATCCAGCTTTTGAACCTACCAACCCCGAAGAATTGAATCAACCTGAGATACCTGAACCCTCGCCGCAATATCAACCAGAGGAAGCGGCAGAACAGGTGATTGAGGTGGATAGCAGCACACAACAAGAACCCACCCCAGATCAGGCAGATTCCGTCATGAATACCCCAAGTTCAAGTGTACCTTTACCTCTCTCAATAAACGAAGAGCGCACATGGGCAATGCTCGCTCATCTCAGTGTATTGCTGAACCTTTTCACGGGTTTCCTGGGTGGAATTGTTGCCATCCTAATCTATTTCATTTATAAAGACCGATCAAGGTTCGTTGCCTACCATGCCATGCAATCCTTTATCTTCCAGGCAATCACATGGCTCGGTGCTGGATTGGTTTCCACCATCCTGATCACAATCGGAGGGGTCTTGGGTTTCTTAATTATTCCATTGCTCTGCTTGATCCCGGGTTTCCTGATCCTTCTGCTCATCCCGGCTTCGCTGATTTACGGTATTGTAGCAGGCGTCCAGGTCAATAATGGCGAAGATTTCCGTTACTGGCAGGTTGGGGATTGGGTACGTGAAATCCTCGAGCCCAAAATTGTCAGTGAATAATCATTGCCACATCTGAAAGCCAACCGCCAGCATTGGCTGGCGGTTTTTGTTTTCTTAAAATTGCCCCAATTGAAGATAGGTTAATATATTTTTGCTGGTAAAATTTACCCGGCAATTGAGATCAACAAGATGCATACTGGTGGATATCTCCTGTCTCAGGTTTTCTTGGAGGAAGAATGACGCAGATCAAAGTATTTGGCAGCCAATGGTGTGGGGATACCCTGCGCGCACTCAGGATTCTCGATAAACGAAATATCGCATATGAGTGGATCGATATTGATAGAGACAAAGCAGGAGAGGAAATTGTAAAAAACCTGAACAAAGCCTATCGCAGCGTGCCCACCATTGTTTTTCCAGACAAGAGCATTCTTGTGGAACCATCTAACCAGCAGCTAAATGAAAAGCTGGATCAACTTTAATTCCAAATATCTCCATCAAGGACGGTTTTTCGCGCCAAAAAATCGCCTGCCAATCAAGAAAATGACCAAGCCTGTGATAAGACCACCCGCAATCAGCAATAACGAAATGCCAGCACGCTGCTGCTTTTTATGTAGAGACGAAACTTCCAATTGTTGCCTGAGTTCGTAAATAAATTTTGTATCCGGCTTAATTGGATTAAGCGATTCTTTTAGGGATCGCTCCAGGTCAAGCAGTGATTGATCCATCACCTTATCCTCAGCCATTTCTTTCCCCCCTCATACCTTCTCTGGTATTGCAACAATACCAACGGTGCCGGGTCCAAGGTTGGCAGCAACCGAAATTGAAAGCTCAGTAAAAACTGTTTCCACTGCGGTTATTGATTTTTCCAGCATCACCTTCAATTGTTCTGCCGTTTCCGGATCCTGCGAATGAACAACAGCCACCCGGATAGGCTGTGATCCAAAACGAGTTTTGACCCGGGAGACCAGCTGTTCCAATGCTTTGTTTCGTGTGCGGACAACCCCTGACATTTCAAGTGATCCCTGCTGGAGAGAAATGATCGGTTTAATCTTCAAAAGGGAGGTCACTGCAGCTTTGAGTGCGCTCACCCGTCCCGAGCGTTTGGCAAACTCCAGGTTATCAAGCGTGAGCACCACCAAAACCTGATCTCTGATTCGTTTCAGGACATCCAGGATCTCTTCAAGCGATGCACCGGCTGCTTCCTTCAATCGCGCTTCCCTTGCCATCAAGGCAAGAACGGCTGACCCAGCCCCAGAATCGAAAGTAATCACTCTGACTTTATCTCGAAGTTGCTGAGCAGCATGCTCCACCATGGTGACCGTTGATGACATTTTTCCCGACACATTGATGGAGAGAACGGTATCCCCAAGCTCAGTGACGCGCTCAATGAATGCCGCAATTCTCGACGGGGATGCCGCTGCGGTTTGCGGGTGGCTTTGTTCACTTTGTTTCGAAAGAATCTCATAAAACATCGTCGGTGTAATATCTTCCCCCTGGTAATAAGTGGCTCCACCAATTTGAATGGGCATGGGAAGGATATCGAACTGAAATTTTTCTGCCCATCCAACGGGCATATCTGCTGATCCGTCGACAATAATTTTAATCATTTTTCATTTCCTTGTCCGAATTGTCCATTTTTTCGCGCAGCTCGATCAGTGTTCGATGATAAAGGCTCTTAATCGCGCCCTCACTTTTGCGCATGATTTTTCCAATTTCTGCGTTCGATAGCTGATCAACAAATTTCAAAATCAACAGCTCCTGTCGATTGTCAGCAAGTTCTCTGATCGTTACCAACAGATCTTCAACCTCCTGATTGTGGACAACTCGTGATTCTGGCTGAGGTTCTCTTTGTGGAAGAGCGCCTCCAGTGATGTTGTCAAGAGATATTTCCTGCATCTTTGATTGATCGCGATGATAATTTGCAACCAGATTATGCGCAATGCGATAGAGCCAGGCAGAAAAAGGCAATCCCATATGCTTGTAGCCTTTGATGTGGCTCATTGCCTTAAAAAAGACTTTACCGGTCAGATCCTCAGCATCTTTGACGCTGCCGGTCCGGAAATAGATATAGTTGTAAATCTTCTCCACATACCGTTTATACAGCATCCCAAATGCAATTGGGTCGTCTTTTGCCGCATCTATCAGGGCAACTTCATCTTTGAGTTCACTCAATCGAATAACCTCTGAGCATCTACGTTAATTAACAAACAAATTCCTAAAAAGTCACACTCTTAAATCTATCACAGAAAATTCTATGACGCCAATTCTTGATCGAACCCCATCTCCAATTTTCTCATCACCCACTTGCCTGCCTCACGATAAACGGGCATGGCGAAAGAAAAGCGATTAACCATCATGCTCAATCGTAAATCCTCACGACTCAGATTTGAATAAGTCCCCTCCGTAAAGGTGCGTCCTACGGATGAGGTCAGGATTCTTTCAGTGTAAGGTTCTGGGTCAGCATAATCATCCTGCAATAATGCCTGGATATATTCGCCGCATGCTCGATCCTCATCACCATCCCGTTCCAGCGATTCACCAGTGATGACAAAAGTGATCTTTTCAGGGCAGAGCAGGGAAAGAATATCCGCCGTTGCTCTAGCAACCACAAACGAGGCGGCAAAAATTTGATCTGCATGTATCGAGCGAAGGATGCCCTGGGTTCCGGCGCTTGTCCGCTGGATGAGGGTTCTCCCGGTCAAATCCATTCGGCTGATCTCCTCGGGTGAATTGCCAAAATCAAAACCCGCCAGGCTCATCCCACGATCCTCCCCCATCAGCAACGTACCCGGCAATGCAATTTTCAATGCTTTCGCTTCTTCAATTCCAGAAACCGGGATAATTTCTTTCGCGCCAGATGAGAACGCAAAGGCAGCAGTTGTAAAAGCGCGCAACACGTCAACGACGACAACGACGCCTTCAGCCAGGTTACTTTCTACTAAAGATAGATATTGATATTCAGGCGGCATGATTAGAATCCTCTCATAAAATCATATGATTTTAATCACCTTTTTCTCAATTGTCAGTCTGATATTGACAGGTTCATTGTATAATGAAACTGAGAATTAAATGACTACAAGGGATTAGATCCGGACGAGGGAGAGAATGAAACATATTAATTATCAGATCCATAGCAGCGAAAATTTAAAATTATTTGGAAGGGCATGGTTGTCAGAAAAACCTGACCCAAAAGGTGTCGTCAACCTGATCCATGGACTTGGAGAACACAGCGGCAGATATCATCACATTGGTGATGCTCTGAATGAAGCTGGTTATCATCTGGCTGCAATTGATCTCAGGGGTCATGGCCTTTCAGATGGCAAACGCGGGGATATCCCAAGTTTTGAGCGAGTTTTAGACGATGTTGGACTCTTTTTGCAGGATTCCCAAAGAAGGTTTGGTAACTTGCAGACACACTTTCTTTATGGACACAGCCTGGGAGCAAACATCGTGGTGAATTTTGGCCTGCGGAGATCGGCTGAACTTGCAGGTATCATCGCAACCTCGCCTTCCTTCAGGTTGGCTTTTGATCCACCAAAACTCACCCTTTTCATGGGTAAAATTCTTGCGAAGATCTCACCCTCCTTTACGATGAACAATAACTTGGAACTGGATGCTCTTTCTCGTGATCAAGCCATTGTGCAGGCTTATAAAGATGATGTATACGTTCATAACCGCATCTCAGCAAAACTTGCTATGTCTCTCTTTGAAAGCGGACAATATGCATTAGACCATGCCCATGAATTTACCCTACCCCTCCTGTTGATGCATGGCACTGAAGACAGAATTGGTTCATCAAAAGCCACACAAGAATTTGCTGATAAAGCATATGAGAACGTTGAACTGGTTCTTTGGGAAGGTTATTATCACGAAACACATAATGACATTGGAAAAGAAAAAGTGATTGCAAAGCTGATCACATGGATTGATGAACAAACAGTTGCTTACCAATAAACTTACCTTGACCCAGCATGTGGGCAGGAATAGAATTAGATAGGCATAATTGTCTTACAAACTTACATTACATCTCTAGTTAAGGAGTAAATACTTATGAAAATTCCCCAACATAGAAAAGACCTGGAAGCGATTGACCCAGGCCTTTTTGATTTAATTCGGCTTGAAGATGAACGCCAAAACAGACGATTAATCATGATTCCCAGCGAAAGCCTGGCACCAAAAGCAGTCAAGGAAACGCTGGGATCATCTTTTACCAATATCTATGCAGAAGGTTACCCCCGCCCTGAAACACGGTTTCAAAGCGAGGAACAAATCCTCGATTATTCCGACAGTCTCACCACCTACCGGCGTTATAGTGACCCGCGGTTTTATAAAGGTGTTGAATATGTGGATATCGTTGAAGCCTTAGCTCGGCGTCGCTGTGCCGAAGCGTTTGCGACCAACGGATTAACTGCAGACGACCTTTATGTCAACGTTCAACCGCTTTCTGGTGCTCCTGCAAATAATGCTGTCTACACCGCTCTCCTCTCACCAGGCGACACGATCCTGGGGATGAGCCTTCTTTTTGGCGGACATCTCACACACGGCTCTTCAGTAAACCGTTCAGGGATGCTATACAACGCCCAGCACTATTCCGTAGACCCCGAAACCGAGCGCATTGATTATGATGCTGTCCTTGCCAAAGCGCTTGAAACCAAGCCAAAGATCATTGTTGCGGGTTACTCCAGTTATCCCTACGTGCCTGATTGGAAAAAATTCAGGGAAATCGCTGATAGCGTTGGCGCCATTCTTTTAGCAGATGTTTCTCACATTGCGGGCATGATCGCCGCTGGGACGATTCCATCGCCAATCGGCTTTGCCCACATTGTCACCTTCACGACTCACAAAACGATGATTGGCCCACGCGGCGCCTGTATCATCACCGACAGCCCTGCCCTTTCAAAGAAAATTGACAAAGCCGTTTTCCCCGGGGAACAGGGTGGACCTCATATCAACACGATTGCAGCGCTGGCTTTGACCTTCAAAATTGCGCAAACTGATGAATTCAAACTGCTCCAACAGCAAATCGCCAAAAACGCTGTCGCCTTCTCAGACCAGCTCAAAGCAAGAGGTCTGAGGGTGCCTTACGATGGAACGGACACACATATAGTGCTCCTGGATTGCAAATCCATCAAAGCAAAAGATGGCACACATTTATCAGGAGAAATGGGCGCAAGACTCCTGGATATTGCTGGCATTGTTGCCAACAGTAATACGATCCCTGGAGATCGCTCAACATTCTCATCGACTGGCGTTCGCTTTGGCTCACCGTGGTTAACTCAACGTGGATTAGTCGAAGAGGATTTCAGAGAAATCGCCAATATCATTGCCGATCTGCTCGAAAACACAACACCATACGCGGTTCCTGGCGGGAAAAAACCCCAGCTAAGGGCAAAGGTTTCCTTCAAAGCCTTAGAAGATGCCAAGCGCAGGGTTAGATTGGTAGCGGAGAAAGCATTACCCTCTTCGGATGTCCAAGACTCTCATGGTTATCCGCACTTCTTCAGCAGGGATGACAATGTAGATGCCCCCTGGGCAAACTTCGAATTATCTGGGGATCAGGTTCGCTTATTCCTCTCGTACACGCTTTCGAGCGATGTTGAGGATCTAAAACCAGGCGAGAGCCAACCCACAAAGATTCACACAACAGAAGATTCTGTTGAGGGCGTCCTGAGATGCTCTTCGCCCCAGACGTTTGTCCTCTCAGTGCCTGGCAATAAGGCAGGGCTGACTGGCGCCTGGTTGCGAAATCTTTCGGATGCTTATATTAAATTCGATGAAGACCTCGTAATGCGCATACCAGGACCTGTTCGCATTGAGGACAGTGATCAACAAGCACCTGCCGCTGTTCAAGGGACTCCCGTTTCAAATAAGAAGCCATACTACATCGGACAGACAAAGGACGAAAAAGCAGGCACTCCCCTGCCGCCCTTTACCTGGGACGAAAAAGAACCGGATGAACTGTTGAAAACACCGCTGAACGAAACTCACCGATTGATGGGTGCCAAAATGGTACCCTTTGCTGGATGGGATATGCCCGTTTGGTACACTTCAGTCGTTGATGAACACCAGGCGGTTCGCGAAGCAGCAGGTTTATTTGATGTCACGCATATGGGTGTTTATCAGGCGGAAGGACCGGATGCGATGGTCTTCCTGGATAGCGTTTGCGCAAATGACATCAGCAGCCTGGAGGTAGGCGAATCCTGCTATACCCACTTCCTTGATCCAGATGCAAATGTGATCGATGATTTGCTCGTTTATCGACGCGGTAAAGAAAAGTATCTGGTTGTGGTCAACGCGTCCAATGACGAAAAAGATTGGGCATGGTTGAACAGCGTGCGTGATGGCAGAGTCTGTGTGGACAACGATAAGCCCTGGGCGGTCGCTTTTGGTAAAGATGTCATCCTGCGGAACCTGCGGGACGCAAAAGAAGCCGCAGATATGCGCGTTGATATCGCACTTCAGGGTCCAAAATCCCGCGACATACTGCTCAATCTGCAGGCGTCCCTTGAGGATCGCGAGGCGATCCTTGGCTTGGGTTGGGCTAATCTTTGTGAAGCCACTCTCAACGGAATTCCAATGGTTGTCTCACGCACCGGCTATACAGGGGAACGGATGGGATTTGAATTGTTTGTCCACCCTGATCAGGCGGTTCAGCTTTGGAACGACCTGCTCGAAGCAGGAAAGGACCTTGGCATCAAACCCTGCGGATTAGGATCGCGAGACTCCCTCAGAACTGAAGCCGGCCTTCCCCTTTACGGTCATGAAATGGGCGGCCTGCTCAATCTTGGCGTTGGACAGGCAGGATTTGACAAATTCGTGAAGATTTATAAACCCTGGTTCATCGGACGAAAGGCGTTTTTGGCGCAAGAAGCCGCTCGCGATGCTGTTGTGGTTCGATTCACCTTCGAAGAGAAACGGACTCGAATAGGGCATCTCGGCGATCCTGTCATTGACAGTCGCGGCAAAGTCATCGGCACCGTCACCAGCTGTGCCGTCAATTCGGAAGGCTCACTCACCGGGCAAGCATATATCTCCGAAAAACATTCAGCTGAAGGATCAGAAATTTACATCTATCAAGGCGCACCACAAGATGCCGGAAAAGCACCGGCAGAACTCACCATGGGAGACCGGGTCACCTTACCAGCCCGGGCGACCGTCATTAGTCGATTTCCGAAATAAGGAAATTAAGGAGAGAAATTCATGCATACTTTATGGGAAGATAGATTTGCTCTGAGAACAGACAACATAAAAAGCTCAGCTATTCGAGAGCTGCTGAAAATCACCACTTTACCGGACGTAATCTCTTTTGCTGGCGGCCTCCCCGCCCCGGATGTCTTTCCGATTGAACAATTTAGAAGAGCAGCAGATGTCGTTTTGACGGAAATGGGTGAATCGGCACTCCAGTATGGGACCACAGAGGGGTATCAACCTCTGAGAGAAATGATTGCCCGGAACGCGTCAAAGTATGGGCTTCAAATTTCAGCTGACAATGTTTTAATCACCACAGGTTCCCAACAGGCGCTTGATCTGCTTGGCAGAATCTTCATTAACCGTGGTGACCGCATCCTGGTGGAATCGCCCACTTACCTTGGCGCCCTCCAGGCATGGAATGCCTACGGCGTGAAATATGTCACGATCCCGTTTGATGAAGACGGCATGCAAACAGAGATGCTCGAATCTCGGCTGAGAACTGGCATCAAGTTTATTTACGTCCTGCCAAACTTTCAAAACCCAACCGGTGTGACCCTTTCTCGCGAGCGCAGGAAGCAGCTGGTGGAGATGGCAGATGCCTACGGCGTTCCTATTGTGGAGGACGACCCTTACGGTCAGCTGCGTTATGAAGGTGAGCACCTGCCGCCCGTTGTCGTACTGGATGACGAGATGCGAGCAAAAGAAGTCCCGATGTATAGCGGAAACGTGATTTACACGAGCACCTTCTCAAAAATCCTCGCGCCTGGACTGCGGCTTGCCTGGGTCGTTGCCCCCTCTGAAGTGATCAAGAAACTTGTCCAGGCAAAACAAGGCTGCGATCTGAACTCCTCGACTCTCAACCAGTACATCGCCTACGAAGTTGCCAACACACCCTTGATGAAAACCCATATTCAGACTATTCGAAGGGTTTATAAAGAGCGGCGGGACGTGATGATCAGCGCATTGGAAGAGTATATGCCTGAGGGCGTTAGCTGGACCAAGCCAAAAGGGGGCTTATTCCTGTGGGTCACACTTCCGGAATGTTTGGATACAAGCACGATCTTCAAAACGGCTGTAGAGAAAAAAGTTGCCTTTGTGCCTGGTGAATCGTTTCATGCACTGGGCGGCGGTTTAAACACCATGCGGCTTAACTTCTCAAATTCAAAGCCCGACCTGATCGTGGAAGGGATCAAACGATTGGCAGAGGTGGTCAAAGCGGAAATTAAGTAAACATTACTTCTATCCAACATAAAAAAGCGTGCAGTTGTAAAAACCGCACGCTTTTTAGTTCAGGATCAATAACTGTTTGATGATTTATGCAGCCAAATCTTGAAATCCTTCAAAATCGAACCACCTACAAATTCTCGCAAGATCGAGTTATCAGGAATTAGCCCCGCATCAATTGGCAAGAACCACTGCAGGAATTTCAACAACCGCTTGGCTTCAATATGCTCGGGTGTGCCATAGGGCACCTGTCTGAGCAAGGGCTCTACAAGGGGTTTCAAGACTGTCAGCTCATAAGCCAATGCGGAGTTGAACATGATATCAGCATGTTCCTGGTATGGGAAAATATGCGCTTTCTCGCCACGCCTTACCATTTCCCAATGCCCGATTGTCTGTTGGGCTGTGTATCCGCGATCACGTGAGTCCCTTAAAATGCGACGTAACTCACGCGTGTCAGTGGTCGAAATGCGGTTATGGCGATCCAGGTTGAGCTGAGTGAGACAGGAGACGTAAATTCGATAGGTTTGCTCCAGTGGAATGGCTTCAAGTAACTTTGGGTTTAACCCGTGAATGCCTTCCAATATGATCATTTGCCCGGGGTCAAATTGAACTTCCTCGCCTGGTTCGTTTATCCCTTTGATAAAGTTGTAATGCCGAAGCTGAACACGCTCGCCCTTGATCAGTCGTTTGATATGCTCATTCATCATCTCTCTGTTCAGGGCATCAATATGTTCAAAATCGTAATGGCCATTTTCGTCTTTTGGCGTGTCCTCACGGTTGACAAAATAGTTATCCATTTCCAACGCAAAGGGTGAAATGCCTTCAGTGAGCAGTTGAATGGTTAATCGCTTGGAGAATGTGGTCTTGCCTGATGAACTGGGTCCAGCGATCAGGATCACCCTGATCTGATCCTTCTTTTTCCGAATCGTATTGGCAATTCTGGAAATCTGCTGCTCATGCAAAGCCTCTGAAACCAAAATCACCTCGTTGATGCGGCCGTCACTGATGGCGTCATTCAAAGCCCCCACGCTCTGAATACCCAATGTTTCCAGCCACTCGCTGTATTGGCGAAAAGCCGTAAGAAGCTGAGGATAACTTGGCATCGGCGAGAGTTTACTGGGGGCATGCCGGCGCGGGAAGCGAAGCACAAAACCTGAACCTACCAGACGCAAATCAAACCACTGCAAGTAACCTGTGGACGGCACCATATACCCATGGTGATAATCCCGAATCCCATGCAAATCGTAGAGCACCAGGTCATCAACGGTTCGATAGTTAAGCAATCGAAGTTTGTCAAATTGCCGTTTTTTCTTAAAAAATGCTTTCGCTTCATCAAGAGCCACTTTTTCCTTCACCAGGGGTTCATCTGCCCCAACAATCTCCCGCATGCGCGCTTCTAATCTGTTCAGATCAAGCTTAGTGAAGGGTTCCTGCTCTGGCACATGACAATAGTAAGCGCCTGAGGAAACGGAATGATCGATGGTCAGGGTCCAATCAGAGAAAAGCTCTAAAAAGGCGACTTCCAGTAAAAACACAAGCGATCTGCGATAAATTCTGGCGCCATCTGTATCAGACATGTCAATCGGGCTCACGTGTGCATCAGCTTTGAGGATATGGGTAAGTTCCCTCAGGCTTTGGTCCACAATCGCACCCACAATCAGCGGTTTTGCTGGATCCTGGTAAACCTTCATGAACTCCCCAACCTGCATGTTGCGGGGTCCGCTGATGATCGTGCCATCTGCCATCAACACTTCGATGGTATCCCTCATTTTTCCTTTAATCTCAATTTTTACTGGTTTTTCATTCATAATAACACCCATATTTTATTGTCTTATACATATCCCATAAATCAGAATTTGACGAATGCTTGCTTCATAGATTGTTCATTATTTGGCAACCTTAAAGTTCAGCATACTTTCAAATCTAACTTGTAACGCGATAAGTGAACCTGCCAGCAAGTATTGATCAAAGATTGTCAGTCTTGTGGATAAATTTTACTCGATTATGCAAAAATCGATGTCCCGCCCTGATCAGATGCAGTAGAAAGAATTATGGCAAAGTTCAGATTGCTGCGAGTAAACATGGCGAAGGGTTGAAATGACAACCCTTCGCCAGTATCACTTACCTTCATTAATCCTGATGGGCGTTTTTGGCGAAATCACTGAGCGGTTTTGCCAGGTTGAGCAGCTCTGTCGGGATAATAAACTTGGTCGAAGCCCCTGAGCCCAGCTCTTTGAGCGCATTCAGATATTGCAAGGTCAGGGTTTTACTATCCAAACCCTTGGCAACCTCAAAAACCTTATCCAGCGCTAAAGCATAACCTTCCGCCTCCAGGATAGCACCCTGCTTGCGTCCTTCTGCGTTCAAAACGGTCGCCTCCCGCTGACCCTCAGCAGAAAGAATTGCGGCTTGTTTTTCACCTGTCGCAATCATCACAGCAGCCTCGCGTTTACCGTCTGCCTCAGCGACCATTGCCCGACGATTTCGCTCTGCTGCCATCTGCCGGGTCATGGCTTCTTCGATCGCTCTGGGTGGAACCACCTCGCGAATTTCAACTGCCATGATCCGAATGCCCCATCGGTCTGTCACCTGGTCTAATTTTTCATGTAGAATCTGGTTAATCTCATCCCGCTTTGAAAGCACGTCATCCAAATCCATGGCACCAACCACGGCGCGCAAGGTCGTAATCGCCAGACCGCGGGCAGCGCCTGTAAAGTCTTCAACCTCAAGCACACTGCGTTCCGGATCAATCACCTTGTCGTAAACCAGAAAATCAATGCTGACAGAAGCGTTATCGGCTGTGATACAGGTTTGCGGCGGTACATCAAAATAATCCTCGCGCAAATCCACAGTGACCGTCTTATCAACAAACGGGATCAGAAAAATCAAACCAGGTCCCTGAGCACCGATAGACCGTCCTAAACGAAACACCACCATGCGCTTGTACTCGGGAATGATTTTAATTGAATTCACGATCAGGACGATGATCACCAAAGCGATGATTAAGACCAATGACAAATCAGCAAAATTACCCATTTAAAACCTCCTTATAACTAACTTCTTTTATATATTTTCACTTTCATATTCTGTTTCAGCCCGGACTACAACAAGCCTGACTCCTGATACATCAACCACGTAAACCGCCTGACCCAGGTCAATCACACCCTCCTGACTGAGGGCGCTCCATACCTGATTCTCCACTTTCACCTGACCTTCAGGCTTCAAAGGCGACAACGAGACACCACATTTACCAATAAAACGCTCAGCACCCATCTGGGGTGGACGTTTGCTGGCTTTCAGAATGGCCCGCAGAACGATCAGGCTAAAAGCAACGATGATTGCCGACATCAAAAAAATCAACCATACACTGACCCGCAATTCCGGGACAATGGCAGATTCCGGGCGAAAAGGCTTGAAAAGCAGCAGCGACCCCATCACAAAAGGCACAAGCCCGAGCACTGTGACGATGACCTCAGTATCCGTCAACAGGGCGACCACAAATAATACCAGTGAAATCACAAGCAAACCGATGGCTGCCCAATTGACGGGTAGACTGCCAAGCGCCATAAAACCGATCACAAAGCTGATCACCGCTCCAATCCCTGCCGCGCTCAACCCGGGATCAGATAATTCCACCAGGAGGAATAAAGTTCCCAATGAAAGCAGCAGATAGGCTATGTTGGGTTCTGTGATCACATGATAGAACTTTTCCACCCAGTTCATCGGTTCAACTTGAATCATTGCTCCAGATAGATCCAGGCTATCGGAATCAACCACTGCCCCATTCAGCTGCAGCAATAAATCATCAAGATCTTCGGCTACCAGGTCAATCACTCCCTGATCCAGGGCTTCAGAGGCTGTCAGTGAAAGGCTTTCCCGAACCGCTGCTTCCGCCCAATCCACATTGCGATTGCTTCTTTCTGCCAGGCTGCGAATGAACGCAGCAGCATCGCTGATCGATTTTTCGCTGAGTGCTGAATCACTTTCCCCATCCAAAGCCACAGGCGTGGCTGCGCCCACGTTGGTTGCTGGAGCCATTGCAGCGAAATCACCAGCCATCAGCAAGAAAAGACCCGCAGAGGACGCCCTGGCGCCTTCTGGCGTCACGTAGACCGCGATGGGAACGGGTGAGCCAATCATGGTCTGGACCATTTCTCGCATCGAGGTTTCCAATCCTCCGGGTGTATCGAGCGTGAGGACCACCAATAAAGCGTTTTGCTCTTCCGCCAGCGCCAGACCCCGCTCAAGATAACGCGCAGTAAAGGGATTGATCACACCCTCTATGTTGAGTACCACCACGCTTTGATTTTTAGCGTGGACGGGATTTACAATCAATAACAGCAGCAACGGGAGGATGAAATATCGTAGATGATTTAGCTTGATCTTCATAACACATCTCCCTTTCTGCGCGAAATTAATATAATTGATCACGTTTCCCCTTAAGGAATAACACAAACCTTGATGAGATTCCATCAGGATAAACCGCAGGCTTATGTAAAACCATCGCTGCATCCGGAAAAACAGCAGATCAACCCGATATCTATAAAAACGATATCGTTGTAACAATAAGTTTATTAAATTATACCTTACCGTAATTTTTTCTTAAGTGACAAGCATTGCCTCGCAAATAATCTTACTTTAGAAGTACGAGGTGGCAATCCAGTTTTACCCAACTACTTAGCAATAACAGCAATAACGCGAACACAGCAATAACGCGACGCAATAACGCGAACAGCAATAACGCGACGCCAGCAATAACGCGACGCCTTGACCTTTATGGCTTCGTTAGATAAAATTTAAGGTCGCTGGGAAATTCCAGCACGTTTACCCAAATTAATCAAAGGGCGAAGGTAACCCCCGTGTGGGTAGTGAGAGGCGCCCGAAGGATGGAATAATGAGTGAAAAAATTGTATTAGAAGCACAAAAACGCACGATCAAAGGGAAACAGGTTGGCAGTTTACGCCGCCAGGGAATCCTGCCCGGAATCATCTATGGACGTCTCGGCAAAGAACAAATTGAACCGGTCATGATTCAGCTCGATCTACACGAAGCATCCAAAACCATCAACAAGCTCACAGGTTCAAGCCTGGTTGAGTTGGTTGTGGAAAAGAAAATTTACCCAGTTGTCTTGAGAGAAGCCCAAAAAGATATCATCTACGGAACGCTCCGACATGTTGATTTCATGGCAGTCTCATTAACTGAAAAACTGCACACAGCAGTTCCGATCGAACTCATCGGTCAGGCACCAGCAGAGATCAACATGGCTGCCGTGGTGGTAACCGGGATCTCCGAATTGGAAATCCTTTGTCTGCCCCAGGACATGCCAGAACGGATCGAAGTGGATGCCACAGTTTTGGTGGATACTGACAGCGCAATCTATGTCAAAGACCTGGACCTGCCCGACACCCTCGAAGTCCTTACCGATCCTGATGAATTGATCGCTGGCGTAACCTACGTTACGATGGAAGAGGAAGAGGAAGAGGAAGAAGATGAACTCGCCGAACTTCTGGATGAAGAGGCTGAACCTGAAGTGATTGAAAAAGGCAAGAAAGAGGACGAATTCGACGCTGAAAGCGACGAGTAAGCCCAGAATTGACGAAATAAGCAAGCTTAACCCGAAAGAGATGCTCACCAGGCATCTCTTTTTTGTTTACATCTTGCGGAAAATCAACGAACAAGCGCTAAGGCGTCCAGCAAAGCCACCGTCATGTCTGCACTCAAGCCCCACAACTGGCGTCCCTGGTAAATATCATAATAAAACACTGGCAACATTTGCCCAGCGTAATTTCGGTATTGAAGGGTTCGATGTTCTGGCTCCGCCAACCACGCTAAAGGAATTGAAAAGACGCTCTCAACCTCATGCGGGTTAATCCTAAGTGGATAAGGCCAGGGGATCACCCCTACAAAAATGCGTACCAGATAACCGGTAATCACAGGTATGTCCCCTAAATGACCCAGGACCTCCACATCACCTGGTTTAAGTCCAATCTCTTCGTTCATTTCTCGCAGAGCCGTAGCCTCCAAATCAACATCCCCACTTTCTTGTGCGCCACCTGGAAATGCCACCTGTCCGCGATGTTGAACCAGATTTTGCGATCGTTGTGTGAGCAGCAGATGCCACTGCCGATCCACTTGAAATAACGGGATCAGAACTGCAGCTGGCTGCAGTGCACCTAACTCATCCTTCAATCTATCGCGATATTCAGGAGGTATAGAAAGAGATTGATATTGGTCAATCGCCCATCTAATCTTCTCTTTTGTCAGCCGCGTGGGGTCTGTCATTTCAAAATCCTGATCACAAATAAGTCCTACCGTTAAGATCATTCCTCATCTGGTTTTTCCATCACCGATCGCGCAAAAACCAGGTACCCGGTATGCGCCACCATGCGATCTGTCGGACGCAAACGTTCCCAATCCGGCTTGTAAAATCGCAGCAGCACCTCACAAACTTCGACAAATGCAAAATCGTGGGCGCGTAAGGCTAACAGAAGCTTGCTCACCTGGTTGGTCGTTGGAAGGATCGTTCCAAAAACGCCACCCAGTTTCAATGCCATCTTCACCTGCTCAATATAGTCATAAGGATTTGGTAAATCTAAAAAAACGGCGTCCTGGTCCCTCTCAGCAAAACCATCCGCCACATCACCGAGCTTAAATTCCACGTTGTCAACAAGCCCCACCCGCTCCAGGTTATGCCGGGCAAGGTTTTGCATTTGTTCACGCCGTTCGTAGGTGATGACTTTGCCCGTTTCACCCACAAAAAATGCAAAAGCCGTGGTGAGCGCTCCGGAACCTGTTCCAGCTTCAAGCACCCGAACTCCAGGTCCTACCCCCAGCATCATCACAATGTAGCCAATATCCTTTGGGAAAATAATTTGTGTGTTGCGCTTGATTTCTGTGATCAGATCAGACAAACCGGGTCGCATGAGGAAAAATGGACTTCCTGTATGGCTGGTGATACGGCTGCCCCAGGGCTTGCCAATCATTTCGTCATGTAATATCTCCCCACGGTGTGTCTGGAATAATGCACCCGATTTTAAACGCAGGAAATGACTTTTATGACGCGTCCCTAATAGTTGAACCAGGTCACCATCCCGTGATAAGGGTTCGTAATTTTTCCAGGTCAAAGCCTTCTCCTTTTGATTTTTTCCACTAAAACGGTCAGGTTGACAAATCTGCTCAGTTTATGGATTTTTTCCTCAGGGCTGCAGTGTCTCAGTAAAGAAAGCAGTGATGCGGTTGTAGCATGTCACCTTATTTTCATACTTTTCAACCCCGTGCCCCTCGTTTTCAAAAAGGAGCATCTGCACATCCCTACCCATTTCCTGCAAATGGGAAACAAGGTCCTCAGATTCCTCTGCCACAACCCGTGGATCATTTCTGCCCTGAATGACGAGCATCGGAAAATCAATCTGTTCAATATAGGTTTTTGGGGACCGATCCTTTAAAAATGCCAGGTCTTCTGGCTTTTCAGGGTTACCCAGGGCAACGTAGTAATAGGGTTTCCATGTAGGTGGGATTCTTTCAAGGAAAGTCAGCAGATCGTAAGGACCAAACATATCCACTGCAGCACGCCACAGATCTGGGTGCCTGCCGGCAAGCGTAAGGGTCATGTAGCCCCCGTAAGACCGACCAACCACACCTGTTCTGCTGACATCCAAACGTTTATCATTTAGCAAGACTTTAGTCATAGCGTGAACATGATCCAGTCGATCCTTACCGCCCCAATCCCGATCTACCTGCTTGGTGTAACTCAGGCCATAACCCGTACTGCCGCGCACATTCGGGACAAATACCGCAAAACCTTGCAGGGTAAGAAATTGAATGAGAGGCATCGAAAACCACGAGAAATCTGGCCGTTCCTGTCCCTGCGGTCCGCCATGCAGGTAATAAACCACCGGTCGCTTGCCCGTAAATCCCAGTTCATCAGACGGCAGATACAGCCTGGCAGAAACCCGCAAGCCATCGAACGAGGTGTAGGAACTATCCTCCCCACCAGATAGCAGGGTCTCCGGGATACCAAGAATTGATTCTTTTGTGTGTCTGACCAGTTTATCCCGATCTTTGCCTTCAATCGTGTAAATCTGGGTTGGTGAGGTGGCTTTCGAAAATGAAATCACAAACCGATCCATTTCCTCATCGTAGCTGATCGCTTCAAGGACACCTTGCGAAAACAGACCCTTTCCAACCAGGACATTCACCACACACATCATCCTGGTATCAGCCAGGTATTCTGCCTCATACACCCAGGAAACACCATCAATGTTGAAGTAGAGCAAGTATCTGCCATTCTTAAGAGGTTCTACCCCCTCAAATTCACCAACACCAGTATGCGCCAAGCCCTTGAATGTGACTTCAACAATCTCATCTAGGCGATCCAGTGCCAGATACCCCAGGCTGTACGTATCAGAAAAAAGTGCTGTTGATATGACCAAACCCTTACCATCTTTTGTGAAGAATCCGCCGCCAAAGGCAGTCAGGGGAATATCCTCCCCTTCAGCACGTTCGCTAAGCGGTGTGCCATATAATCTTATTGTGCCTTTTCCCTTTTCCCATAAAAAAACCACCGTGTCACCCATCATATAGCCTTCGATTAACGCCAGCATGGAACCATCTTCGTTCATCGCAGCAGGATACCCGCCGTAGGGACTGGCATAAACCTCTTCAACCTCACCCGTGACAAAATGGCACAGGAAAGTGTGAACCATTCCCTCTTCGCGTGATTCGGCTGAAATCAAGCAGGTTTTCGTTTTAGTGTCAACTTCCCCCAGATGACAGCGGGTATTCTCAAAGAAATTATTAAAAGCAGGTTCGGGGAAGCCCCCTTCAATTGGAATTTCCATTGGCAGGTAGTTCTCATCTCCGTCTTGATCAACCATCACCAAAATCTTGCCCAGATCCTTCAATACAGCAAAGGATTTTCCTCCAATCAGATGGGGATTCTGCAAGACGATATTAGGTGGCAACAACGGTTCGGGCACACTCCCGCCATGCTCCATGGCATACAGACTGTTGTGTCCGCTGAGATTTGAAAGAAAATAAATCCGGTTGCCAATCATTTCCGGACGCAAGAATAAACGTGCTGAAAGTAACGCTTCAATACGATACATACCAAACTCCCTATCTGAGATTGCTCTCGTCTATCAGGCTCAGCCAATACCCAAGCCCCAGGAAAATAATGCTTCCGAGGATGCCAAAACCAAGATGAATTGTCCCAACATCCAGAAACCGGATGGATAATGCCCCAGCCGCAAAATGGCCAATAAAAAATCCCATCGCACTCAGGCCCAAATATAACAAAAGGCGAAACAAATTGCCGCCGCGCCAGAGATGCATCAAACTGCCAAACAAAGTGGCAATGGCAAAAGAAAAAATCACTGCCGGAAAAGTCATCTCCTGCTCCTTTTCACCTATCCAATCATCAAGAAATCAGCCGGCGGATTGAATGACGCCGCCGCCCAGGCATTCCTCGTCCATGTACACTGCAGCGACCTGGCCAGGACTGATTCCTCTCAGTTGCTCCACAAATTCTAATCGAAATTCTTGCTCCGACACCTGGAAAAAACATGCCCATGCTGGCTTTGCGCGATAACGAACCATTGCTAAAACCATCTCACCCTCCTCTGGCATTTTCCCGGCAATCCAGTTGGCACGGTTTGCAGTTAAAGCATTCCTGGTTACTCGGGTTGCATGGCCAATGACCAATCGGTTGTGGTCAACATCTTTTTCAACCACATAATAGGGCTCAGCTGCCGCCACACGAATCCCTTTCCGCTGCCCGACGGTATACAACGCAAGCCCCTCATGCTGCCCAACCACCCCACCCTCGAGGGTCACAATTTCTCCGGGTTGAAAAGCCTCCGGTGCATAGCGCCCCAAGAAGTCCCTGTAATCGATTGTGCCCAAAAAACACAGATCCTGACTGTCCTCACGCTCAGCCGAGGGCAAATCCAACTTCTGCGCTTGCATCCTCACCCACGCTTTAGTGAATCCACCAAGCGGCAGCAAACTCTTTTGGAGCTGGTCCTGAGTCAGCATACATAACACATAAGATTGATCCTTAGACTCATCCAATCCGCGCAATAACCGTACCAGCCCTGTTTCCAAGCGCTCAATTCGCGCATAATGACCGGTCGCAAAATAATCTGCGCCATGCTCAATGGCATAAGCCTGCAGGATTCCCCACTTCACCTGTGGATTGCAGAACAAGCACGGATTGGGTGTCTGTCCAGCAAGGTACTGATTGATAAACCCCCGAACAACTTGCTTGAAGAATTGATCTCGAATATCAAGGGACACAAACGGGATACCTAACAGATTGGCGGTTTTTTCCGCTGAAATCAGCGCTGAAGAACCAGCTTGCGAGACTGAGTCCCAGGCTGGATCTTTCCAGGTATCCATATAGATCCCGGTCACATGGTATCCTTCTGCCAAAAGCTGTGCAGCCGCAACAGCACTATCCACACCACCGCTCATGGCAACAAAAACATGGGGATGTTCACTCATATGGTTTATTTTACCTTATCCAAACCAGATTGCCTGCTATAATATGTCAGGTGACAAGTAACAAGGATACACAAAAATGACATTATTTACAGATACCCACTGCCATTTAGATTTCTCGTCCTATGATGCTGACCGGGATGCCGTCATCCAGCGCGCCTGGGATGCTGGTTTGGTGTGGATACTGAATCCCGGGATTGATCTGCAGACTAACCAGGCTGCCATCAACCTGACAAGAAGGTATCCCGGAAAAATCAACGCCGCTGTGGGTATTCATCCCAATTTCGGACAACCCTGGACCCAGGAGGTCGTTGATGATTTGACGGAGCAAGCCAGCCAGCCCGGCGTGGTCGCGATTGGTGAAATCGGTCTTGATTATTATCGGCAACACACACCATCTGAACAACAAGTCACCATGTTTCAGGCACAATTGAGCTTAGCAGCCAAACTTAACCTCCCGGTCATCATTCACAACCGGGAATCGACCCGCGATCTGATGAACATCCTGACCCGGTGGCACAAGGAATTAGTAAATAACAGCCATCCGCTTGCAAAACATCCTGGTGTGCTGCACAGTTTCAGTGCCGACCTGGAAACTGCTGCAGCAGCAATAGAGATGAATTTCTTTATTGGCATCAGCGGTCCGGTCACCTTCACCAATGCGCCGGATAGAAAAGCCATCACGCGCAGCCTGCCGATCGATCATCTCTTGCTGGAAACCGATGCCCCTTACCTCACGCCGCACCCACATCGCGGAATACGCAACGAGCCCGCCTACATTCCGCTGATCGCAGAAGAAATTGCACGACTTCACAACATCAGTCTGGAAAAAGTGGCAGAAGTCACATTCCAAAATGCTCAAAAGTTATTCAACCTGCAGTAAACCCACCTTTGAGTGCAATCCTAAAAGCATCGATTTATAATTTTGTGCATAAAAAAACGCTTGGTTTGAGCGTTTTTCAAGTGCTTCCCAAAAATCCACCAGCCAATTAGCGGTCGACATATTCTTTCAGGCTGTGCCCTACTGCATAGGCTGCTGCCTCTGCCCGGTTGCTGACGCCAAGCTTCGAAAGGATGCTGCTGACATAGTTCCGCACAGTGCCCTCCCCCAGGAAAAGAGCTTCTGCAATCTCACGGTTTGTCTTGCCTTCTGAGACCAGCACCAAAACATGTTTTTCCTGCTGACTCAAATTTGAAAAAGCCGCCGCCTCTTCTTCTTTGACCGCCCGGCGCACCTCCTGAAAGACTCGCTGAGTGACTGCCGGATCCAGCAGTGCATCCCCGCGACAAGCAGCTTCGATAGCAGTAATCAACCCCTCTGCACCAATCTGCTTGAGGACATAGCCGCTTGCGCCAGCGCGAATTGCCGAAAACAGCATTTCATCTTCCGCATAGGATGTCAGAATCACCACGCGCACATCGGGCCACCGTTCAGTGATCTCTTCACAGGCTTCAATCCCAGATTGGCCGGGCAGGCGAATATCCATCAACACCGCATCGGGCATGAATTTTTCAACCATTTCTACAGCGTCTTTGGCAGTGCCTGCCTCACCAACCACTTCAAACTTATCGTTGTGTTCGAGAAGCGATTTCAATCCTAATCGTACAACTTCATGGTCGTCTACCAGTAAAATGCTTTTCTTTTCCATAAACGTTCCTTCGCCTAAGGCGTTTCACTCCGTTTATAATCCACAAATCGGTAACCAACGCCCCGTTCAGTGAGAATGTATTCAGGATTGGAGGGGTCTTTTTCAATCTTTTTCCGCAAGTAATTGATATACAAGCGCACATAATGGGGTTCGTCCCGATATTCATAACCCCAAACCTTGGTCAGGATCTGGTCATGGGTCAATACCCA
>DIXG01000066.1:2455-45266 GCA_002436005.1 Anaerolineaceae bacterium UBA6086 | reverse complement strand
CGAGCTTACCGGGTTTGAAAACCAAATCGGTCATCACGGCGGTGTGGGCGGACCCCAGAGTTTTCCTTTTTTGATGTATCCCACCAAATTTGACAACAACGCGTTGCCCATCGTGGGCTCTGAGCCACTGTTTGATGTGTTAATGTCCTGGCGCAAAACCCTTCAGGACTTCGATAATTAGCCGCCAACCACACAGCTATCTAAAAAATGATCATATCCCGCCAGCCCGTTAAATTAGCGACGCATCCATAAGGAATCTCTAAAGAGGGGATTGATCCAAATAATGAACCATCGATTTCTGCACCATCATCAAGGGTATACACCAATCTCTGTACGCCAAAACCCGGCAGAATTAAACAACTGCCTTACTTTTTCTGTTTCTTAAGATTTGCTTTGGCCAGGTTTTCCTCCCTCCGGAATGCCACAATTATTCTGATCAATTCGTACGGAATGGGTTGGTTGAGGGGGAATTTGTTTCTCCGCTTACACGAATTGTGCGATTACAGCGAGGTCAAACGCACCCAACCCAATTTGTTTGCGGAAAGTGAACGCACGATCTTTTATTACCGTTCTGATAACCTGAGTGATAAGAAAAAAGAAAATATTATTGGTTTTGCAACTACGATAACCATGGACGCTGGTACATCCTGCTGGATGAAGCCCACAAAGGCGACCGTGAGGATTCAAAACACCAGCAAATCAATTCCATTTTGTCATGCAATAGTTTTTTGTTCAATTTTTCAGCAACCTTCACTGACCCCCGGGAAATCATTCCAACCGCGTATAACTTCAACCTGAGCGAATACATCCGCAAGGGCTATGGCAAGCATAGTTATATCTTTGACCAGGAAACCACGGCTTTTAGACGAAATCTGGATTTTACTGAAAGTGAAAAGTAGAAAATTGTTTTGAAATCCCTGATCCTCCTGACTGCCATCTGCCGGGCAGGTCAGAAACTGAAAGCAATCCATCCGGCTTTGTATCATCAACCCCTGTTGATGGTGCTGGTCAATTCAGTGAACACCAAAGACTCCGACCTGAAACTCTTCTTTCGCGAACTGGTAAGGATTGCCAATGGGGAAATTGATGAAACTCAGTGGAGTGATGCGAAGCAGGAATTGAGCCGGGTTGGCGCACGCTGACCGACCTGCAATCCGAGGCTGTCTGGGTCAATGCCCTCAACGCAGACATGTCCATCCCGGTACCGACGGTTATGTCCGCTCGATTGGCTTGTTTTGTTAGTTTCGGTGCCTGAGGTTACAGATTGTGCGGTTGTTATGGAAGGACACCCGGGGGGCATGGCATCAGCCGGAATATCTCTCGTCGAGGATAAACTGTTATATCCCCGTTTTTGAGTACTACGATCGCACCGCTCGGGTGACTTTGCCGAGAGGTCAATGAGTTAAAAATCCCGTGGTGAGGGTGCTGGCTTGTTTAGTTCCTGACCAGGCGTCTTTTCAGACGTGCTCATTATGAAAATAATTTCGCACAGTCATTTGTTACAAAAACAAACGCTCGAACAATGTCATGAGAATCACTAAACGCTGCATTGATCTTGCAATACAATCCTGTCAAAGGGATAAACATGACCCAGACAACAACCATCGTGGATAGGTGAGGCAAGACGCAAAATCGGTGAGGAAAATTCTCAAGATTTTCTGGATTGGATAATTTTAAGCATATTTTGGATGCGGGGTCGGTTGTACCGTTGAATGAACACCAACGGAAAATTAAACAGCAGCGCGTAAACCACCATGAAGATGCCGATGTACCAGGGGTTCCACAAAAAAAACAGGGCTGAAGGCATAATAGCGAACCAGTGGGTTAGCTCTGAACGGCAGGTTTCCTTTAGCCAGCGTAGAAGATTGGTTTCGTTGATTTCCCCAAGCTCTTTCATGGTGAACTCGTCCTGAAACAGACTGCCACCATAGGGTAGGCTATCTTTATAAGCCCTGACTCTGAACAGCGATTGATAGATTTGTCCCCCTCGTTCGCAATCTCGGGTGCGAAAGAGCCAACTGCCTGGTTTAAGCCAGGCATCCGGGAAGCGCATCGCCAGCCAACCCACCAGGGGCTGGATTACTGCCCAGGCGATGATATCCAGAATGATGGTCCAAAAGGTGGTTAAAAAGATGACCCTCATTTTTCACGGCTCCCCCGGGGAATATCCCGGCCACGCCAGGTGACTCTTTGCCTTATGAAGATCAGGAACAGTGAGCGCAGCATGATCAGCGCGAAAAAGATCAGCGGGAGCGGAAAAAGAACCGCAGTCAGGGGATGAAAATTCCCAACGCGGCGCAGCATCCACCAAATTTGAAGAACGAACAGCATATACAAGATGAGGCTGACGGCGATTGGAAATCCGACCCCCATGCCCGACCGGATCACGCCGATGAAGACGTTAAAACAAGCCCAGACCCAGCCAACAAGAAGCAGCAATAAGGGGATGTTTAGCGAAACTGCACCACTGCCAAAACCTTTGCTCCAGCCTTCGATTAAGTCCGAGATCCCGTGGGGGTACATGCGGAAGTTAACCGAACCTATGCCGCCAAAGAGGAAGATGGGGATGCCTTGCTGTTGAAAGGCTTTTGATAGCGGGAAGCTCTCCAGGACGGCACTTTGCGAAGCCTGATGCCCTCCCGCTTTGAAATAATCTTCCCGTGTGCAGGCTACACAAGGACCAAAGGCGCCGCCAGCTTTGATTTTGCGGCCCAGGGGGGTGAAAGCTCCCAAGCCCGCCATGAGGATGACATTAAAAAAGGCCGAAAGCTGCTCATACGCGGTGTGCAGGATGTGAAAGGGCTGGATGGAGATTAAACCCTGCTGATGAGTAAATTCTACTGCCAACCTGTGTAGAAAATCAGGCTCGAGCCATACATCGGCATCCAGAAATATCAGGATGTCACTGCTGGAACCGTGCGCGCCCTGCCAGCAAGCCCAGCTTTTCCCGGTCCAACGCTCTGGTAAGGGCTGAGAGGAAAGCACCTTAAAGCCTTTATCCCTCACCACTTCAGCAGTGTTATCTGTAGATTCATCATCCACCACCAGGACCTCATGGGGTGGAAGGGTTTGCATAGCGATTGAATCAAGCAATTTACCGATTCGCTGGGCTTCATTACGGGCGGGGATGATGATGGTAATGGTGGGCAAAGCTTTGCTTTCAGAGGTTGCACTTCGTTTGCTCAGCACGGGAATCCTGAAAAACAGAAATACTCCGCTCAAAAAAAAAGAAACGACGACCCAAAAAGTCCAGTTGGTATAAAAAGGCATGAACGCTCTCCCACACGATTATTCCAGCTGATTTTATCATACTCTTTATTGTGAGGTTCAAAAAATCTTGAACAAACTAACGCGCACAAACTAACGCGCAACACAAACTAACGCGCAGGGTTGACTAATCATTTCTCCTGTGCTAAAATCCTTTTCACGAAAGAGCATTGACCTGCGGGTGTAGTTCAATGGTAGAACGTCTCCTTGCCAAGGAGAAGGTTGAGAGTTCGAGTCTCTTCGCCCGCTCTTAGAAACCTCACCAGGCTGGTATCACAAGGCCGGATTGGCCGGCGGTATCAGCTTTTGTTTTCCAGGCGACGTAGCCAAGTTGGTAAGGCAAGGGTCTGCAAAACCCCGATCACGGGTTCGAATCCCGTCGTCGCCTCAAGTATCAAAACACCTCTGCAGACGGGGTGTTTTTTGTTGGATCACGGGTTCGGTACTGCGCTACGCTCTGTAGGCTGCGCACTCCCGTCGTCGCCTCAAGTATCAGACCACCTCTGCAGACGGGGTGGTTTTTTGTTGCGAGTTCATTTTCTTGTTTTATTTTCCCCCTTGCTCATTGCTGTAAATCATAGTATATTAAAGATACCGACCGGTCGGTCGAATTTTTCAGAAGATTTGGGATTTGTGAATCATTATTCTCGCGGTTTAGAAACTTATCATCATATTTTAGAAATTTCTCTGGATTTATTTTCACAATTTGGATACGATGCAACCAGCGTTGCTCAAATCTGCAAAAAGGCGCAGATCAGCAAGGGCGCGTTTTACCATCATTTCCCATCCAAGCAGGATCTTTTCCTGGCGCTGATGACCGCCTGGCTGGACCAGGTGGATGGCTTATATCAATCAGCAGCAAGCTCGGCGGAGGACGTCCCTGCGGCACTGAAGGGAATGGCAACGCTTTCAGGCAGCATCTTCGATCAGCTGGAGGGAGGGTTTCCAATTTTGCTGGAGTTCTGGCAGCAAGCCATCCGCCAACCAGCCATTTGGAAGCAGGCTGTAGCACCTTACCAACGGTATTTGAATTTCTTCTCTGCAATCATTCAAACCGGGATTGCGAAAGGAAACTTTGACGAGAACCTCGACCCCCAGATGGCAGCCCGATTATTACTGGCAATTGCCATGGGTTTATTATTGCAAGCGTCATTCGATCCTGATGTCGAAAATTGGCAGGACATCTTTTATTCTGGCATCAATATCTTTTTAGATGGCATCAGGAGGTAGATATGAATTTAGTGACAGGTGGCGCTGGTCATCTGGGAAACGTGTTGGTCCGCGAGCTTGTGGCTCAGGGCGAACATGTCCGGGTTTTGATTTTGCCAGGTGAGGATACTCGATCGTTAAAAGGATTACCCGTTGAGGTTGTTTTGGGGGATGTCTTGGATCGCACGTCTCTCGATCGGGCAATGGCGGGGGTAGAGGTCGTCTTTCACATGGCGGCGATCGTTTCTATTACCGAGGACAAGATCGATTTATTGCAGGAAGTCAATGTTGAAGGCACGCGTAACGTGATTGAAGCAGCCAAAAAAGCAGGCGTCCGGCAGCTGGTGTACACCAGTTCAATCCACGCGTTGGAGCGTCCGCCAATGGGTGTACCGATAACAGAAGCCCTGGCTTTTGATCCCAATAATCCAGCGGGTCCCTACGACCGCACCAAAGCGCAAGCTTCACTTCTGGTCAAGCTTGCTGCTGAGGAAGGTTTGGATACCCGGATCATCTGCCCAACGGGTGTGATCGGGCCTCATGATTATCGGCGGTCGGAGATGGGCGAACTGATCCTGACATTTATTAAGAAGCCTATCAATTTCCTGGTAAAAGGCGCTTTTGACTTTGTGGATGTGCGAGATGTCGCCAAGGGTGAAATCCTGGCGCGAGATCATGGTAAATCTGGCGAGACTTATATTCTCGGCGGCGAACGGATTGAGTTGAAGCTCCTTCATACGCTGGTGGAAAAGGTGACGGGTAAGAAAAAACCGGTGATCACCTTCCCACTGCCAATTGCCCTGATTGTGACACCGATTGCGAATCTGTATTATAAGATCACCAAAAAGAAACCAATCTTCACCCGCTATTCATTGGAGACGATCGTCAGCAACTCCGAGATCAGCTCCGATAAGGCGAAAAAAGAACTGGGTTATAAGCCGATCGCGCTTGCCAAAAGCGTGGCGGATACGGTCAGCTGGTGGATTGAAAATCTGGGGATCACCAGGAAGACTTTACGTTTATAGCTAAAAGAAGCAGAGCGGCTCTCACCTAACCCTTTCCCCCAAAAAGGAGAGGGTTTGGTTTTAAGGGTGAAGCATATTTCAGACAGAATGATCAAGCCAGAACTTTCAGCTAAATTGCATAAAGAGAGAAGCGCCTGAACTCATCCAAACTGATCGCTGGCAGAGAATTGGAGTCGTCGCCTGTCATCAGCTATAATTAAGCAAAGTGATGGAGTGTGGTGTGATGAAATTACAGGCAATTATTTTTGATCTGGATGGGGTGTTGACGGATACTGCCATTTTCCACTACCAGGCGTGGAAACAGCTGGCGGATGAGATGGGTGCAGAATTCAACTGGGAAATCAACCATCAGCTGCGCGGCGTTTCGCGGCGCGCATCGATGGAGATCATCTTCAAAGATCAGGAGTTGTCTGAGGATGAGATCCAGTCTGGCATGGCGCGGAAGAATGTCTATTATAACCGGTTGATTGAGGGCATGACCCCAGCAGATGTGCTGCCAGGTGTGGTCGATTTTCTGCAGGAGCTGCGCGCCAAAGGCATCAAAATCGGATTGGGCTCTGCCAGCAAAAACGCCCGGACGGTGCTGGATGCGATCGGGCTGACCGAGCTGGTGGATGTAATTGGTGATGGGTACAGTGTGGCACACGGCAAGCCGGAACCCGACCTGTTTCTGTTTGTGGCTGATCAACTGGGGGTACCACCTGCAAGCTGCGCCGTCTTTGAGGATGCAGCAGCGGGGATTGAAGCAGCCAAGCGTGCTGGGATGATTACCGTTGGCATAGGGGATAGGCACCGTTTGCCTGAGGCTGATGTGATCTACCCAGGCATTGAGAATCTCAGTCTTGCGATCCTGCTGGCAGATTTAGGCTTGGAAAACCCGGAGTAGGTATTATCCCTTGTTTGACATTTCAGGGGCTGGCTGGCATGTGGGGCAGTAGTGCGTCCCGCGCTGTCCGACTACGGTCTTCTGGATGGTGGCGCTGCAATTCGGGCAATTTTCCCCGGTGCGCTGGTAGACCTGGAAATAATTCTGGAAATCACCACCGCGATAGATCCAGTCCAGGCTCGCGCCATTTTTACGAATTCCATCTTGCAAGGTTTCACGAATGGCAGCATGAAGGCGCTTGGCTTCAGATTCGGAAAGCGTATTAGACCGACGGAGCGGATGAATCTTTGCCCGGAATAGGCTTTCATCTGTATAAATATTGCCAAGCCCGGCGATGAAATGCTGATCCATCAAGAGCGGTTTGATCTGGCGATTGTGGCGCTGCAGCATCAAAAAGAGCTGGTCTGCTGAAAAGGTCTCACTCAACGGTTCGGGTCCAAGGTCGCCCAATACTTCCAGTGGATCTGTCACATACCAAACTCGACCAAACTTACGGATATTGCTGAAGGCAAGGCGCCAGGGGGATTCAAAATTGAGCACAACCCGGTCATAGGCTTGGAGGGGAAGCGCTTTGCCCGTGGAATCCAGGCGCGGTTCCATGCGCATGTCGCCGCTCATGCGCAAATGTGCGATGAAGTGACCCTGGCTGAGTGGGAAATGCAAGAACTTCCCCCGCCGTCTCACATCCAGCACCTGCTGCCCGATCAACACCTTCTGAAGGGATACCGGATCGGGTTTGGAGACTGAACGCGCCCAGGTTACCTGCACGGATTCAACCACATGGCCTTCCAGCGGAGGATGAGATGATGTTCCCTGTTTCAGTCGTGTTATGATGGTTTCTACTTCCGGGAGTTCAGGCATGCTTAAGGGTTTGCTCTTTTCTAAGGGGTTGGTTAGTTAGAATGTTTTAAAGGTCAATCATCCACTTTAATCGTGATCTGGCTGCCCAGGTTGGGCCCGATGATAATCTCCTCATTTTTTCCTGTAATTTGGAGGTGAATGGTTTGATCATAAGGAGTGCGGGAGAGCAGTTTTACCTGCACGCCAGGCCGCAGTCCTGATTTTTCCAAGTAGCGTAAAACCTGCGGGTCTTCATGAGGGACACGGATGACACTGCCGGATTCACCAACAGCCAAATGGGTCAGCGGTGTTTGCTGCATATTTGGCATGTTTAAATTAGCATCCGGGATGGGGTCGCCATGGGGATCAAATCTCGGGGAGCCAAGCGCTGCATCGATACGGTTTTCTAACAGCGGGGAGAGGGCATGTTCCAGGATTTCAGCCTCCTCATGCACTTCATCCCAGGCATAACCCAATTTTTCAACCAGATACTGCTCAATTAAACGATGGCGCCTGAGGATTTTCAGGGCGGATGCTTTACCCAGTTCCGTCAGTTCTACCCCATGATGTTTGTGATAGATAACGTAAGGCGGTGATGATTTGGAAAGCTTTTGCAGCATATTGGTGACGGATGCAGCCGAAATCCCCAAAACCTGTGCCAGCTGGCTGGTGGAGGCTTTTTGGCCGGAGCGTGTGATTTCATAGATCCGTTTGAGATAATCCTGGATATTGTGGCTGATGTCCTGTGTCATCGTAATTTATCATTCTCAAGCGTACGTATAATTTAGGTTTGGCTAAATATTAGCACGATCAGGGAGGTCAGTCAATACAGGGATGTCTGTCTCTGTAGTTGCTTTTTGACTGGCAGATCTAAAAATCGACACGTTTAGGGGAGAAAAATCACATATTACCCTCAGCCGCTGATTCTTCTCAGCAGGTTTCGTGGGCGTCCCTATCAGGAATCTCCTCTATACTTTCCTCGCCGACCTCGAGGACAGCCGGGATGAAAAAGGAGATAGCGCCCGCCACCAATGTAAGAATCCCGCCGATCACGAACCACAGCTGGTTGGATGTCGCATCAGCCACAGGCCCTGCAATGGCGAGACCCAAAGGGCTGGCCAATCCGGCTCCGGCGTTCAGCAGGCTGAAGACGCGCCCCTGGATAGCCGGGTCTACCCTGGCTTGCATGGCAGCGGTGAGTGGTCCGTTCACAATCGGGTTAAGAAACCCGAATAGCGAGACGCCTATCACACCGAGGATGTAGCCTCCAGGCGGCGCGATGCCCACAAGCAGAATAGCCGCACCAGAGATGGTCAGGGCTGTCATCGACGTCAGGATGCGGTTTTTGAAGCCACCCCAGGCGCTCAGCACCAGTCCTCCGATGATGACCCCCACACCAAAGGCGGCGTTGATAAAGCCAAATTCATACACCCCTTTACCAAAGTGCTCTGTCACAACCAGGGGTAAGAGGGTAAAAGCCGGGTTGATCAGAAAGTTGACCAGCATGGCGATGAAGATCACGGCCATCAATCCAGGCCAGCTTGTGACATACTTCCAGCCTTCGGCTAAGTCATGGAACACTGAGGTCTTTGTTTCTCCTTTAGCGTCCACCGCTGTGCCATTTCGAAAAGGCTGGGGAATGCTGAAGAAGATCAGGGGAATCACCGCAAGAAAGGCGGTGGATACATCAATAAAAAGGATGCCTTGCATCGGCATAATTGACATCAACAGGGCGCCCAGGGCGGGACCGATGATGTTCATAATGCCCTGCAGCGCCTGATTGGCTCCTGCAACCCGCGAGAGGTGCTTTTTGGGCACCATCAGGGTTGTTGATGCTGTCATAGCTGCCCATTGGAACTGACCGCAGGTGGCGCGAACAAACATGACCACAAAGATGTGCCAGATTTGTGCGCTATCGAGCAAGAAAAGGACGCCGACCAATAATGTGAAAAGCGCAGTAATGCTGTCAAAAATGATCATGACCGCTTTTCGGTTCCAGCGATCGACATAGGCACCTGCAAGGGGTCCAATGATCACAGAGGGAAGTACCTGCATCAAGGAGCCCAAAGCAAGAATGGTGGCTGAGCCTGTTTCTTCTGTCAGGTACCAGACAAAGGCAAACCCTACCAGGTGGCTGCCCAAAACTGAAAATGCCTGACCAAACCAGATGGTAAAGAACCTTGTCTGCCACTTTTGTAGTTTGTCTTGCCCATTTTCTTGCTGCATGGATATCTCCTTGGGAGAACATACGTTTGATGATGGGTGCGAATGCTTTTGGCTTTCCTGCTGCTTATTCTTTAGATATTGTTTCCAAGGTCAAAACTGGAAAAGAATGACCTGTAGGTTCAAGGTTGGTGATAATTAGCTACACCTTATACAACAGCGTTGTTCGCCAACACTGGGTGTACCTTTGGCATCAGGCAGGAGAATTGCCGGGTGCATTATGTTTTTAGGGCTATTGAGTTTGGGCTGTTTCTGGTTTATTCCAGAAATACCTCGATATGTTCGCCGTCTTCCTCATCGAAGATATCAACGATCTGGCCGATCTCACCTGAATTAAGCCAGGCATTCAGATCTTCCATGTCGAGTCCTTCAATCTCAGGGGCAAACCGTGCGCCCATGCGAATGCCAGAATTGATCAGTGAGACAGGGAGGCGAACGTTCACCCGGGCTTTGCCGGTATCGGTGTCAGTGATCAGAACACGGAGGTAATGGGGTTTTTTCCCGCTGAGCACAGCGCCTGCGCTTGGGGAAGGGGGAGGTGTGGGTTTGCTGAGGTCATCAAGCGCTTCGATCAGCCGAGCGCCTTCAGCGGCAGAGATTTTCCCTTCCTGGATCATCATCAAGATTCGCATTCTTTCTTCTGTTGAGGCCATCGCTATTCACCTTTCTTTGATTCCACTTCAAGCCCCTGCAAAAGTTGCTGCGCCTGAAGCGGCGAAATTTTTCCCTGTTCAAGGTCATCTAAAATCCGTCGTCTATCCTCAGCTGAGAGGGTGGGCTCATCATCTTTGCCGGGTTCGTAACCCAGGGCACGAATGACGTCGTAGAGCCTGTTGCGTAAGGTGGGATAGGATAGGTTCAGTTCTTCTTCCATCCTGTTGAAGCGACCTTCACAGCGAACAAATGTGAGCACAAAATTGATTTGTTCTTCTGTCAGGTCGGCAAAGGGTCCGGATTTTGGTTGAAAGTGCCCCTCAACGGCAGTGTCACAGCGGGGGCAAAAAAAGCGTGTGACCAGAATCTCGGATTTGCAGATTGGACATTTTTCTGGTAATTTTTGCATCTACGCCTCCTTCTCGGCGGACTTTCGAAGTAACAATTTTCGAAATTTTATGCTATACTTATTAGAAATTGATCGACAGTTTACACTTTGGTTAAGTCAACCTTCAGCGAGTGAGGTTGAACGAAAATTATCATTTGAGCTATGATTTGATAACATTCTATCATAAAAATTAGAAATGTCAATAGTGATATTGACATTTTTTAGATTAATTAACAAAACAATAAATATTATAAATATAATTATTGCTAAAAACGAATAATGCCCCAGAAAAATTGAACTCAAACCCCGGAAGATCGAAAGGATACCCGTAATGGCTAAGAAGGATATCAGTTCCGATCGAATCAGGAATCATGTAATCGTTAAGGTTATCACTTTCAAGGGGATTTGGAATATGGTATGATGTTTTTGTGACAATTCATACCTGAAAGGTTTTTAAAAAGGAAGGAGAATGTAATAATGCTCAGTACTCTTAAGGTTAATGGAATCTGGAAGGGCGGCTTTCGGATTGACGTAACAGGCGAAGATCATACGCTGATTGTTGATCAACCAGAAAATAGCGGCGGCAAAAATGACGGGCCAAATCCTCTGGAAGTACTTTTGTTTGCCCTGGCAAGCTGTCTTGGCACGGTTGCGGTCATTGTTGCCAGGCAGGAGCGTATTGAGCTGCGCAGTTTTGAGATTGAGGTTGAAGGTGATCTGGAAAAAGCCTATCTGATGGGAAAAACCACGGAGGGTCGGGCAGGGTATACCGAAATTCGCGTCCTGGCGCATATTGATGCTGATCTGAGCGAAGAAGAAAAACAGGCGTTTTTCAAGAAGGTTGAGGATCGCTGTCCTGTCACCGATAATTTGGTCAAAAACTCGAAAGTAGAGTTCGGTCTGAAGTAAACTTTATTTCCGAAAATAACTGCAGGTCCTCCTTGGAAGACCTGCTTTTCATTTAATGACACGTAGTGCCTGAGAGGTGGATGTAAGTTGGTATAATGATAAAAATGGAATGGAACAGGAGCGGTGATGACGACAAAACTTGTTGAGTGTATCCCAAATTTTTCAGAAGCCCGGCGGCCAGCAATAATTGCCGAAATCTCAGCGGAGATTGAATCGGTCAGGGATGTTCGCATTTTGGATCAGCATTCTGATATGGACCATAATCGCACGGTGATCACTTTTGTGGGCACGCCAGAAGGCGTTGAAGAGGCAGCCTACCTGGCTATTGCCAAAGCCAGCACTTTGATCGACCTGGAGCATCATTCCGGAGAGCACCCTCGCATTGGGGCAACGGATGTGGTGCCCTTTGTGCCAATTTCTGGCGTGACAATGGTGGAATGTGTGGAGATGGCTCGACGCTTGGGGAAACGTGTGGGCGAAACACTCGCAATCCCGGTTTACCTGTATGAAGAAGCTGCAACCCAGCCCGAACGGGTCAATTTAGAGAATATTCGGCGGGGTCAATATGAGGGTTTGAAACAGGAAATCGGCGTAAATCCAGCTCGCACACCCGATTTCGGTCCGGAAAAGATGACCGGTGCAGGGGCAACGGTGATTGGTGCACGCCAGCCGTTGATTGCTTTCAACGTTTATCTGACAACCGACGATGTTGCGATTGCCAATAAAATCGCCCGAACCATTAGGCATTCTTCCGGCGGTTTACGTTTTGTCAAGGCGATGGGCGTGCTGGTAGAGGGGCGTGCCCAGGTCTCGATGAACCTGACTAATTTCCGCAAGACGTCAATTGCCACCGTTGTTGAGATGATCCGGCGGGAAGCGATGCGCTACGGCGTGCAGGTTCACCATTCAGAACTGGTAGGGTTGGCGCCGAACGAAGCGATGGTTGATGCTGCTGTTTGGTATACCCAGATGGATCAGTTTGAACCTGAGCAGATCTTAGAAACTCGGCTTTACCAGGAAAGCTTTGCAGAGACAGAAACAGAGATAGATGATGAAGAATGTGCGCCAGACTTTTTGGATGAGCTGGCATCTGGCGATCCAACACACGGCGGCGGATCCGCCGCGGCGTATGCTGCTGCAATGGCAGCATCCCTGGTTGCCATGGTGGGTCGTGTGACAATCGGCAAGAAGAAGTATGCTGATGTGGAAAGTGAGATGTGGGTTATGGTTGAAAAAGCCATGGCATATCAGCAAAAATTGCGCGAGGCTGTGGCGGAGGATTCAAAAGCCTTTGAGGATTACATCAAAGCCCGTCGGCTTCCCGGGGATACGGAGGAGCAAAAAGTAGATCGAATCAAAGCGATCCAGGAAGCTCTCATCAAGGCTGCCGCTGTGCCGCTCCAGGTGGCACGACATACCCTGGAAGTTCTGGGGATGGCTGTGATGGGGGCAGAGCTGGGAAATGTGAACGCTATTTCAGATGCTGGTGCAGCAGCAGCACTGGCAAAGGCTGCCATCGAAGGCGCTGGATTGAATGTACGGATCAATTTGCTCGGGCTTGAAAAGGAAACAGAACCCGCACGAATGTTGAATGAATTGCGTGGAATTGAGAAACAGGTAGAAAAATACCATCAATCGCTGTATGATCTCCTTGTCGAGCGCGGCGGGATGAACTTTTCCTGATCACTAATGAGATCATTTCGTCCTGTTTTCGTCGGTATATTTTTTGCAGCCAGCCTGCTTTTGTCAGGTTGTCAGAGCCAGGAGTCGATTCCGCCGACACTTACGCCTATTGTCCTTACAGCAACAGCCGAAAATACGGTGACACCGAATTCCACCCAAACTGCAACTGTAACTGCAACTGCAACAGGCGTTCCCTCCCAAACGCCCACACAGCTTCAACAGACCGATACGCCAGTCGCACCAGCAGATATTGAGTGTGGGGAGCCCTTCTGTCAGGTTGCGTGGCAGGGCTACCTCGAACGTCCCTTTGACTCATCTTACCGCAGGACGATTGATCTCAGCTATCCCTATGCCAGCACCATGAATGGGATGTTTGATTTGCATCACGGGGTCGAATTCCCAAATGGCTACGGTTCCCCGGTTTTGGCAGCAGCACCGGGTGAAGTGGTGTATGCGGCAAGTGATTCAAACATCATCCTGGGGCCGTTTCCCGGTTTTTATGGCAATGTGATCATTTTGCAGCACACGGGATTGTATCAGGGTGAAGATCTTTTCACGTTATATGCGCATCTTTCTGAAATGGATGTGGCGGTTGGGGACCAGGTGAACCAGGGGCAGAAAATCGGTGAGGTAGGTGCCACAGGGGCTGCCGATGGTCCGCATCTTCACTTTGAAGTTCGATTGGGCGATAACCACTACCACCAAACCACCAACCCGATTTTGTGGTTTGCGCCATTAAGCAATGACGGAGCGCAACAATCTGCGGCACTGGCAGGTTTGCTGCTGGATCGCTATGGACAGCCGCTTTCAGAATTTGATGTTGTATTGGAAAAAATGTCTGATGATGGGGTGGTTGAGGAACGGTTTTACACAAAGACCTATAAGCAAGGTCGCATTAATTCACATCCGCTATTGGGAGAGAATTTTGTGATTCCGGATATTCCCCCTGGTAATTACCGCTTTGTGTTCATCATTGGCACAATGCATCAATTCACCTTCAGGTTGGAACCGGGATCGCTGGGGTTGATCACCTTTCAAGCCGAATAATGGAATGAAGTTCACAGGAAACAGGTCGAGATGAAAGGAGTGTCGCAGAGATGACGATTAAGGCTGATCGATGGATTCGGCAGATGGCGCTGGAACATAACATGATTGAGCCCTTCGAGGAGGGACAGGTGCGCAATGGAGTGATTTCCTTTGGCACTTCTTCCTATGGCTATGATATTCGCGTGGCAGACGAATACAAGATTTTCACGAATGCGTTTTCAGCGATTGTTGATCCTAAAAACTTTGATCCGCAATCAATGGTAGATTATCGGGGTGAGGTGTGTATCATTCCGCCCAATTCTTTTGCCCTGGCGCGCACGGTGGAATATTTCCGCATTCCACGGAATGTCCTGACGATTTGCGTGGGGAAAAGCACCTATGCCCGCTGTGGGATCATCGTGAATGTGACGCCCTTTGAACCCGAATGGGAAGGCTATGTGACACTGGAAATCTCGAATACCACACCGCTGCCAGCGAAAATTTATTCTTTCGAAGGCATTGCCCAGGTGTTGTTCTTCGAAGCGGATGAACCCTGTGAGATCTCTTATGCAGATAAGCAGGGAAAGTATCAATATCAAAAAACTATTGAGCTGCCAAAACTTTAGAGGGAAACATCATGAAGAAAATCGTTATCACGTCGTTGAATCCTGTCAAAACTAAGGCTGTTTTACGCGGCTTTCAGCGGTGCTTCCCCCTGGAAACCTTTGAGACGGTCAAGGTGGTGGTGGACTCCGGGGTAGCAGATCAGCCAATTTCGGACCAGGAAACGTTGACAGGTGCCAGAACACGCGCACTAAACGGTCAAGCAGCCAGACCTGAAGGCGATTACTGGGTGGGTGTGGAAGGGGGATGCGATTTCCTCGGCGAGGAAATGGTCTCTTTTGCCTGGGTTGTTGTGCTGGGTGTTCAGAGGGAAGGTAATTCTCGCACTGCACTGTTCCAGCTTCCTAAGCCAGTGCAAACCCTGGTGGAGTCGGGGATGGAACTGGGGGATGCAGATGACCAGGTCTTTGGACGAGAAAATTCCAAGCAGAAATCCGGTGCAGTCGGTTTGCTGACCGGTGATGTGGTCACACGGACTGATTTATATGAGCAGGCTGTCATCCTGGCATTGATTCCGTTTAAAAATCAAAGTCTTTACGCCAAATAAAAACCCAAATTCCGATCAAGAACTTGGGACAGCAATGGGTGCTGCAACGTAAATTTTTCAATCCTCCAGGTTATAGGGCATGATCTGCGGTACGCCGTTCAGCTGAACGATCACATCGATCAATTCATAGGATTCAACACCCTCTGGCGTCAGCTTCACAGAGAGAATGGCAGAATAATTAGGGGGAAAAAGGAAATTGTCGAAGACAAAATTGCCCATGCTGTAAGCGATCAGTCCTCCGTTATAGGTTTCGATACGCTGCAGCACATGAGGATGGCTGCCGATTACCAGGGAAGCCCCGCTGTCAATTGCCAGGTGAGCGACTGCCTGCTGGTATCCGGAGACGTTCTGGACGATCTCGTAGCCGTTGTGGAAAAGAACGACCACAACATCTGCCTGGCTCTTTGCCGCGCGCACACCCTCTTGTATCTTCTCGGGGTGAGCCCAGGCAATGCCAGGTGTGTTCTCGCCTGCTTCCCATGAAAGATAGTCATAATCCGTGGCTGGAATGTCCGCATAAGCCAGAAATGCCAGACGTAAACCGTTGACCTCCAGAAACACGGGCGCGTACGCCTCGACCTCGTCCATGCCAGCCCCAAGGGGGAAGATGTGATGTGATTGGAGTGTGGTGATTGTTTCTTCCAGTGCTGCTGGTCCATAGTCCAGGATGTGGTTGTTCGCCAGGCTGACAAGTGTGAACCCGGCATAGGCAAGGGAATCGCCAGCCGCAAGCGGTGCCCGGAAAGCGTAGGTCTTTTCTTCAGCAGTGCCCAGCTCAGAAATTGGGCATTCGAGGTTGCCCAGAGTGATATCTGCTGAGGATAAAGTTTCGGCAGTGAACAGAAACGGCGCTTCAAATCCCTCGCTTGTGATCATTTCACCGATCGTCCTACCCAACATGATGTCTCCAACAGCCATCAGTTTGACTTTTTGATTGCCAGCAGGTGTGCTGGTTGAGGTGAATGTAGGGGCTTTGGTGGGCAGGGGATCCTCAGTGGGTGAGGTGCGAGGGGTGAGGGTCGGGATGGGCAGTGAGGTCTGGGCAGCAGATGCTGGGCTGGTTTGCGAAGGAGATGCAAGTTCAGCAGCGATTGGAGAATCTGTGGTTGAAAACGAACATGCATTCAAGCAGAGAAGGGAAAAGATGAACACCAGTAAGGAAATCTTCTTCATTCGAATGCTTTCAGCGCCCCTATCAAAGAGGGTGAGATATTTTAAGATCAGTGATTTGGGTTTGATACCGAACAGCAATGGATAGGCTTGCCCGGGATCATTTTCTTGCGCGCCGCAGCAAAATAATC
Organism: Anaerolineaceae bacterium UBA6086; assembly: GCA_002436005.1. Classification (GTDB taxonomy): domain Bacteria; phylum Chloroflexota; class Anaerolineae; order Anaerolineales; family Anaerolineaceae; genus Brevifilum. The sequence goes on along the minus strand of DIXG01000066.1, from coordinate 28,684 downwards.
AGCAGGCCAAAAATGAACCCGCCCAAAATGATCAGGAAGGCGTCTTGCCGTTCATTGCGGTCCTCGAGAAAAACGAAGGCTTCTGTTTTGCCAAGGGTTGAAACGGGCTGGTTGTTTTCAATCGTTTCTTTGAGGGTGGGTTCTGTGGCAGCAGGTTTTTCTGCCTTTGTTTTGCCAATGGCGATGTAGGGTAATAATGCTGCCAGTTTGACCTGATTGATACCCGACACACGAACAAGTTCATCCAATTTTTGATAGGGACGATTGGCGATGATCTTTTGCGCCAAATTGGGTCCAATACCCTTCAGAGTCGCGATCTGCTCTGCTGAAGCGTGATTGATATCAACTTGATCTTTCTTTTTCTCTGCCATGCTGTACTCCTCACCATCCAATAAGGAAAAGGGTTGTCTGTCTTTCATTTTTACAACTTATTCTTAGTATATCGTGATTATGGCGGATTATCAATTCAGGTGTGTGCGGTGTGTGCGGTTTACAGGGCAATGGACATGTGCTATAACAGGATGATATGGCTTAGCAGCGCTGATCATGACGCCGTTCTGAAAGTGGATAGGAATGATGGCAATTGAACCTGAATTTTGGAAAACAAAATCTTTTGAAGCGATGACACTTGAGGAATGGGAAGCCCTCTGTGATGGATGCGCTAAATGCTGCTTGCATAAAATTGAGGACATCGAGACGGGTGAAGTCTTCTTCACGGATGTGGCTTGCCGCTTGTTGGATGTGAATACCTGTCAGTGTTTGCATTACGAGCACCGATCGGATATTGTTCCCGATTGCGTTCATCTCACCCCTGAAAAAGTCCAGGCACTCACCTGGCTGCCCAAATCCTGCGCGTATCGCCGCCTTGCTGAGGGGCGCGATCTTGCCTGGTGGCATCCGCTGGTTTCTGGAACCCAGGACACTATGATTAGCGCAGGCATCTCGGTTTGCGGGCGCGTTGTTTCTGAAATGCGCATCAAGATGTCCAGGATTATGGACCATGTGGTTGATTGGGTGGATTGATTAATTTGTTTTTATCATCACCTATCTGGATTTTTTCCTGAGATTAATGTAAATGAGATTAATGTGAGATTAATGTAAATATCACTGGAGATTATAGTATACTTAAACTATCCCAAGGATGATGTCGGCCAACTGGATGTGTAAGGACTTTTTATGTCAGAAAAGAATAAATCAGAAGCCCAGAAGGATAAGATACTCATTGCTGTGGTGCAGGGACAGGATGCCAATATTGCCATGGATGCGCTGAATGACGGCGGTTTTGGCGTCACACGGTTGCCCAGCCTGGGTGGGTTTTTGGGGCAAAAAAGCGCTACATTGATGATTGGTGCGTATACCGGGCATGTTTCAGAAGCGATTGATCTTCTCAACAAAACATGTCGAAAAAGGGTGGCTTTCATTGCTGTCCCGATGGAAAACTCACCCCTGCCGATGCCCGCACCCACACCAATTACTATTGGGGGCGCCAGTATTTTTACACTTGAAGTCGAACATTACGAGGAAATATAGCGATGAAATTGATCATAGCCATAATCAAGGACGAAGATAACGAAGCGGTTTCGAGAGCACTGACAAAGCAGGATTATCGCGTGACGTTGATTGCTTCAACTGGTGGTTTCTTGCGCAGCGGAAGAAGCACCCTTTTAATTGGCCTGGAAGATGAACAGGTTGAGAAAGCGCTTGAAATTATTCGTCAAAACTGCAAGAAAGACGACCAGGCGAAGGAAAAACGCGCCACAGTCTTTGTCTTAAACGTTGTTCAATTCACACAGCTGTGAAATCACGGCGCTCAAATTGATTGAGGAAACATCTGGTATTTTCAGGTCAGTTTCTTGATTTCAGCGTGCCGTTAGTGTATATTAGTTTTAGTTATCAATCCGAACGATTATCAATGAGAAGAGGAGATTATTATGGATTTTGGGTTAGCATTTAGTTATGTGTTCAAGGATAAGGATTGGTTCAAGAAAATTGTGCTGCCTGCGCTTTGCAGTCTGATCCCAGTCGTTGGTCAGTTTGTCCTTTCTGGCTGGGGACTGAAGGCAACCAAAAATGTGATTGATGGCAATAAAGAAAATGCCCTACCCGATCTCGAGTTCGGCGCCGACCTTGGCCGCGGTTTCATGGCAATGGTGATCATGTTCATTTATAGTTTGCCAGCAGCCATTCTGATGGGTGTGGCGGGTGGTTTGGTCGGCTTTGGCGCTAATTCTGGTGATGAAACCCTCACCATCCTGATGTATGTCGTTGGCGGATGTGTGGGTCTGATTGGGTTCCTGTTTGCCCTTCTGGTCACCTTCATGGGCGTGGTAGCCATTGCTAACTACGTAGCAAAAGGCAGTTTCAAAGCAGCCTTTAACTTTAAGGAGATCTTCAGACTGCTTAAAAAGGCCTTTGGACCCTGGCTGCTGGTCATCCTTGGTCAGATGCTGGCATTGGGCATTATTGCACCCCTGGGTGTGATTGCCTGTGTCATCGGTGTCTTCCTGACCATGGCTTATGGCGTTGCGGTCTATTCTCATCTGCTTGGCCAGGCTTATAACAAAGCTGCAGAACCAACCCTGGGAGTGGTGGAAACACTATAAGTTATTCTCAAAAACAGAAGTCTATAATAATGAGAGCCGCATTTTTGCGGCTCTTTTACGTTAATTTAGCGATGAATTTCAGAGATAGTCCTTATTCGTGGAATTCTTCCACCTGGTAGGTATAGACCTTGAGCGGTTTTTTCTGCCATAAATTTGCTGGTGCACCCATTTTCATGCAGAGTTCGGATAGGAACGAGACAGGTTGCGGGATCTTTTCCCAGACCTGGGGTAAGAAGGTCGCTTTACGAAAACCATCTTGAAGGACAACACCGTCTATACCCGGTTGCAACTTCTCGAGCAGGTCAGCTGGGTCTGTATAGGTTAGCGGCTGTTTGGGCGTAAGGACGGAGATCTCAATCTTGATCAGCGGTAATTCGGAAGGGCGCAAGATGGGGAAGCGGCTATCCTGCATTGCAGCGGCAACCGCATGTTCCTGCACGTCCAGCGCAACGGGTTGGTAGGCTTCCAGTGTCCCGATGCAGCCCCGCAAACTGCCCTGGATGGTGAGGGTCACGAATGTGCCCCCCTTTTCTGAAAGTCTTGGCGGCAGCGAGCCCAGGTCAATTACTGGCAGCGGCTGGCCGTGAACCGCGGCATAAATTGCATCACGTGCAATCTTCAACAAGATTTCTTGTTCTTTGAGGTTGAATTGTTGTGAGGTCATCCAGCCAGCTTTCTCCATTCACGATTAAAATAGAGCAGTGGATCTTGTGAGTGGTCTGATTTTTGCGCCTCAAGCACTTCACCGATGAAAACGGTCGTTGCCCCCACATCAAAGGCATGCACCACTTTGCAATCCAAAAAGCCAATGCCGCCTGTGACCAGCGGCGCGCCAGAAACCATGGTGAATGTCTCCACGCCGTCAAAGCGGGGCTTATCAGGCTCAATTTGCCCGGCAAAACGCCTGGCAAGGGTGATCTGGCTGGTTTCAAGAATGGTGACCCCAAAAAAGCCCTCCTCTTTGACCAGGTTTTGAGTGCGGGTGTGCTTTTGCAGGGCAACCATCACGGTGGGCGGCGCAAGTGCGATCGAATTGAAGCTATTGGCGGTCATGCCGTGCACGAAACCATTATGATGACCGGTGACAATGGCGACGCCGGTGACCCAGGCGCGCATCGTTTCTTTTAAGATTTCCAGTGACATTAAATTAGTTTGATTAAGTTTATCTTTCATATGTTTTTGTTATACTTTGTATAATTACTCAGGTCAAGTAGCCGTTTGGTGCTGAGGCGCCAGCGAGGAGTGTACCGCACTCTGTCAAAAATTTAAGAGTTAAGGTAAGATTTATGGCAATGGATATGGATAACCCTGAATTTTCTGACTTAAACACTCGAGATGTGCCCTCCGACCCTGACTTTGAGTCGGCGCCTGAGACGGATGTGGGAACAGGTTTTGGAACGGTGTCTGAAGCCGTATCCGAAGACGAATCTAACTCAGAACCCGAACTGGATCCCGGTTTTGACATGGAAGCTGAATCCGAACAGGAGGTTGAACCCCAAAGGGCGTCATCTTCGAGGCGATCAAAACAGCGTAAACCGGCTTCGTTCAGCTTCATGCGTGGCTTGCAGACAGCCCTGGGTGCAGCCTTTATTGTGGCGACCCTGTTTACTATCTGGACGCCGGGCAGTTTGATCTCGCGCGGACTTGAGGCGCGAATGGCAGAAGCACTTGAATCAGCCTCAGGAGCAGCTCCCATTGCCCTGGATGCTGGAGTAGAGCCGGGCATACTGGAGGGATTTGATCGAATTGGGATCGTGGCTGGCCATTATGGCTCGGATTCGGGCTCCGTTTGCACTAACGGTCTGACGGAAGCGGAAATGAATTTAAAGATCGCCACATTGGTGCAAAAGGATCTGACGGACCGGGGTTATGAGGTTGATTTACTTGAGGAATTCGACGATCGATTGATGGGGTATCGGGGCAAATTGCTGGTTTCGATCCATCTGGATTCTTGTGAATATGTTAATGACCAGGCAACGGGATTTAAGGTGGCAGCAGCCCTATCTGCTCAAGACGTAGTTGCCAGCCAGCGTCTGACGGCTTGTCTCTCCGATCGCTATGCAAAGGTGACGGATCTGCCCTATCATGCAGGCTCTGTCACGGATGATATGACCTATTACCATGCATTTTCAGAAATTGATCCCGGTACAGTGGCTGCAATTATTGAAGCTGGATTCTTGAACAGGGATTACCGGATCATCACGGAAGAGACAGATCTGGTTGCTGAAGGCATTGTTGCTGGTATTCTTTGTTATCTGAACAACGAAGCGGTCCAACCTGACCAGGCTCCCTGACCATGAGCACCTATCATATTGATGGCTTGATTGTAGAAGCCAAAGCTGCCTTGCGGCGGGGAGATCGAGGGCAAGCCAGGCGCATCGCTCGGATGATCATCGCAGAAAGTCCGCAGGCTGTTGATGGGTGGCTCTTACTTGCTGGACTTTCGAAGCCGCAGGCAAGCCTTTTCTTTACACAAAAAGCACAGGAAATCGCGCCAGATGATCCTTGTGTTCAGTCTGCAGCACGGTGGGCACAATCTCGATTAACAAAGATCAGCCTTGAGGATACTCAGAAGCGCGAGATTACAGTGCCTATCAAACCCTTCAGGCTTGAACCCCCAGTTGCCGTTCAAACACATCGCCCGGTTTGGGTGTGGACGATAGTGATTTTGGTTCTATTGGCTCTGGTTTTCTTCGGGTTGGATCTGGTACCATTTCAGTTTGTCCAGGCATCCCGCAAGGCTGGTCCTATCAGCCAGGAAACGCTTGCCAAGCCGAGCCTGACGCCAACGGTGACGCCAACACCCACCGCCACACCTACGGCGACGCCTACGTCCACGCCGACCTCTACCCCCACGGCAACACCAACCAGCACACCGACCAGCACACCAACTTCCACGCCGATCCCAACCGCGACGCCGCAGCCGACCTCCGTCCCGGTCAGCGGAGATTTGGAAGGGCGATGGATTGACATTGATCTTTCAGAACAGCGTTTGTATGCTTATCAGGATGACACCCTGGTTCGCTCGTTTCTTGTTTCCACAGGGACATGGCAGCATCCCACACCGATCGGGCGCTTTGCAGTCTGGATCAAGCTGCGCTATACGAATATGTCAGGTCCGGGCTACTATCTGCCGGATGTGCCCTACACGATGTATTTTTACCAGGATTACGGCATTCACGGCACCTACTGGCACAGTAATTTTGGCACGCCAATGAGTCATGGGTGCGTGAATATGGTGACGGAAGACGCCGGGTGGCTGTATAACTGGTCCTTTGTTGGGATCCCAGTCATTGTTCACGATTAATTTAGACATGGATAGCATGGACAAGCTTTCGAGGCGAGATTTTCTTCATTTCTTTGGATTGGGCATTGCGGGTTTGATGCTGCCAGGGAAATGGATCACCGGTCAGGGTTCAGCCCTGCTGGATGATCGCAGCGGTTTGCTGCTGGGTAGGGTCACGCAGCAAGCTCACCCTTTGCATAGGGCACCCCATGCCGAATCTGAAATCCTCAGGGAGATGGATAAAGACAGCCTGTGGAAAATCACCAATGTCACCGTCAGCAATGAAGAGATCTCGGCTAATCGCATCTGGTATGAGTTGGATGGGGTGGGATATGCTCATTCACGGCGTATCCAGCCTGTTAGAAGGGTTTTCAATGATGCTAATACGGTCATTCCGGAAGATGGCTGCCTGGGCGAAATCACGGTGCCATTCGTGGACGCCTACAATAAGCTGGGCGAAGGGCGTTCGATCGCCTATCGGTTTTATTATGCCTCCACCTTTTGGATCTTAAAGCGGCTGGTAGACAATGAGGGAAGCGTCTGGTATCAACTTCTGGATGATCGGGATTATCGCGTTTTTTATGTTCCTGCCTATTTCATGCGGCTGGTGCCCGATGCTGAATTGAGACCCATCTCACCGGAGGTGCCCTCGGAGGAAAAGCGGGTTGAGGTAGACCTTGCGTCACAATCTTTGATGGCTTATGAGGGCGAAAAGATTGTGTTTATGTCCAGAATCTCAAGCGGGGTGCGGTTACCTGAAGGAGGCTTTGCGACTCCCAAAGGCTATTATCGAACTTATCGAAAGAGACCCTGCCGGCATATGGCTAACCCGGCTAACGCCTACGGCAGCGGGTTTGACCTGCCCGGTGTGCCCTGGGTGAGCTATTTTACTTCGGATGGTATTGCCTTTCACGGTGCCTACTGGCACAACGATTTTGGCGTGCCGCACAGCCACGGCTGCATCAACATGACCCCGGTGACGGCAAAGTGGCTCTATCGCTGGACAACCCCCGCCGTACCCCCTGAAAACTACTATTTTGCCGATCCAGATGGCACACGGGTCATCATTCGCTAATCCCTTTCTGATTCAATCCGTTTCTTAAGTTAACCAGAATCTAACAGGTTTTGGATATACTGAATGAGAATAGATTTTAGACTTAATGGTGGAGGATCTTTTGCCAAAGAAAGCATTATTTGAAGGGCTGATCTACGATGAATATGATCGACCCGTGCAAACTGGATATGTGGGCAGCGACCCCTGTTATATTGTCGATGACGCCGGGTTTTTACGACATATCCCATCTGAAACGGTGGATCGGCAGGTTTGGCAGTTTATGCAGGAGCAAATTGAAGGCAACGAGGACCTGCTCTCTGCCAAGGCGGCGGAAATGATGGGCCAGGATGACATCTTCACGATGGCTGCCATTCAAAACCAGCTGAAGAACATGGATTCCCAGTTTGAGCAGCTGGCTGAAATTGGTATTCCTGAAGAAAGCCGCCTGTATATGGGTATGATTGGCTTCCGAATTGTCATCTCCGTCCATGGTGATGTGCTTGAGATCAAGCAACCTGGGGTTGCAGCTGACCCAGACGAGGAATGATTGAATCGGAAGGCATAATCATAGTAAAATGGGGTTGAGGAGAAGTTAATAGTGTCAGATTTCATCATACACGTTGACGAATCGGACTTTCAATATGAAGTCCTCCAATACTCCATGGAAGTGCCGGTGGTGGTCGATTTTTGGGCAACATGGTGCATTCCATGCCGTGTATTGGGACCAAAGCTTGAAGCGCTTGCCAGGGAGGGTGAGGGCAGTTTTCGGCTGGCAAAAGTCAATGTGGATGAGAACCCAAGGTTGGCAAGGCAGTATAAGGTTCGCAATATTCCGGTGGTCAAAGCCTTCATGGATGGCCATGTCGTCTCGGAATTCTCCGGCATTCTCTCCGATGACAGCCTGCGCGATTTCGTGCGGCGGCTAGCACCAAAGCCAGAAGATTTACTGTATGCGAAGGGCGCCAGCCTCCTAATGCTGGGTGAATTTGAAGCGGCAGAGGATGCCTTTCGGGAATTTCTCTCCTTGAACAACAACCATCCGGGTGCGCTGCTGGGGTTGGTGCGTGTGTTGCTGTTTCAGGGCAAGGGCAAAGAAGCCCAGCTGCTGCTGCGGAATTTTCCTGCCAGTTCGGAGTATTCGACAGCGCAAACGCTCAAACCGGTGGCAAATGCCTATGTTGAAATGGAAGGTGCGCCGATCACGGGCGATCATCCTCTGGAAGCAGCCTTTCGAAATGGGATCCGTTTGGCAAAGCGCGGTAATGTTTTGGCAGCCATGGATGGGTTTCTGGATATCCTGCGCCAGGATCGGCATTACCGCGAGGACCAGGTGAAGGATATCTTTGTTGGCTTCCTTGCCCTGATCGGCGATTCGCATCCCGACGCACGCCTGTATCGGCAGGAACTTTCGTCTGTGTTGTTTTAGGATTTAGGAGATTGGGTGATTAGGCACTGAGGGAAAGGTATGTCCTGATCCCGCCCCGTTATTCATTTTGCAAGGATCATTGATAGGTTTTCAATTTTCTCTAAAAATACTACTGTCTCCACGTGCGCTGTTTGCGGAAACATGTCGAAGGGCGTGACAGAGACCAGGTGGTAGCTGTTGTGTGTGATCTTCTTGATATCCCTTGCCAGTGTGGCGGGGTCACAGGAGATATAGGCAATGTGCTCTGGGTTGAGCCTGGTGATCGCATCATGAACCGCTGGTGAAAGGCCGGCGCGGGGCGGGTCCAGGATCAGCACATCCGGAGCAAAATCCAGCGCAGGAACGACCTCTTCCACTTCTGCTTCGTAGAGGGTGACATTTTCAAAGTCATCCAGGTTGGTGGCAAAATCATGGCAGGCAGAGCCCGAGCTCTCAATCGCTGTCAGGTGCTCCACTTGGCTGGCAATGAAAGCGCTGAACAGCCCCACACCGGCATAGAGCTCCAGGGCCCGGGTTTGAGGAGTCAATGACAGGTTTTCAACCAGATGCCGGATCATCTTTTCCGCAATCGGGGTGTTCACTTGAAAAAAGGAACGGGCTGAAACCTGGAATGTGCGATCCAGAACCTCGAAGGTCAGGGCGTCTTCGCCAGCCAGAACGGTAAGACGGGCATCGGGCGGGGTGTAGACCGCCGACACAGGGATATCTTCACTGAAATCCGGTGCAACCGGGTCTTCCCCCTCCATGATCAGCATGATTGCATCATAGCTATCTTGCCGGACACCTAACCGGTAAACGCCGGATTCCGCACCCAGCTCAATTTGCGGCCAGAGCTGGTTGATTTCTCCCATGGGTAGATGACATTCTGTGATGGGGAGCAGGTGTTCGCCATCCACATGGACATAGCCAATTTCGCCCTGCTGCCCCAAATGAAACTGAACATAGTTGCGGTAATTCCAGGGGTTGGGGGAGGGGACAATAGATTCAAGGGGCGGGTTTTCAATTTTTGCGATGCGCTGAAATTGATCCTGGAGGATGGCTTCTTTCAGGCTAAGTTGATTCGCATAGTCTAAATGCTGGTACTGGCAGCCCCCACATTCACCAAAGTGAGCACAGCGGGGGGAGATCCGGTCTGGTGAGGTTTCAATCCAGTTCACCGGTAATCCGCGGGCATAGCGCTGTTTTTCCTCCACAAGTTCAATTTGAACCAGTTCGCCTGGCAGGACAAAAGGCACAAACACCGCACGACCATCGGGCAGCCGCCCGAGGCCATCACCACCATACACCAATTTCTCTATTTTTACGATCACTGTTTCTGCCATTTGTGTTTTGCACTCCCAAGGTTAGCGTGTTCCTGTGTCCTTAATAAATATACCCGGTCAGCGCCAACACGGCTGGCCGGGTAAAAGTCTTCTGAGATGGGATTATATCTGAGCGAGGAAGGCTTCGAAAGCTTCCAGCAGTTCCTCAATGTGGTGCATCTGGGTTTCACCCATGTGGGCAACACGGAAAGTCTTGTTCTTCAGGTCGCCATAGCCGTTGGCGATACGCATGCCTTTCTTCAGCAGGAAGGTGTTCAGGGCAGAGATATCCACATTGCGCAGGTTCTTGATGGTCGAAACAGTTTTAGAGCGATATCCCTCGGCTGCCAGGGGTTCCATACCATTCTCGAATGCCCAGGTTTGCACCCGTTCTGCCATGGCGGCATGCCGTGCGTAACGGTTTTCCAGGCCTTCTGCCAGCATGCGGTCCAGCTGCACGTCCAGAGCCCAGATCAGCGACATGGTGGGGGTCATGGCGGTGGAATTCTTGACACGGTGCTTTTCCATGCGCAGCAGGTCAAAATACCAGCCGCGGTTTTCAACCGTTTCTGCTTTGGCAAGCGCACGATCGGAGACCGCTGCAAAGGACATGCCGGGTGGGAGCGCCAGGCATTTTTGGGAAGAGGTCAACAGAAAATCGAGACCCCAGGCGTCCGTTTCGATTTTGACGCCGCCCAGCGATGACACAGCATCCACCAGGATCAATGTGTCGGGGCTGATTTCTTTGACGACGGCTGCCAGCTCTTTCAGCGGGCTTTCAACACCGGTGGAGGTTTCGTTGTGAACAATGGTGACGGCTTCATAATGTTTCTTCTTGAGGGCTTCTGCCAGCATGTCGGGTTCGATGATATCACCCCAGGTTGCGTCCAGCCGGTCAGCCTGTTTGCCATTCGTGACGGCAACATCATACCAGCGCTGGCTGAAGGCGCCGTTCACACAGGAAAGGACGTCCTTTTGTACCAGGTTGCGGATACCGGCTTCCTGCATTCCGCTGCCAGATGAGGGTGGCTGGAACACACGTGTTTCTGTCATAAAAACTTGCTTAAGCTTGGCTTCTGTTCCGCGAAAGATTTGTTCGAACTCTGCCGAACGATGCGGAACCATAGGTTTGGTCTGGGCTTGCAGAACTTCATCTGCCACATCTACCGGACCGGGAATAAACATATGAGACATCGAGTTACTCCTTTTTTGAGGATTACCTATCGAGTGGTGAGTTATTCATTCTTGATAATGATAGCATGGTCACAAAATGCTGACAAGGTATCGATTGACTAGGTATCGATTGACTAAATTTCTCCACGGAAAGCCAAACACTTCCTGTAATCACAGATGTGGATGTTTTGCAAATGTTGTTGATCCGCTGCTCGGTTAAGTATGTTAATGATGTGTCAGAAATAAGATGCAAATCGCTCTGATGATGGTTATTGCGGAGCGTTCGGCTTATAATCCAGCTGGCAAATTTCGACATTAGCCATGCGAAGAAATTCTAACGCGTTTTCATCCTGGCGATAGGCAACATGGTAAATCAGCCGGGAGATGCCAGCGTTGATCAACACCTTGGTGCAGTTGATGCAGGGAAAATGGGTGACGTAACACCAACAGCCATTTGTGGAGACGCCGTGCAGTGCTGCCTGGATAATGGCATTCGTCTCTGCGTGAATGGTTCGTACGCAGTGACCATCCACTAACAAATGACCGACCTCGTCACAGTGCGGCTGACCGGAGGGTGAACCGTTGAACCCGGTCGTCAAAATGCGTTTATCGCGCACCAGGACGCAGCCCACAAAAGCACGGTCACAGGTGCTGCGCTCCGATACAGAGTAGGCGATTTTCATAAAGTAAGAATCCCAGTCAGGTCTCATGGCAGTTCCTCCTGCGCACAATGATAGCATAATTCTGGAAATCCACTCAGGCCACTTTAATAATGCACCTTGAAATTTTTGTTTCCTTTGGGAAAATTGGCAGGCTGAAACGTGATGATGATCAGGCATGAAGAAATTGAGTTGATCATAAACTCAGGAAGGGGTGCTCAAGGAAGCGCGGGGGTGCAGTGGTGTTGATCAGCGGTTATCGTTTGACATCCTCATTTTTGGTTTGGGTGAAAATGGTGTAAAATTGTTGTTGACTTGGAATTTCGATCATATATAATCGAAAATAGACACTCTTCATCAAAGCACTGACAATACAGGACATTCTATACACATCGATCGTTTAATGCCTGATTCAGGCGAGGAGTATGAAATGAAATTTTCTAAATGGTTTAACAGGCACATTTCTGGATGGTTTTCATCGATCTTATTTTTTGTTCTGCTTGCAGTTATGCTCCCGACCACAGCGATGCAAGCGCAAACGCCCGATTTGACTGGCACGCCAATAAGCGCTGGGCTGCCAGCGGCGGTGATGTTCACCGATCAATGGTTTGTGTCGCCATCAGACAGTGCTTTGGTGGATAGGGATATTCTAACCGGCCCCTGGACCCAGATGACCGCTAGCGCAGCCTGGGAAGTGCGTGATGGGCATTCCAGCGTGGTGATGCCTGATGGGAGCATCGTGCTGATGGGCGGCTTTAATTGGACGCCCACCTATGGAAACCGCTTACTGAATGACGTCTGGCGCTCAGGCAATGGAGGTAAGCAATGGACCCAAATAACTCCTGGCGCAGCGTGGTCGGAACGCAGGGGTCAATCCAGTGTAGTGATGCCTGACGGGAACATCGTACTGATGGGCGGCTTTGACAACGGCTACAGGAATGATGTCTGGGTGTCGGATGATGGGGGCGCCAGCTGGGCACAATTGCCCGATGCGCCATGGTCAGGCCGAGCAAACCATACCAGCCTAGTCTTGCAGAACGGGCATATCCTGTTGATGGGTGGCGATGGCATTGGCTCGTACAAAAACGATGTCTGGGTGTCGGATGATGGGGGCGCCAGCTGGGCACAATTGCCCGATGCGCCATGGTCAGCCCGCTTGGGGCATACCAGCGTGGTCTTACCAAACGGGCATATCCTGTTAATGGGCGGCATCGATGATTCTGGCAACTGCCAAAATGATGTCTGGCGTTCCGAGGATGAGGGCTCTACCTGGACGCAAGTACCAATCAACGGTACTTGGTGGACGCCACGCCGCCTGCACACCAGTGTGTTGTTGCTAGATGGACGGATCGTACTGATGGGCGGTATGGGGGGGGTGGGACGCTGAAAACGATGTTTGGGTTTCAGACGATGAAGGGCAGACCTGGAGCCAAGTGACCGCTACTGCAGCATGGTCGAAACGGATGGGACACACAAGCCTGGTACTGCGGGATGGGAGCATCGTGCTGATGGGTGGCGTTTATAGCGCTGACCAGATGAATGACGTCTGGCGTTTGGGGATGGCTGATGAAGACAAGCTTTTTTTCTTTTTACCCCTGATCCTCAAGTAGGCTTTCGCTGGTCAGTTAATCAATTGCCAAAGGGCTGCCCCGGACGGGGCAGCCCTTTGGGTTCTTCATCCAGGCAATAATCCAGATCAAATTGGAATAACATCTTCTTTAGAAAACACCGAATAATTGGTCTGGGTGGTCGGGATGTCACTGAACATTACAAGTGACTTGTTTATAAACAATAAATGGTGAACTCACGGAGGGTTGAATAAAATCACTGGAATCAAATAACGCAATGGTCTGGTAGGGTATATCGGTAAGCAAAAGCTTGCCGTTGATTGTGCCAGGGCACAATATGCCCTTTGGCCTTTTTCCTAATGATGGAAGACTCTTTCGTTTGATAGAAATAGTCACAGTCTAATTTACCCTGAAAATAATCTCTAAAATGCAAATATGGTCTACAAGAACTTCGCGGAGCGATTTGACATTTATTTGTGAGTGAATAGCTGAAAGCAAATGGCTAAAAGCTAAAAGCTGGTAGAACGTAGTTGGTAGAATGTAGTCGGTAGATCGAACCTGGTAATTGGGTATATTCCCCGGCCTCAGGTCTCTTGTCTTCGGTCACCAGTCTGGGGTCTGTTTCTTCCGTCCCCGGTCTGCGGACTAAAAGCTGAACGATCCTCGAAGTCCATCGGGATCCGTTATCTTTATCCTAAGCCAGATCACTGAGAAAAACATAAATTTTCTTCGTTAATTGTTACAATTGTAACTACTCAGCAGGCGAGGGAATAGGGGGTGTGGTCCCCCAACCCATCAACGGCAGGGCTGCCTCCTGGGTTTATTCCTCGAAGTTGTTTATAATCAATATGGTGTCCAGGATTCACTTTGTTTTATCTCCTCAGCTGTTATTTGTCGTTTGCTCAACAACAATATTAACCTGACATATTCTTGATAACCAGAGTGTATAGTATGTCCTGGACACCGCACATCTAAGACTTGATTTAATCCCCTCAACACTGTATAATGCATACACTTTCGGGTGGTTAGCTCAGTTGGTTAGAGCGTCGCGTTGACATCGCGGAGGTCGTAGGTTCGAGCCCTATACCACCCATAATAATTAAAGGCGATGACCGGGACGAGTAGCTGGGAGTGCTGTCTTTAGAGAGAGAAGACCATTGGCTGAAAGTCTTTTCAGATCAGACCCTGCAAAAACCCCCCGCGAGCATGACCCTGAAATGCCAGTTGGCAGATTAAGGAGAACGGTTGGCTCCGTTATCAGCCCCAAGAGATATCCCGTTATTGTTTTGGGATAATCTGGGTGGAACCGCGTGAGAGCACTCTCGCCCCAGTGGGCGAGGGTTTTTTGTTTAATTTTACTTGAGTGTGTTGGCCGGGAAGAACTGGCAGGGCATAAAAAACAAGTTATCCGAAGGAGGATAAGATGAGTGAACAATATGAGGAGTCAAAACTTTACCGATTGCGCCATTCAGCTGCCCATGTGATGGCACAGGCTGTATTGGAAAAGTTCCCGGAAGGCAAGGTGGCGATTGGACCGCCAATTGAGGATGGCTTTTATTATGATTTTGACCTGCCGCGTCCATTGACCCCGGAAGATCTCGAGGAAATTGAAGCGCGTATGCGCGAGATCATCAAACACGACAGTGCCTTTGTGAAAGAGGAAGTCTCCGCAGAAGAAGCCCGCCATATTTTTGCCGATCAACCCTACAAGCTCGAATTAATTGATGGGCTTGAAGAAGGCGGCGTGGATGAGCATGGCAACCCGGTGGACGAAAAGCCGGTGATTTCCATTTACAAAAGTGATGCCTTTGTTGACCTGTGCCGAGGTCCCCACCTGGAGAGCACGGGCAAAATCCATCCCAAAGCGATTAAGCTGATGAATGTGGCAGGCGCTTATTGGCGCGGGGATGAGCACAACCCGATGCTGCAGCGGATTTATGGAACGGCATGGCTCTCGCCTGATGACCTGAAGCAATACCTGTGGCGGCTTGAAGAAGCGAAGAAACGAGACCATCGCAAATTGGGCAGAGAGCTCGACCTGTTCAGCATCAGTGATGATGTTGGCTCTGGGCTGGTTCTCTGGCATCCGAATGGCGCCAAGGTTCGCTACCTGGCAGAGCGTTTTTGGGAAGATGAACACCTGCGTAATGGGTATGATTTTGTCTATACCCCCCACATTGGGAAATCGGATCTCTGGGAAATCAGCGGTCATCTTGGCTTTTATGCCGAGAATATGTATGCGCCAATAGAAATTGAGGATCAGCAATATTACCTCAAGCCCATGAACTGCCCTTTCCACATTGAAATCTATAAATCGGGGATTCGATCCTACCGCGATCTGCCGATGCGGCTGGCAGAAAAGGGCACGGTTTACCGGTATGAGCGAAGCGGGGTGATGCATGGGTTGATGCGGGTTCGTGGATTCACGCAGGATGACGCCCACCATTTCTGTGCGCCCAGCCAGATGCCAGATGAAATTGATTTTGTGCTTTCTTTCAGTTTGAATATGCTGCGTTCCTTTGGATTTAACGACATCAAAGCCTACTTGAGCACACGTCCTGAAAAAGCGGTCGGTGCACCTGAGCAATGGCGGGACGCAGAAGCAGCGTTGGAAGCGGCATTGAAACGGGCTGATCTGCCTTACCATGTAGATGAAGGTGGTGGCGCGTTTTATGGACCAAAGATTGACCTCAAGGTTAAAGATGCCATTGGTCGGGAGTGGCAGCTCTCAACCATCCAATTTGATTTCAACCTGCCAGAACGCTTTGATATGACCTATATTGAAGAGGATGGGCAGGCATATCGCCCCTATATGATCCATCGGGCGCTCTTGGGCAGCATTGAACGCTTCTTTGGGGTATTGATCGAGCACTACGGTGGCGCTTTCCCTGTCTGGTTGGCGCCAATTCAGGCAGTGATCATCCCGATTGCCGATCGGCATATGGATTATGCCAAGAAAGCTGCTGCAGAATTGAAAGCTGCCGGCTTACGGGTGGAAGTGGACGACCGCAGCGATCGGATGAACGCGAAGATCCGGGATGCCGAGAAGAAGAAGATCCCCTATATGCTGGTGGTCGGTGATCGAGAAATGGAGCAAGGGCAGGTGGATATCCGCAGGCGCAGCGGGGAGCGTTTGGGTGCAATGAATGTCTCAGATTTTAAAGACCTGGCGGTGAAGGAGGTGGAAGAGAAGGTAGAAGGATAAACCGGAAACCAACTTTTAATCTGATAATTTTACATGTTTTTTGATTGTAATCTCAAGGATCGAAATCACTTCGATCCTTGATTGATTTTAGGGGCACCCTCACCTCGGTCCTCTCCCTCAGAGAGGGAGAGGAGGAAAGGCTTTAGGATTGGCTTGGATTATTTGACAGCGTTTTAGCCGAGCAAAAATTTGACTGAAAAAGATCAACCCCCTCTCCCTAAAAGGGAGAGGGCAGGGTGAGGGTGTTTTTCTCATGCAGGATTATCTGCCAGTGTTTCAATAAGCACGGCATCAATTTCTGTCAGGACATGATCCAGATCGTTGAGCACCTCATCGTTCCAAAAGCGGATGACGCGAATTCCTCTAGTTTCAAGATGAGCTGTTCTTGCATCGTCCAATTTCAGCTTTTCAGCGTCTGCGTGCTGACCACCGTCAACCTCAATCGCAAGGTGCGCTTGACAGCAATAGAAGTCGAGGATGTAACTGTCGATAATGTGTTGACGGCGGAATTTGTAACCGGAGAGTTGACGAGATCGCAATCTGGACCACAGCAATCGCTCTGCTGGGGTTTGATTGTTCCTGAGAGTACGCGCTTTGGTTCGCAATTGAGCGTCTGGCATGAGGAAATCTTATCATAGAAACAGAAATTTTCTTCTGTTTGTGTTGTTGACAATCGTGGATGGCGTTTTATCCATTTATGAGATTGGGAAAGGAAAGCGCACCCTCACCTCAGTCCTCTCCCTCATCGAGGGAGAGGAGGAAAAGATTTGAGATTAGCTTGGATTATTCGGCAGAGCTAAAGCCAATACTCCTCAAGCAACCTGTTGACGATTCGGGTAGGAATATGGTAAGATATTAGTCGTTCCCATTACGGGAATTATTGTGTGTTTTAATTGATGATGCTTAAATCAGAAGGAGAGCGTTAACTATAAGTAACAAGGATGATTATCGAATCAATAAACAAATTCGTGCCACTAAAATTCGACTGATTGACGAAACCGGCGAAAATTTGGGTATCGTCAGTTTGCGAGAAGGCCTCGAACGGGCAGAAGCAGCTGAGCTGGACCTGGTAGAAGTCGCCCCAGATGCTGACCCACCCGTTGCCAGGATCATGAATTTTGGTAAATTTCTTTACGAAAAGGAAAAGAAAGAACGCGAGGCACGAAAGGCACAGACAAAAATCGAGATCAAAGAGATCCGTTTGCGTCCCAAAACAACTGAACATCACCGAGGTTTCAAAGTTCGTGACGCACAAGGCTGGCTGGAATCCGGGATGAAAGTTCGTGTGACTATTCGCTTTAGAGGGCGAGAGATCACTTACCCGGAGCTTGCACTGGAAGATTTGCGAGATATCGCCAAGGAGTTGGCAGAGGTCTCGGATGTGGAGCAGGCACCGCAGATGGAAGGGCGAACCATGTTTATGATGCTCGCCCCAAAGAAAAAGTAACGATTTCGGTCTTCTCAAAATTCGATCTAATCAACAGGCAGATACCCTACGGCTCTGTAAACCTGCGCTGTAGGATTTTCGTGAAAGGAGTAAGGTATGCCACGTAAACCTAAAGATGGCAAGTATAAAATGAAGACTCATAAGGCCACTTCGAAGCGGTTCAAGATGACAGGCTCCGGCACCATTATGCGGACCAAGATCGGCAAAGGGCACTTGCGCCGGCGAACGCCAGATCGCACCAAAGCGCTGTTCGAACGCATGATCCCCGTCAAAACCCGTGCACTTCAGAAGAAAGTGCGTCGTCTTGCGCCCTATATGAGCAAGAATAAATAACTTTGTTGGATTAATTTTATGGTTGCGGCTGTTGGGTGTTTGCAACGAGTGATAGATTTGACTCACTGGCGCCCAGGGGCTCGCAAAGGAGAATGATATGGCACGTGTAAAAAGTGGGCCGCAAGGTTATCGGCGGCACAAGAAAATCCTGAAGCTCAATAAAGGTTACTACGGGACCAAGAGCAAGCTTTTTCGCCGGGCAAATGAGCAGTACCTGAAAAGCCAATGGTATGCTTATCGTGACCGACGAAATCGCAAACGAGATTTGCGCAGACTGTGGATTGCCCGCATTAATGCGGCAGCCAGGCTGAATGGGACGACCTACAGCAAGCTGATCCATGGGTTGCGCGAGACCAACATCAACCTGAATCGAAAGATGCTGGCTGATCTGGCAGTTCGTGAACCCGAAGCCTTTGCTGCAGTTGTTGAAAAAGCACTGAGCTGAGCACGACATCAATCTGGCAACAAAAGAGGACGCAGTTCAGACAAGCGCCCTCTTTTTAGATTCAACCAAGAAGTGGGTCGATTTCAATTATTGTCGAAGGGATTCTCAAGTTCTGGCGGCTCAGACAAGGCTTCTGACCCATTGAGATCTGGCAATTCGCTGCTGGTAAGATCCGGCAGGCTGAAGACCATCAGGCGATTGTTGTTAACATCTGAAACCCAAATCGTTCCATCAGGGCTGACTGCCAATCCGCCTACAATCCCGATCTCGGCATTACCCGTTCCAAATTCACCCCAGGCAGCGAGGAAATTGCCCTGCTGGTCAAAAACGAGCACGCGTCCCATGATGGGATCTGCGACGTAGGTGTTGTAATCTGAGTCGACAGCCAGGAAGGGTTTGTTATCCAGCGATTCACCAAACCAGGCGTCAATATCCCAGGCGATGTTGGAGGGATAAGTGAAGGGGGATTCTCCGGGGAGCATGACTTGAATGCGCTTATTCCAGGTGTCTGCAATGTAAAGCCGTCCCTGGTCATCCACTTCGATGCCAACAGGTTCATCAAACTGTCCCACGCCAAACCCCGCGCCGCCCAGGGTTGCCAGATCATTACCCTCACTGTCGAAAATCACCACCCGTTTGTTGCCAGTATCTGTGATGAAGACATGACCCTCGGCATCCACAGCCACGCCGCGCGGTCCCCAGAAGTGATAGCGGGATTCGGCAGCGCCAAATTGACCCCACATGGTCACAAACTCACCCTCTGGGGTGAACTTTTGGATGCGATTATTCCATGTGTCCGCCACAAAGACCGAACCATCGGGACCAACTGCCACCCCCCAGGGCTCGTTGAATGTACCTGGCGCGGCTTCAATGTTGTTGGTATAGTCTGTGGCGCCAAACTGTCCCCAGGTGTGGAGCAGGCTGCCATCTGAGTCAAGATGCAGGATGCGATGATTCTTGGAATCGGCAACATAGAGTGTGCCATCCGGGGCTAAGGCGATGTCTCTTGGTGCATTGAATTGATACTGCCCGTCGCCATAGAGGATCCGGTCTGCTTCAATAGTCAGTGTATTTGCCTCATAGGGGTCCACGGCAGGCTCAAGCATGACAGGCGCCGCACCATATTCCCAGATTTGGGAGACTACATCTTTGCGCAGATACATGCGGAAGGAATCAGATGGCTGCCAGTTTTCAATGGTCAATGTGTCGATGTTCGCCAGCCGGCTGTAGGGTTCATAATTACGATTGAACCAGATTTGCCAGAGCGCTGAGCGAATCTCCGGGTTAATCAGGGCATTCCATACCCGCTGGAAGGTCAGGTTGTAATAGGCCTGCGAAGGCCACCACAACCGGTGATAATCAAATCGGATGTAATCATTGCCGACAATTGCATCGATTTGTCCGTAATTACCACTGCCTACCAGGATGATCGGTGCTTCTCGCAGATCACGTGTGGGATTTTCGGAATACCAAACTTTGTTGGGGTAGTCACGGAAATACCACCAATAGGGATAAAGCAGGTCGTTGTCATAGGCGACCTTGATACCCTTACCGCCGGTCAGGCGGTGGCTGATTTCTTCCACCTGTTCCAGCACATCTTTTGGATCGCGGGCAGCATGAGCGTAAACCAGAAATTCTTTGGCTGTATCATAGAGGATGAAATTTGCTCTGAATGAAGTCCGCATAGTGATCAGCACAAGGATCCCAATGAAGAGGATCAGGGCAAGCTTGATCACCTGTCTGAGGGTCCACTTCGCCAGTAAGAAGTACAGGCTGACCGCAGAGCCCACCATCGCTATGAAAGCCAGCATGAACGTGCTGGTTGCTTCCAGCTGTGCCAGCTCTTTCCCCTGGAAAGGCGGGGTGGGGCCGGTCAGCGTGGAAAACGTTCGGAATGTGGTCAACAGGAACAGTGTTCCCAGGATCACGACCAGCCAGCCTGTGTGTTTCTTGAAGTGAGACCAGTCAAAGGACTCCAGCAAGTGCCCAATGCTCCAGCCGCTGGTCAGGATCATGGGCATGGCGATGTGCGTGGTCAGCCAAGGCATACGCTCTCCGGCAAAGCTGAAGGCAAACAGGCTCATGGCAGACCAGTATAGGAGCAGTGCCAGCACAGGCGGCTGCCGCTGCTCGCCTTCGTTGTCCATCAGCCGCGAGACGGGTATGTCGATTGCCTCTTCCAGATTGGGTTCCGACCCATTTTTCAGGTCTAACCCCAGCCCTGGCTCCAGCCCCGGTTCCAATCCAGGATCCAATCCAGGATCCAATCCAGGATCCAGATCTGGAGTTAGTTCAATTTCTACATTCTGCTCCCCTTCGAGCGCTAATTCTGGCGTTAGCGGTTCTGCTGTGTGGCCTGCTTCGGGCTGCCCCTTATCATATTTTAGAGAACGGACAACGCCGGGCAAGCCGATCGCGGCGGCGAGCAGTGTGCCAAAGGCGGGGAGAAATTCATACATCGGAATTTGAACCAGCGCATAGTAATAGAGCGGTTGGGTGCCGCGCGTGACCCCTTGCTGTGCAATCCAGTACCCCAGCGCGCCCACCAGCCCTGCGGCAAAACCGCTGCCCTGGGTGAAGAGCGTTGTATAAAAGATAATGAAGATACCCCAAAATATGCCGATATTGAGCGCCCACACCTTCCAGTTCCACCAGATGCCGATCAGCAGGGCAATGATGAATAAGGGAACGACAAACAAAACAGAAGTGAGAATGCCATTAGTGCTATAATCCAGCGGGTTAAAGCCGAGAATGTCCATAGGCAGCGCTGCCAGAAGCGGCAGTACAATCGTGCCCTGCAAAATCAATAAGTCGAAGGTGCGCTCTTCCCGCACACCCTGCCAGCCGATACCCTTGATCAGGAAGTAGGTTGCCAGCACCAATCCCACCAGCATAGCCAGCCCCAATCCGCCAATCAGTAGGCGTGTGGAGCCGGGGAGTTCGCTGATCATAATACCCACGCTATCATTCCCCTCTGCGGAGGGGGCATTGGAGAGGGCATTGTAGCTGAAGCCAAACAAGACCAGCCCAAGAATGAAGGTCAGGACAATAATTGCCAGGAAGGTTGTGCGCAGTTGTTTGGTTGCCCAAGGTTTGGTGATCAGGCGGGCGATCAGGATCACAGCCAGGAAGATCAACAATTCTGCAGTAAATATGTAAGATGTTGCTTTATCGGTAAAGTGCAAGGCTGTGATGATGGTGATGAAAAGGAGCGTTTTCTTGCGCCCGTGCTCCAGATACCGCAAAATGCCCCACAGCAGTGCCATCCCCCAAAAAACGATATAAATTTCATTGCGGGTATAGCGGCTGTAAAAAGAGATGTAGGGCGAGATGGTGAAAAGAAAACCAGCCACCAGCGATCCCGCACGCCCCAGGTAATCTTTGAATGCAAACAATGCAAAGGCGACAACAGCAACGCCAAACACGGCGTCTGGAATGCGGGCTGAAAAGTCGCTGTCGCCAAACAGCGTGTAGGAAAGCGTGATCAGGTGGAATTGTAATGGTCCATGGGTCACGGGGTCATAGCGATATCCCCCGCCGGTATAGAAGGTGTAGGCAGGCACCACATGATTAACCTCATCATGACTCATAACCCTTTCGCCCAGCATGATGAATCGGCTGAGCACAGCCGTGATCAAGATCAGGGTGATCAGCAGGTGGTAAATTGTGAAATGAGGCCAGAAAGGGAACACAGGCCGATCCAACCATGAGTCAATTTTTGGGGTCATCGTCATCATTTTTCTTCTGTGTTTAGATCAGGTTGATGTTCATTTTTGTTCTTAGTTTTAGTACTATACTTTACTCTTGAGTTCCTGACAAGAGAAACCTGCTCTCATTGAACTCTCACCAATGGCACGATTAATTAAGGTAGAATCAAATTTGTTATTATGAGAATCAAATGGATTGTTTTGAGTGGTTTAATTATCATCCTGCTGGCAGCCTGCTCAGGAACAGGCGAGCAGGAAGCTTTGCCGTCTCTGGATGCTGCGGCTTTGGAAGAGACCGCCATTCACCAGGCGACACTGGATGCAGCGCAAACGGCGCAAGCTGAACCCACCCAAACGCCAGCCCCAACTCTCACGCAAACGCTTATTCCGACGATTGACCGCACCCGTCCAATCATTCAAACTCCCACGCCTGAAAAGCCCTGCGATCAGGCGGCAGCCGGGCATCCCTTTGATGTGACCATTCCAGACGGCACTGTGATGTCACCGGGCGAGAGTTTTTCGAAGACCTGGCGGTTGGTGAATGCTGGCTCCTGCACCTGGACACGGCAGTATGCCGTCAGTTTTTTCTCTTCAAACAGCATGAATGCGTTTCAGGTGAATTTGCTTCAGCAAGAGGTGAGGCCTGGTGAGGTGATTGATGTCACTGTCAATATGGAAGCACCTGACTCACCCGGTATTTACCAGGGCAACTGGATGTTGAGCAATGCTCAGGGCGAATTATTTGGGATTGGTCCCAATGGCGACGCACCGTTTTGGGTGAAAATTGAGGTGGTGCCTTCCATCACGGAAACGCCCTATCCAACGCCCACCATCACCAGCACCCCCATGGTCTATCTGACCGGAGAAGTGGAACTGGCGGATAATGACCAGTTTGATCTTGACTCGGATGAAAAGAATCCTGCGGATATCACACTGTCAGACTTTGTCTATCGAAGGGGGGAAGGGGAATCCCACGTTCTGACCACAATGAACGGCACCGTGTGGATGGTTTTTGAGGGAACGAAACCGACCTTTGGGGATTGCAGCCAGGCTAATCTGAAAGGTACCGCAATCAGCTTTTCGGATGATTTTGCGGGGACTTATATTTGCTATCAAACCTCGGAAGCGTTTCCCGGACGTCTTTCGATTGAGCAAGCGGATTCAAACGGGATTTGCGTGAACTTCATCACCTGGTCCATCCCCTGATTCTTGCTCACATTTAAATGCTTGTAAATTATCCGGCTTAGAAAATGCTGCGGACGGTCAGCATGAAGCCGAAGATGATCAGCGGGATGCCAACGATCGCACCGACAACGGTGATGGTGAGCACCACCCCCACAATCATCAATACCAGCCCGAGGATGGCACCCACCAGGCGGCCTGTGGCTTCGATGATCCAGATCACCAATCGCCAGATCAGCCAGAAGGGGTAGAGCAGCCAATGGACACGTTTATTGTTTTCTGACATTTGTACCTCCACTTCAATATACGCCTGAAAGCGTGAAAAGTTGCAAAAAAGTTTCCTTCACCATTCACCTTGCAAATCATGAGAAGTTTTGACTGTTAAAAGGTTTTTCGCTGAATTTGGGCTTAACATGTTGGTATGTGTCTGGTATAATTTTCCACGTTTGATAATATTGAATAGGGAGAGGTAGCATAGTCCGGCCTAATGCGCGCGCTTGGAGTGCGTGTGTACCGCGAGGTACCGTGGGTTCGAATCCCACCCTCTCCGCTGGAATGAACAACCGCTCAGTTAATTGCTGGGCGGTTATGTTTTAATACATTGTCTTTAATTCATTTATTGAGATCAGGTTTCAGTTGGTTCGAATCCACCTCCCTTCGGGAGCGCTTCACGACCCTCCCCGTTGGAAAGAAAAACCGCCCAGTTAATCGCTGAGCGGTTTTTTGTTATTGGTTGTAGCAAGGTCATTCTTCCCGTTTTCACTGGTGTGCTCACCAGCAAGATTCTAAGCGCACGGTCAGGAGACCGGCGCCAACTGGTCAGGAGACCGGCGCCAACTGGTCAGGAGACCGGCGCAAACGATTATTTGTTATCCGGGCTGCATTTCAAACTGGCTGTAATAGAGTTCAGCATAGAAACCTTTCATCTCCAGCAGATCCTCATGGCTGCCCTGTTCGACAATGTCGCCATCGCGCATGACCAGGATCAGGTCCGCATTGCGGATGGTTGAAAGCCGGTGGGCGATGATAAAGCTGGTGCGTCCGTGCATCAGGCGGTCCATGGCTTGCTGGATGAGCACTTCAGTGCGGGTATCCACAGAGCTGGTAGCTTCATCCAGAATTAAAATCGGTGGATCTGCCAGTATGGCACGGGCAATTGTCATCAACTGCTTTTGCCCTGAGGAGATATTGGAGGCATCTTCGTTCAGGACCATCTCATAACCACCTGGCATGGTACGGATAAAGTGATCTACATGGGCAGTGACGGCTGCCTGGATGATCTCATCCATTTCCGCATCCTCTCGCCCATAGCGAATATTTTCTGCAATGGTATCGTTGTAGAGCCAGGTGTCTTGCAAGACCATGGCAAACATCTTGCGCAGGTCCTGCCTTGTGAAGTCTTTGATGTTGTGCCCATCAATCAGAATCGCGCCGCTGTCCACATCATAAAACCGCATCAGCAATTTGACCAGTGTGGTTTTGCCTGCGCCTGTCGGTCCAACGATGGCTGTCTTTTGCCCGGGTTTGGCAATGAACGAGAAATCTTTAATGATGACCTCATCAGGATCATAACCAAAGCGAACATGCTGGAATTCGACCTTGCCTTCGACAGTTTCGATCAGGATCGGATGACTGGTCTCTGGAATTTCCTCTTCTTCATTGAGAAATTCAAATACCCGCTCGGCAGCTGCAGCCGTCTGCTGAAGGACATTTGAGATATTGGCAATTTCCTGCAGCGGCTGGTTGAAAGAGCGTACATATTGGATGAACGCCTGGATATCACCGACAGAAATCGTCCTGCGGATCACTAAATAGCCGCCCAGGATGCTGACTGCCACATAGCCCAGGTTGCTGATCAGGCGCATGATGGGCATCATCAAATGGGATAGAAATTGGGATAGCAATGCTGAACTGAAGAGCGTGTCATTGAGCCCCGAAAAGGTCTTGATGGAATCGGCTTCTGCATTGAAGGCTTTGACAACCAGATGCCCACCAAACATTTCTTCAATATGTCCGTTGATAAGTCCGAGATATTCTTGCTGCTGTTTGAAGTATTTTTGCGAATGGCGTACGATGATGCGGATCGCAACAAACGATAGCGGCACGGTCAAAATGGCGATGATCGTCATCGTCCAGCTGATCGACAGCATCATGATCAGAATACCCACAACCATTGATGTGGATCGGATAATCTGAGACATGCTCTGGTTGAGAGTCTGGCTGACGGTATCCACATCGTTTGTCACCCGTGAGAGCACTTCTCCCTGGCTGACCCGATCGAAGTATTGCAGGGGGAGGCGGTTAATTTTTTTGGCAATGTCCTGGCGGAAGCGGTAGGTGATGTCCATGGAGACGCCCGACATGACATATCCCTGAAGGAAATTTAGGAATGCAGAGATGACGTACAAAATCAGCACACGAATCAGGATATCTGCCACAGCACTGAAATTAATGCCCCCACCAGACCCTGAGATCTGGTCCATCACGCCCTCAAAGATGAGGGTGGTCGCCTGACCTAGAATCTTGGGTCCAAAAATTTGGAATACAGTGGACGCTGCCGCGAGGAGCAGGACAATGACAATGATCCAGTTGTATTTGCCAAGGTAGCCGATCAGCTGTTTCATCGTACCTTTGAAATCGAGCGGCTTTTCACCAGGCATCATACGCATTGGACCGCCGCCCCCACCTCGTCTAACGGATGGTTGGGATGACTGGTTTTCGTTTTGAGATTTGTTTGGTTTCTGATTTTCGCTCATGCCAGTTCCTCCTTGCTCAGTTGCGACATGGCAATTTCTTGATAGGTGGTGCAGGTCTTCATCAATTCCTGATGCGTGCCTTTG
>DIXG01000066.1:0-2358 GCA_002436005.1 Anaerolineaceae bacterium UBA6086 | reverse complement strand
TCCCGGTCGGCGAAACGAAGATTAGATTCCACGGTCCCGGTGAAAAGGACTCCACGTTGGGGCGTATACCCAATCTGGTCCCTGAGGTCACTCTGGCTGACATCCCGTACATCAATATCATCTATCAAAACCGCACCATGATTGACATCAAAGAAGCGCGGAATGAGATTAACGACCGTAGATTTCCCACAGCCCGTTGATCCGATCAGGGCGGTCACTTCGCCAGGCATGGTTGTGAACGATATGT
This sequence comes from Anaerolineaceae bacterium UBA6086, assembly GCA_002436005.1. Lineage (GTDB taxonomy): Bacteria > Chloroflexota > Anaerolineae > Anaerolineales > Anaerolineaceae > Brevifilum. The sequence continues at coordinate 2,111 of DIXG01000066.1, read as the reverse complement.
CCCGCAGCACGTCCTCTTCGGCATCTGGGTAGCGGAAATAGACATTCCGAAATTCAACCTTGCCGCGCACAGGCTCAGGGAAGGTTCGGGGTGTTTCGGGATCTTTGATCACGTTTTCGGTTTCCAATACTTCCGCAATTCTTTCACCTGAGACGAAGGCACGCGGCAGGAAGATGAACAGCATAGAAAGCATCAGGAAGGAAGACATGATATGCATGCTGTATTGCAGAAAAGCCATCATATCGCCCACCTGGAAGGTGGATTGGGCAATTTGCTGTGCGCCAACCCAGATGATCAACACTTGCAAGCCGTTCATCACCAGCACCACCACCGGCATGACCGTTGCCATGATGCGGTTGATGAAGAGACCGACATCTGCCAGTTCTCGGTTGGCTTTATCGAAGCGATTTTCTTCGAACGCTTGTTTATTAAAGGCGCGAATAACCATCATCCCGGAGAGATTCTCCCGGGTCACCAGGTTCAACCGATCCACCAATTTCTGGATGATTTTGAATTTGGGCGTGGAGATAATTAAGATGACCGTGATGATCAGCAGTAAAAGTGCAACTGCCAGGGCTATGATCCACCACATATTGGGACTCTTATCGATTGCCCGGATCACGCTGCCAATGCCCATGATGGGTGCGAAAAATGCCATTCGCATGATCATAAAGGTGACCTGTTGTATTTGAGTGACATCGTTGGTCGCGCGAGTAATTAGCGATGCGGTTGAGAAATTGTTGAACTCCTGGGATGAGAAAGACTCAACGCGGGTGAAGACATCTTTGCGGATATCCCGGGCGACGCTTGCAGAGGTGCGCGCAGCCAGGTAGCTTACGGCGATATTGGCTACGCCCGCCAGCAAGGTGATCAGGATCATGGTCCCACCCATACGCAGGATGTAATTGGTTTGAATCTGGGCAAGATCTACCCCCAAAGCCTGGTATTCCGCTTTGATGGCTGCAGCTGAGATTTGAGTGATCAGCGTTTCTGGCATCTGTTCAATTTGTTGCGAAATTTGTGACCTGATCTGCGCCAGTTGTGCCTCAGGAAGCATCTGTAATAGTGCGGTCAGGTCCATGCCGGCAGGGATTTGGGCGGGGTCAAACGGCAGCTCTCCGGGCATCTGTCCGATGGCGTCAGGGTTTTCCAGTGCCTGGTTGATGGTATAAGTCACTACCATGCCTTTCGCCATAATCGGCTCGAGCCTGGTGATCTCATCCTGGCTCAGGTCATTCAAAAGATAAAGAGGTTCCTGTGCCAATCCAGGGTAGTCAGTTAAGATTTCTTCAACCTCATCAGATTGCTGGCTGACCAGCCGATAGGCGTCATTGATCAGTGATTGTTCCGCTTCATCTGATAGCAAGAGGATCTTTTCCAGCTCGCTTTTTCGGATGGCTTGTGGAACGGATGAGTCGATGCCATTTTGCTGGATGCCGATGTTGACGATGCGAGACATATAGTCTGGCAGCGCGAGATCAGCATTTGCCAAGACGAACAGCAATACGATCGATGCAATCACTAACAGGATATAGGGTTTGATATATTTGATTAATCGCAGCATATTTCACATTTTCCTTGATTAAACGCATTCTTGTTGAAGGGATGATCAGCCGATAAAGTGATCCAACACAAGGCGACTGAAAAATCTCGCATGTTATGCCTTTGTTTCTGGGTTAAGCGAATCGATCGTTTCCTGAACGCATCTCGGGTCTTGCTTGAGCAAGAGTTCCCTGGTTCGTTCATTGAGGAGTTTGAGCGCAGGAAACACGGCTTTGATTTCGGATGCAGTAAATTGCTCCGCCAGGTCGTCGACCCAGGCATGCCGGGATTGGATGCTCTTCTCGACTGCAGTTGCACCTGAGGGGGTCAGCTCAATCAGCTTGACCCTTCGGTCTGAGGGATCGGTTGAGCGCAGGATGTAACCGGCATCAATCAGCTGGTTGAGCAGCTGGCTGGCGGCTGCCATGGTCACACCCAGGTGGGCTGCCAGGTCATTGACCGGGCTGGCACCGTGATGATAGAGACGGAAAAGCGTGTTCACCTGAGAGAGGGAGAGTTTGCTTTCCCGTTTGTAGCGGATAAAGGCATGCATGGAGCGATGCGTGGAT
>DIXG01000080.1 GCA_002436005.1 Anaerolineaceae bacterium UBA6086 | reverse complement strand
TGAGGTTGGCAAGTTGCTGCTCGCTGAAGATATCCCCTCAATCTACACCGGGCACTGCACGGGAGATAATGCGGTTGAAATTTTGGAGCAGGTTTTGGGACCGCGGCTGCATCGCCTGTATTGTGGATTGGAGATTGAAATGCCGTAGTTTGTTTGCTGTCGAGTTATTTATACAAAACATTATTCAAAGGAGGACCTATGTCGGAAATTGAAAAACGAGTACTGGGTAAAAGCGGGATAGAGGTGACCAAGATTGGGCTGGGTCTGTGGGCGATCGGCGGTGATGCCTGGGGTGAGGTGGATGACCGCGAATCGCTGGATTTAATCGATGCCGCGCTGGACATGGGGATCAATTTTTATGATACAGCCGATGTCTATGGCGAGGGTCACAGTGAGGTGCTGCTTGGACGGGCGATGAAAAATCGGCGGGATCAATTCATTGTGGCGACCAAGATTGGTTGGCGTGAATTTGATGAAGCAAAGCAGACCAGCCAGTATGACACGGTTGAAAAGCTGATCGCCGGTGTGGAAAGTAATTTAGACCGGCTTCAAACAGACTATGTCGATCTGATTCAGTGCCACATTGATTTCCGTGACCCGAATATGGAAATCTTTGTTGAGGGCTTCCAAAAGCTGCAAGAGCAGGGAAAGGTGCGCTCCTACGGCGTCAGCACCAGTGATTTTGAATACCTCAAGGCTTTCAATGCTGACAACATGACAGCAGCGCTTCAGATCGATTATTCTATCCTGAATCGCACGCCTGAAAAGGATATTTTCCCCTATACCATCAAGAATGACCTGGGTGTGCTGGTGCGAGGTCCCCTGGCGATGGGTATTTTGACAGGTAAGTTTACCAAAGACAGTCGATTTGAAGAGGGGGATTTTCGGCAGCGATGGCATGAGAATGAGGATGAGTACCGGGTATTTTTGAATGACCTGGAAAAGGTTGAACAGCTCAAAGCCCTGACCGATGGGCGCTCTCTAGCCCAGCTGGCAATTCAATTCACATTGCAGCACCCGGCAGTGACGCTTGCCATCCCTGGTGCAAAACGGGTCTCGCAATTGGAGGAAAATGTGCAGGCTGCCCTCTTGCCGCCGCTGACTGCGGAGGAGTTTGCATTGATTGACTCGCTGACACCACCCGGAGGCGGACGCAAGATCTGGCCAGCATAGACTGATGAATGACTTCCCGGGGTTTGTTTTCCGGGAAGTTTTTTAATAGGTTCAAGACTGCTCTGAACTGCAATACAAGTTTTAGGACAAACTAAGAGGGCATTTTCTGGGATGATTTCACGCGAAATAGTGCTGGCTGCTGCAAGAGGTGAAGCAGTCGATCGCGTGCCGGTGATGTACTGGATCAATCCGCATATGGCGATCCGCATGATGGATGAGTCTGCCCCTGCAGAGAACCACGCCATCAACCGCGTGGGTAAATTTCTCTGGCACCATTTCGCAAGCAGGCGTTGAACTCTGGCTTTTTGTGGTGCGGTTTGCCGCTGCTGCTCTTAGTTTATGCCAATGCAGAATATGCTTTGCAGTTGGGGGGCGATATCGCGCTCACGGCTGCCGGCGCAAACGCGGCGAACTTCATCAAATCGATCCGGTTTGCAAAGGGTGAGCCGAGAATCCGGGGTCCCTGGGGCAGTGAATACGGCCTGGGTGGAATCTATATGGACGTGTCTCGCCCGGTCATTCGCTGCGTGGAGGATTTAGAGGCTTACCAGTTTCCAAAATTTGATGATTTCGGCGCAATCCGCAGATTTAGAGAAAAACATCCTGATGCCTGTGTGGGGGCTGAGGCATACGGGGTGCAGGATATCTCCTTTACCCAACTGTGGGAGATGAGCCAGTTTATGCTGGCAATGGTGGACTACCCGGATGAGGTCAAAAGTTTCTTCAAGCGATTTGGGGATTGGTCGGTGGATCTTGCCGCCAAGAGCATGATGGCAGGGGCAGACCTGGTATTGATCTCGGATGATTATGGCAGCACAGGGATGACCCAGATTTCGCCAAAAATGTGGCGGGAATTTACACTGCCGCAGCTGCGCAGGATCATTGATGCGGTTCATGAGGCAGGTGCTGTGGCGATGCTGCATTCCTGCGGCTACGTGATGCCCCTGCTGGCAGACCTGGTGGACGCAGAACTGGACATTCTGCAATCCTTCCAGCCAAAAGCCGGTAACAACCTGCAAGCAGCAGTTCACGATTATGGTGACCGTCTGACGTTTTGTACCGGGATTGACATTCAACAGGGGGAATGGATGGCACCGGATGAATTGCGCCATGATATCATTGGTCAGTATCTTATCGGGAAGCAAAAGGGTCGCTTCATTCTTGGGATGACGCATAACTTACAATACACGATGCCAGAGGAAAACTATCGCATGATTTTTGAGACTGTTCGACACATACAGATGGGAGAATTTGATTTATGGGAATGCGTAACACAAATGCCCTCACGCCAAGGGATATTGGTTTAATCTTGAGCTATCGCTGCCAGGCTAATTGTGCACATTGCATCTATAACTGTGGAAAAAGCTATCACGACTGGATGACACCGGAGGAGGTCCGGTTGGCATTATCGCAAGCCAGGGCTGTTTGGGGCAGGGGATTCCAGGTGCACTTGACTGGCGGGGAACCTTTCTTAAACTTTCCCCTCCTGCTTGAATCCACCAAAATCGCAGTTGAACTGGGCATCCCGGTTTATCTGGAAACCAATGTCGGCTGGTGTGATGATCTTGATCGTGCAGAGGATCGCTTTCGGCAGCTAAGAGAAGCGGGAATAGGGATGGTATTGGTCAGCGTATCGCCATTTCACCAGGAGTACATCCCGCTCAGGCGCACCCTGGATGGTATCTCTGCCGCCAGAGCAGCGTTTGGGAAAGCCAATGTTTTTGTGTATCAATCCGAATGGCTGCCTGAGATGGCAAAGTGGGATCAGCACGAGACGGTCTCGCTTGAGCAATATGAAGCCGCCTACGGACGGGAGCAGGCTGGATTGCGATTTTGGATGGGGTTTGGCGTGGTCAGCGGCGGCAGGGCGGGCTATCGCCTGGGGGGTCTGATCCCGAAAAAGGCAGCGGAAGCCTTTAGCGGCGAAGATTGCGCCGATGATATGCTGCACGCACAGCATTCTCACATGGATGTGTATGGAAATTTTATTCCTTCCTCTTGCGCTGGCATTCGGCTGGGCAGTTGGCGCGAACTGGATGCGGTTGTTGCACAGTATCGCCAGGGCAAATTTCATCCCGTGGTGGCTTTGCTGATCGATGAGGGCCCATTTGGCTTATATCAGTGGGCGATGGATGAATACGATTATCACCCGCTGGATGGGGGTTATGCTGGCAAATGTCATCTTTGCGTAGACGTTCGGCGCCACCTGGTGGTTGTTGGTCTTGATCAGGACATTCTGGCACCGCAGGCGTTTTATGAGGCTTTCTAAGGTGGCGAATTTGTGATGATGGATAATAATCAACCTGAAAACCTGAAACAGCACACACTTATTGAGTCCCTGCTTTTTCATCTGGCACCCGGGATTATGATCGGTGTGGGTTATCTTTTCATCGCACCACTCACGCTCAAATCGGGATATCCTTCGGTGATGGCGTTGGCGCTGGCGGCGATCCTGGTGCTGATCCCGATTGAATTGGGCTTGCTTTTGTGGTTTAGCAAACGCCGCAACGGAACCTGGTCGCTGAAAGGGATTGTCTTATACCGCTAAAAATTGCCTTGGAAACAATATCTTTTGTGGGTCCCGATCATCTTTGTCGCCTCCGGCGTGATCATGACCCTGTCTGGTCCCATTAATAATCAGTTAGCGTCAGTCTTTCAGTGGATTTCCGAAACTTTTCGCCGGGAGATGGGGTTAGCTGGAGATTTTTCCTGCAGCAAACTGGTTTTAACCTATGCTCTGCATCTAATTTTCATCGTTTTCCTGGCACCAGCCGTGGAGGAACTTTATTTTCGCGGTTTTCTGCTGCCGCGTATGCCCAAGAAACTGCGGTGGGCAGGTCCGCTGGTTCACAGTTTACTTTTTGCGCTGTATCATGTTTGGTCACCGTGGATGTTTGTCGCCAGAACACTGGCGCTATTGCCGCTCATTTATGTGGTGCGGTAGAAACAAAACCTGTACCTGGGGATGGGTGCCCACTGGTTGATCAACTCGATTGATTTTGTGATGGGGGTGTTGTTTATTCTGCAGGTGTAGTATTTTCTGCCGGTTCCAATGATTGTTGTTCGAGCGGTTTCCTGGTAATGATCACCAGTGAAAGCCCTTTCCACGGCAGCAGTGGGTCAATCAGTTTGAAGAGCGGAACCAGGACATTAAAGGCTTTCAACCCAAAGCGACCAATGACTTCTTGTTTGGCAATCTTCCCGCGATACCACCAGCCAATCACACCGATCTTGTTGAGTG
>DIXG01000006.1:2387-4233 GCA_002436005.1 Anaerolineaceae bacterium UBA6086 | reverse complement strand
GGGTCAGAGGAAAAGATTGTGACGGTGGGCGGCTGGGAGAAGATATTGGTCAGGCGATAGCCAGCCGCGATCTGCCCATTGGTGACAATGCGCACTACCACGGTGCGGTAGCCGCCGCGTTGAGTGACCGGGATCAACACTTCCACAGTGCTGGGGTTCAGGGTCACGCTTTCGATTGGCAGTCCCTCCACATCATAAGCAACCAGGTCAACGGTGCGCTGAACGGTTTCGGAAACATCAACGATGTTGATTTCTGCGTAGACATGTTCGATCGAATCGACCTGGGATTGCGGGCCCGAAACGCTGACGGTGCTCACGTTTAATTCGGGTGTTTGGACCTCAAAGCCGATAGCAGGGTTGCCGAGGATGCGCGTTTGGATTGGGAAGGAGGCGGACACGATCGAATCCAGTTTGACAAATTCCGAGGTGGGATTGATGCGCACGACCTCGACAGGTGAGAGGGCAATGTTCACCTGGGGCTCCAGCGTGTGCACGCCGGGTTCTAACCCCGAAAGGTCCAGCGTGACGGTAATCAGATTGATATCGTTTTCCAGCTGGTCGAGGATCGAGGAGGGCGCCCGCAGGGTGAGTGTGACCTGCTCAGCGATGTCATTCACGATCATCAGGTTCTGGTTCAGCCCGATGATCTCCACCGGCACCGTGCGGGGATAAGTGCGGGTTTGGGTGGGGTCATTTTGTGTGACGGCAAAAGCCCAGATGACGGTTGCAAAGACCAGGGCAGTCAGGAAGGTGGGCAGGCTTCGAAGGATGTTGCGCATCACTTTCATGCATCCCCTCCTTCGTTTTTGTCAGAACCGCGCTTTTTAAAGAGGGAGAGAAAATTGGAGAGCAAGTCCTCGCCGCCGGAAAATTCGGTTGGCTGGAAAAAGGCATGCAGAGTGTTTTCAAAGCGTTCCATGTTCAGGCGGTGGATCATCTTCCCGCTATGGGCGATGGAGATGCTGCCAGTTTCTTCTGAGACGACCACTGCGATGGCGTCGCTGACCTCAGAAATCCCCAGCGCAGCCCGATGGCGTAAGCCCATGGTGCGTTCGGGTGAGCGGTTGAGCACGCCGCTGGCTGAGAGGGGCATCACAGAGGAGGCAGATACCAGCCGGTTTTCAACGATGATGACTGCGCCATCATGCAGGGGGGTGTTGGGATAGAAAATCTGGAGCAGCAGCTCAGGCGTTACCTTGGCATCCATCGGCACGCCGGTTTGGGCATATTCGCCCAGACCCTGCATGCGCTGGATCACGATCAAGGCGCCGTGGTGCCGCTCGGAAAGGCGTCCGCAAGCCTGGACGACGGCATCGAGAGTTTCTTTGAATTCTCGTTCAGCGATCAACCGGGTGCGTGTGAAGAAAGTCACATTGCCTGCCCGGCCAACACGCTCCAATGCCCGCCGGATTTCGGGGGCAAAGATCACGGGGATTGCCACCACCAACGCGGGGGTGACTGTGTTGATCAGCCAGGAAAATGCAGGCAGGTCCACCAGTGTGGTGATCAAGCCCAGCAGGAGGATGATAAAGAAAACCCCGCGCAGGAGCACGAGCGCTTCGGTGTCGCGCAGGAGGTAGAGCAGGCTGAAGAAGATGACCGTCACCAGGATGATATCGAGGAAGTCGGTCCAGCCGAACCTTTGAAAGAGGAACAGGAGATCGTTGATAATTTCAGTCATAAAGTCAGACTCTAAACTGTTGACACAGTGGCGTCAGGTTCGAAGGGCTGCGCCAGCACCTTGATCCAGGGTGGGCTGCTGTCCTCTGTGACTTTTCCGCAGGCTTGCTGCCAAGCGGGGTAGGTGAAGTGTTCAAGGTACTGTTGAAATCCGCTCATGTCCAGG
>DIXG01000006.1:0-2321 GCA_002436005.1 Anaerolineaceae bacterium UBA6086 | reverse complement strand
TCGAAAAGGGCATCTGCCGAATCGCCGGAATGGGCTTTCCAGAATGCTGCCAGTCGCTCTTTTGGGAGCTTGCCAGCGGGCTGCCAGTGCCAGTCCGGCAGAATCGGGACAATCGCTCCGATTTCTATTTGAATTGTATCATGAAGTGCCCATTTTACTTGCTGCCAGGTGGACTCAAATGAGCCTTCAGTGTCGATGATCACGTCCGCCTGCGCCAGGTGGGCTGTGTGTGAAGGCTGCTGCGCCATGCGCGCCCGGGCATCCGGTTCGCTCATGTTCCTTGTGTGCAAGAGACGTTCCATTTGCACTGCTTCGGAAGCATGGCTGACCCAGATGGCAGTGCAGATAGCGTCCATGCCGGCTTCCAAAAGTTTGACGGCCTCAACGGCGGCCAGAGGCTGATCGGTGTGATATATGCGTGCCAATGTCGCCTGGATGACCGCAGGATGTACCAGGGCTTCGAGCAGGGATAATTGATCGGGATGTTGAAATACAATTTGGGCGAGCTGGGGGCGTGAGATCTGACCGCCTTCCGTCAGGATATGTTCACCAAAGGTTTCTATGACTGCCTGGTAGGCTGCGCCGCCAGGATACATTGAGCGGTGGGCAAGCAGATCGGCATCGATTCCCAAGGCGCCGCAGTTTGCCAGCATGCGGCGCACCACACTCTTGCCTGTGGCAATGTTACCGGTGATTCCGATGAGCTGTGTCGTATGTGTCATGTGAACCTGATTCGAAAACCTGATCCTAAAACCTGATCTTAAAACCTGATCCCAAGAGGAAGTATACCTCAATTCATTTTCGATTTGGTCAGGTGCTATAATTCGAATATGTTTTTAGAGCTTTTGGCGCAATCAGCTGAAGAAAAATGCCACCTTAGCCACGAGGAGAAAATCCTGGTTGGCGTTTCAGGCGGTGCGGATAGCCTGGCGATGCTGGTGGGGCTGCACTCGTTGGGTTATGCCCTGGTGGTGGGGCACCTTGACCATGCTTTGCGGGCGGAATCAGCGCAGGACGCTGCTTTTGTGCAGAATATGGCGGCGCAATTGGGGGTGCCTTTTGTGACGGAACGGGTGGATGTAGGCGCATGGGCACAGATCAATAAGCAGTCGATTGAGGAAGCGGCGCGCGAGGTGCGCTACCGCTTTTTATTTGAACAGGCTCGGCGCTGTGACGCGGGCGTGGTAGCTGTTGCACATCATGCGGATGACCAGGTGGAGACGATCCTGATGCATTTTTTGCGGGGGGCAGCGCTTTCGGGGTTGGCTGGGATGCCCTTCCGCCGGTTGATGCCGCAGTGGGACGCCAAAATCCCCCTGGTGCGACCGCTGTTGGGGATTTCCCGCGAGGTAATTGAGGACTATTTGCGGGCGGAAAACTTGACGCCGCGCGTGGACCTGAGTAATGAAGACACGACTTATTTTCGAAACCGTCTGCGCCACGCGTTGATCCCAGAGCTGGAAACCTACAACCCGCAAGTTAAACAGGTGATTTGGCGCATGTCCCAGGTGTTGGGGGAGGAAGATGCGTTCTTGGATACCTTAGCACAGGATGCCTGGGAGCGCTGTTTTCATGCGAGATCCGCTGAACATGTTGAATTGGTGCGCGATACTCTGCTCAAATTACCAATGGCTTTGCAGCGCCGCGTACTGCGCCAGGCGATCAGCCTCCTGCGGCCTGATTTGCGCGATGTCGGGTTTGACGCGGTGTTGCGCGGACTGGCATTTGCTGCAGAGCCATCGGAAAGCGGTGAAATAGACCTCGTAGCACAGCTGCATCTGGCCGTGGTGCGGGATGTGCTGATCCTTAAAGATTGGCAGGCACCGCTGCCTGATTTTGGGCAGCCTCTTCTGGTGGCGGAAGCTGATGTGTTGGTGTTGACCCCGGAGCACCCAGTGCAACTGACCCATGGATGGTATATCACGGCTGAAGTGATTCCGGAAGTGCCAACGGACCTGGCAGAGCGCTTCAGGCAGATGGGAGCGGAGGAAGCCTGGCTGGATTTAGATAAAGTGACCCTGCCGCTGACGGTTCGCTCTCGAAAGCCCGGGGAACGCTGGCAGCCGCTGGGGATGACGCAGGGGAGACAAACGCTGCAGGATTTCTTCATCAATCAAAAAGTGCCCTCCCATCTGAGGGATCGCTGGCCGCTGGTGTGTTCAGGCGATGTGGTTGCCTGGGTGGGGAGTATCCGTCCCTCTGAAGCCTTTAGGCTCACGGAAGATACTCGACGTATCCTCCGGTTGCAGCTGAAACTGGCAGATCAAAATGGCGACGCACTATCGGTGAAGATTGATTGAGAAATGGGTTAGGGGAAAATA
>DIXG01000068.1 GCA_002436005.1 Anaerolineaceae bacterium UBA6086 | reverse complement strand
GGCGCCAGGGCAACCACAGGCATCGAGCGGTCGATCAGTGCAATCGGTCCGTGCTTCATCTCCCCTGCAGGATACCCCTCTGCATGGATATACGAAATCTCTTTCAGCTTCAACGCCCCTTCATAGGCAATCGGCATGTTGATCCCCCGTCCCAGATAGAGCATATGGCGCATATTCCTGAACTTACGCGCCAATCTGATCACATCGTCTTCACGTTCCAAACATTGCCCCACCAGTGCCGGGATGCCAAGCAAATCATTGACCAACCCGGCGCGGCTTTCAGTTGTGATGGCATTGCGTAGGTCAGCCAGGAAGATGGCAAGCAGATACAAATCAATCAAAGGCGCGGTAAAGGCTTTAGTCGAAGCCACACCAATCTCAGGACCAACCTGCATTGAAATACATCCGTCCGCAATCCGCATCGCCTGTGAGCCAATTGCATTGACGATTGACCACAGCATCGCGCCCTTCGATCGTCCTTCTTCCATCGCTGCCAGTGTGTCTGCCGTCTCGCCAGACTGGCTGATCGCCAGAACAACCGTGTGTTCATCTACCAGCGGGTCCGCATAGCGAAATTCTGATGCGATCGCCACTTCCACAGGAACGCGGGCAATCCGTTCTATCAAAATCTTCCCGACCATACCCGCATGCGCTGCAGTCCCACAGGCAGTGATGATAATTTTGTTAATTTGTTTTGCTTTTACAGCGTCAAGGTTCAACTCATGCAGCATCACCCGCCCTGCGTCAAAATCGACTCTACCTGCCAGCGTGTCCGTCAGCGACCGCACCTGTTCGTGGATCTCCTTCTGCATGAAGTGCCGATATTCGCCCTTTTCAGCGGCGACGGGATCCCAGGAAATGCTCTGCACCTGAACGGGAACCTCCGTCCCCTGAAAATCACTGAGTGTCACTGTTTCTTTGGTGACAACTGCCATCTGATGCGATTCAAGGAAGATGACCCGGCGTGTGTGGGAAAGGATGGCAGGCAAATCGGATGCAATAAAGTTTTCACCCTCACCCAAACCAATTACAACACCGCCAGCGTTGCCCACGCGGGCTGCAACAATCTTATCAGGCTCATGAGACGACATCACCACAATACCATGCGCGCCTTTCAAGCGGGTCAGCGTTTGGCGAACTGCCTCTGTCAGGCTGCTGCCCCTGGCGGAATACTTCTCAACCAGGTGCACTATCGTTTCAGTATCCGTCTCAGATTGGAAAACCGCCCCTTCGGATGTGAGCTCATCCCGCAGGGCAAGGTAATTCTCCACAATCCCGTTGTGCACGACCACAAAATTCCCTGTACTGCCAATATGCGGATGCGCATTTCGCGCGTTAGGTTCGCCATGCGTTGCCCAACGCGTATGCCCGATGCCTATCTTCCCATGAATAGGCGTATCCTTGACCAGCGCCTCCAGGTGGCTCAACTTGCCAGCATCCCGCCGGATTTCGATCGCGCCATTGGTCAACACAGCCAGGCCGGCAGAATCATAGCCGCGATATTCCAGCCGCTTCAATCCACCCAAAATGATCGGTGTTGCATCCTTTTCACCAATGTAGCCAACAATTCCACACATTTTCACAACCTCCAGAACGATGGGTGCCACAGACCCACACCCGCACCGCCCAGGTTGCAGTGCAGCTATTCGCGTGCGGTGTGTCGATCGTGAACAATATTCATTGTTTTGAGCATCTTGGGAAGGCAACTGCTGGCAGCAGCGGGAGGCATCCGCCGATCTTTCGATTTTCCAGCTCAAGCCAAGCTCAAGCCGTTAGCCCTGGTTCGCACCAGGGAACCTCCATCCTCGTCACCAATCCCGTTGGTAGATTGGCCAGGCGCTATGATCCCAAATCCAGATACTGGCATCTTCCTTCAAAAGGGATGCAGTCAGTATAATGGAATGGCACCATTATACCTCATTCGTTTGAATCAGAAAGTTCGTTATGGAACAAATCAACGCACACAAACGCTGGATGACCTGGGCATTAATTGGTGTCCAGCTCGTAATCGTTATCCTGGCAATGGCGCTAGGCTTTTACGGATACCGATATTACCAGCAGCGCCAGGGTGAGCTATCGCTCCTGCGCCAGGCTAAAGAAATCCTGGTAAAACATGCCATCCAGGAAGTCCCCTCAGAGCAGGAGCTGGAATATGGCATGATCCAGGGAATGCTGGCAACCATGAATGACCCCTACACCCTTTTTGTACCGCCAGCACAGCATGAAATACTCACAAATGAACTCACAGGCGAATTCGGCGGTATTGGGGCACGGCTTGAACGAGACACCCTATCTAATTGGCGGCTGTATCCCATTCCAGGTTCGTCGGCTGCTGAGGCGGGGGTAGAGGATGGGGATCTCCTCCTCAAGGTAGACGATTTGGAGGTATCGCCGCAGACGGATGACGTGACCCTGCTGGCTGCCCTGCGCGGACCAGTCGGTGAGCCTGTCACTCTGCAAATCCTTCGCAACGATGAAGCGTTGGATTTCACGATCAAGCGCCAATCTATTGACCTGCCATCCGTCTCCTTTCACCTGCAGCCCGAGGATAAGCGAATCGGATTTATCAAATTAAACCGCATTGCTGAATCTTCACAGGATGAACTAGACCAGGCCATACTGGCATTAGAAGCACAGGGTGCATCCGCCCTGATTCTCGATTTACGTGACAACGGCGGCGGCTTGGTCGAGGCAGGCGTTGATATCGTTAGCCTGTTTCTTTCAGAGGGTGAGATTATTAAACGTCAATACAAAGATCAAGAAATTCAGAATTTCTCAGTTAAGAAGCCGGGCGCTCACGCCAACATCCCATTGGTCGTGCTGATCAATCAAAACACTGCCAGCTCTGCTGAAATTGTTGCCGGTGCATTAAAAAATCAGGGTCGCGCCACCCTGATCGGGGTGCCGACCTACGGCAAGACGCAAATCCAATTCATCTTTGATCTGCAAGATGGATCCAGCGTGCACATCACAAGCGGCCAATGGTGGATACCCGGCTTAACTTTTCCCCTCAGCCCGGATATTGAGGTCAGCGACCCATCCAACGAAGCGGAAATCCTGAAATTAGCTCTCAAGAGCCTGGCAGGCTCACTCAAGTAAATAATATTGAAAATAGTCGAATTCTGGAATTATTACTCAGGCGATCTATCGGGAAAATAGGCGTCCATTAATCTACCCTCATCCCCCAACTTATCCACGTCCAGCCCCGATCGCCAATCCACCCAGGTGAGCCAATCCACCGAAAATTGGTTGAACACTGCCCGCCCACCACGATCCCCACTGACCTTCATCAACGCTTCAAAAGTCTCCTGCGCAAACAAAACCGGATTGCTGTGCTGACCATCCACCAGCGGCGCAGTGATCGGTATACGATTCTGGGCGTATCGTTCAATCAGTTGGGAAATCAAGTTTACAGAAATTTGTGGTTGATCGCTTAACAGAAACAAGGCACTGTCAACCTCAGAAGACAAGGCTGATAGCCCTGCTCGCATGGAGGAAGCCTGTCCTGTCTCCCATTCATCGTTATGCACCAGGATCACAGGCAAACCGTCCACCGCAATTGCGACCGCTTCCTGCGCTGCACCAGTAACGACCACCAGAGGCGACAAGCCGGCTTCTAAGCCATTTTCCACCACTTTACGGATGAAGGGCTTACCCTGCCAGGATAGAAGCTGTTTGGGGGCTCCCAGGCGTTCACTCCCCCCCGCCGCCAGTACAACGCCAGCCGTTTTCGAGTGAACACTGAAAACCGGACCTTGTATGCCTTCTTGCTGCAGTGACGCAACCATAATCTGGTGATACTGCCCCAACAACTGGCGGGCAATTCTGCCGCCCAATGCCATCATCCGCAGATCATCAGCCTGGTTCAAAAAGAGAACCCGCTGCGCACTTTCAGGTATGCCCTTCAATCCACCCTGGGCAGATCCGAGCACACATAACAGGTCCTCGACTTGAATCTTGGCGCCCAAAGTCCGCCCTGTTATGGCCGCAAACCGGTCAGGTCGGTGCACCACTACATCTGTCAAAGGCTCACCAACCCCAGCCAACCCAGCGACCACCACCACACGGTCAATCCACGTTGGGATAACGGGTTCATATTCTGCTGGTGCTTTAAGCGGTCGCTGCCGAGCGCCATCCGCCTCAATCAACAGGGGAATCCCATCCTTAGACGATCGTTCCCTGAGCGCCTCCAATAGATCTCCCTTAAGCGCTGAAAGCCGATCATCCGATCCCCGCGGTCCTGTGATCAAATGAATATCGGCAGATGATAAATCAAAAGCTGCAATATCCTGAAAATTTTGGATAACGTGGTGTTTTTCCGCCAGTTCCGCCTGCCAAACCCCAAGATGCGTGGTCGTGGTGAGGATGACACGCGCTTTGAGGGCATGTGCCAGGGCGAACATGGCACTGGTCTTCCCTCCTGCGCCAATAAATGCCAGACTTTGCCCTGCTTTGACATTAAACGCTCGGGCAAGATCCATATCTTACGCCTTCCAGAGCTTTGTGCGAACGGCATCCTTTGTCAGCACGGCTTCCAGCACGCCGCCACCGATTGCCAGTGACTTTTCAGAGACAAACTCACTGCGATACACCTCAGGTCGCGGATCTACATCCCCAACTTTCATCCCCTGACGAACCTGAATCCCTTCATGGATTAATCCCCGCAGGAGCCCATCAAAGGGAGCCCGCACGATCTTTCCATTAACAACCAGGATTGGATCTCCTTTTTGTACATGAGCACCAATGGAGGAAAGGTTCTCAATGATGCCATCATCCGGGGCAAAGAGCACCCTTTCACAGGCATATGCCTGAACGGTCCCCGGCACACCGGTGTCCTCCTGCGTGCTGCCCTCCCAATATACACGCCCTAAAAAGTGCCCGCGATTGGTTTCAATCGCCGCATGGCAATTTTCGCCGGCTGTGAATCCCGGGCCTAAACCAATGACCAGCTCCGCATCCCCCAGACGTCCAGGCAGTTTTTTCTTCTTTAGCCTGGCATCAACCAAAACAAGCGGGGGATGCAGGGATAGAATTGTCAACTCAGGATCAACCAGCACCGGGATCGCGCCACTTGACCAGACAGTTTGCATTTCGTCAGGACCTTGTATTAGAACGCCAAAAATGTCTTCAACCTGGGTTCTCCCATCATAGACGGCTTGCGCAAACGAAACAGACCGACGCACAGCCAGCGGCTGATGGGTTTCGACAATCAGAATCCGAATGCCTGCATGATGGAGTCTTAACGCAACCCCGCTGGCTAAATCACCGCCCCCCCAGATCAACACATAAGGAGTCATTTGATCTTTCCCAGGCCTCGAAGGACACGCTCAGGAGTCAGGGGGAAATCGTGGAACCAAACCCCTGTGGCATCGTACAGGGCATGCATGATAGCCGGCGCCAGCGGCAAATAGGGCATTTCTGCCATCCCACGCGCACCAAAGGGACCATTGGGCTCTGCATATTCCAGGATGATGGATTCAACCGCCACAGGGATGTCCAAAACGGTTGGAATCAGGTAATTGGAGAGCATGTTTGTCACCACATACCCATCTTTTTGAATAAAATTCTCCATCAGGACGTAGCCTGCTGCCTGAATAATGCAGCCTTCAATTTGCCCGACGACCTGCATCGGGTTGATCGCCCTACCCACATCATTTGCACAAATCACCTTGAGCAGGCGGATTTCACCGGTTTCGGTATCGACCTCAAGCTCAACAGCCTCTGCCACATACCCATAAGAAAAATTCGGCACGCATTCTCCGGTTTCAGGATCAAGCTGGCTGGTACGGGGTGCATAGTAAGTGTAGTCTGCAATGGCAGGGCGTTCTTCTGCGAGCCATTTTTCACGCGCTTCTTTGGCTGCGCCTGCAACCGCATTCCCGCCCATGAATGTCATTCTTGAAGCCGATGAACTACCTGCATTACCGGTAAAGGCAGTATCGGAAACGATCATATCAATCTTTTCAACGGGGATGTCCAGTATTTCTGCGGCGATTTGTTTGAACGCAGAATGAGCGCCTTGTCCCACATCCGCCCCAGCATGATGCAAAACCACCCGTTCAATCTCCTCTTTTCCATGCAATTCCACAATCGCATTGGCGTTCTCACGGTATCCATAGGAAAATCCGACGTTTTTAAAGGCACAGGCAATTCCTCTTCCTCGTTTGATCACGCCATCATCCGCTAAGGGTTTGGGGGCTTGCCAGCCTGTTTCCTGTTCCTGCCACCCAGCATGTTCCGCACAGGTTTTTGTTACCGGTTGAATAGTGACACCATCGGGCATCACCGAGTTCATTGATGTCATGGATCCATCTGACATCAAGTTTTTCATGCGAAGTTCGACGGGGTCCATACCCAGCGCTTCTGCCAATCTATTGATTTGCATTTCTGCCTCAAAGGCACCCTGCGGACCACCAAAACCGCGAAAGGCGCCGCCAGGCACATTATTGGTATACACCGAGTCGGCATCGACCCACACATTGGGGATGTCATAGGGTCCGCTGGCCTGCAGAATTGCGTTTCCCATTACCTTTGGCGATGTGTAGACATAGGCGCCGCCGTCGGCTTTGATATCCACTTTTGCTGCCAGGATCTTGCCGTCTCTGGTTGCACCCCATTTCGCTTTGAGCTTATACAGATGCCGCTTATGATGACCGATGATCGATTCTTCCCGGCTCCAGATGATTTTTACAGGGCGATCAATGCCCCGCTCGTGCAGCCGCATGGCAGCCAAACCAAGCACGATCTGAATGGATATATCCTCACGACCGCCAAAAGCGCCGCCCATGGCAGGATAAATCACACGAACCATTTCTTCAGGCACATCCAGGGCGTGGGCAATTTGCTCTCGGTCTTCATGCGTCCATTGCCCGGCGACAATGACCGTGATGCGCCCTTCTGAATCAATATAGGAAACACCCGCCTCAGGCTGGAGATAGACATGTTCCTGCACGGGCGTCTGATATTCGCCC
>DIXG01000098.1 GCA_002436005.1 Anaerolineaceae bacterium UBA6086 | reverse complement strand
CAGTCGTTTTTTCAGTAGAGTCATGGTTAATTATAATATGAAATTGTTAATCTATTATCAGCATTTTGAGTGAGATTGAACACTGAGTGAAATCCCTTAGATTAATGTTGTTTTGATGCATTTCAATGCCTGGTTTGAAGCCTGTCGCCATGTAAACTATGCTTATTGTGTGGTGTGGCTTTGTCAGTTCCATCGCCTAAATTATCAGTTCATTAAACAAATTTCAGCATTGCAAAGATGGAATTTATTGTATAATGGTGTTAAATAAATCTCAATGTATGCAAGAAATCTGGGTGGCAGCCGCACTTTCATAAGCGATTGGGACTGGCACACAGAAGAAATTGTGGAAATCAATGATGCCAAATAAGTTTGCGATCTTGTATCGCTGCCAAATCTATTTTCCTAAACAAACTTCAACTAATAAGCGGTTATCGTCAAAAGGAATTGATGCTGGAATCCTTTTTGCCTGTTGGGAAGGAGGTTATCCTTCGAAAAATTCGTAATCTTTTTGCCTTGGTTGTTTTTATAGAAAATGAGGATTCAGGAGTGAAGATCATGAAAAAGATTGCTATGAAAATGTTTGGTTTGCTTGTGTTGTTGAGCATGTTGGCATCACCGACAATGGCTCAAACTGAGGATACTGATCCGCGCCTAAAAGGGCTCGAGGTCGGAGAGATGGAAACAGTGAAAGCTACTCTGCTTGAGAGTATGCCTCGAACAGATAGCTATATCGTTCTGTTGGAGGATAGTTCTCTGATCTCCTACCGAGGAGATGTAGCAGGGTATCCTGCCACAAATCCAGAGCTGACAGATCAGGAGTTTACTGTTGAAAGCTCGAATAGCATGCGCTATTTGAAGTACCTTAGAGGCAAGCAGGATGGATTTATTTCATCTGCTGAAACCAAACTCGAGCGAAAACTGGAAATTATCCATCGATATGATGTGATCCTGAATGGCTTTGCCGCGAAGATGTCGTTTGAGGAGGCACAGCAGCTGGCAGCATTTGATGGTGTGCGTGCGGTTTTGCCTGACGATGTCTGGCAGCCGACGACTGATGTGAGCCCAGAATTTTTGGGTGTGGATCAACTATGGGAAGATACCGCCAGCACCCCTGGCGCTTTAAAGACCGATGGTGAGGGCATGCTGGTTGGCATACTGGATACTGGAATCAATATGGATCATCCATCCTTCGCCGCAGTTGGCGGTGATGGTTTTGTGCACACTAATCCCTTTGGTACGGAATACAAGGGGCTGTGTGCTTCCGACCCAACGAATTATGTCTGTAATGACAAACTGGTTGGGGTGTATGCCTATACTCAGGCAGATGAAGCTGTTTTCGGTGAGGATAATAATTCTCACGGATCACACACCGCCTCTACTACAGCAGGCAACTATCTGCCGGATTTGGATTTTAATGGCATTACCGTGACTATTTCGGGCATGGCACCTCATGCTAATATTATTGCATACGATGTTTGTCACGCGAGTGGCTGCCCCAACGCTTATTCTGTGGCTGCAGTGCAGCAGGCAGTCATCGATGGTGTGGATGTCCTCAATTATTCAATTGGTCCCACCAGTCCTGTAAACCCATATGATAACGCAGTTGAATTGGCAATGCTGGAAGCGATTTCCGCAGGTATTCTAACTTCAACTTCTGCCGGGAATGATGGACCTGACCCCAGCACGGTGTACAAAGCACCTGCCTGGAATTTAAATGTTGGCAACAGCACACATGGGCGGATTTTTGGTTTTCCTGTCAAAGTCTATGAACCAGGAAGTCTCACACCCTACGAGGCAGTAGCATTGCCAGGCACTGGTCGATTATTTACTGAGGATCTTGTTGATAAACCAATTCGGTGGTCTGGTGACGATGTTCTTGCAAACTATGAGGGGTGCGCAGAATTTAGCACGGATTTCTTTGAGGGTTCAGTTGCCTTGATTTCTCGTGGCACCTGTAGTTTTGCTGTGAAAATTGAAAACGCGGCAAACGCAGGGGCTGAGGGTGTCCTCATCTATAACAATTCTGGTGGTCCACCGATTGTGATGGGTGGCAGTGAAGCCACCACAATCCCCTCTGCCATGCTTGACAAGGTGGATGGTGAAGCCATTGTGGCGATGATGTCGTCCACTTTGCAAACCACGATATTAAGCGACCAGGTTGCTGGAACAAAAGCTATCTGGGCGGATATCATCGCGGAGGGCAGTTCACGCGGCCCATACCAGTTACTGGATATCCTCACACCGGATGTGGCTGCGCCTGGGACGAATATCCTGGCTGCTTATGCCACATCTGGCGCTGCTGCTCCCTTTGGTGGTATTGGCTCAGTGGCTGAAATTGACTTGATGTCCGGTACATCGATGGCAAGCCCTCATGGGGCGGGTGCGGCATTGCTACTCAAGGACCTTTTCCCCACATGGAGTCCGATTGAAATCAAATCGGCGCTGATGATGTCTGCCTATAAGGACTCCATGGTCAAGGAAGATGGCATCACGCCAGCAGATCCCTTTGATGTTGGTAATGGGCGAATTGATCTGACCAAAGCAGCACTGATCGGCTTGGTTATGGATGAAACCGTTGCGAATTTCACAGCGGCAAATCCAGCTGAGGGTGGCGATGTGAAGACTTTGAATCTACCTTCATATCAGAACAGCCAATGTGTGGGGCTTTGTTCTTTCAGCAGGACAGTTAGGAACGTAGCAGGGGTTGATACGGATTATGTAGTTCAGGTAGAAGCCCCATTGGGCGTTGAAATTACGCCAACACCAGCGGCATTCACTTTAGCGCCTGGCGCGACACAGTCCGTTCAGTTTGATGTGGATGTGATGGATGCGGAGATTGGTGAGTGGCAATTTGCCTGGATTACATTTGACACAGAAGATGTCTTTTCCACCGGTGAAACAATCACTGATGCCAGATTCCCAATAGCTGTTTTCCCGGACGCTGGTAACCTGCCATCACTGGTTGAAAAGAATGTTTACCGAGATGCGGGTGGGGTTTTATTGGAAGATCTGTATTCCATCGATATTCCTGAGTTGACGGTGACAACTGCCGGGTTGACTGAAGCAGAGTTATTTGAGTTTGAATTGCCTGGTGATCCGTATAATAGTGATCCCTACGATAATCTCGATGATGTCTGGTTTACGACCTTTACCATACCTGCAGGCACCAAGCGGGTCGTCATGGAGGTGCTTGAGACCACGGCAAGTGACCTTGATTTATTCTTTGGTTATGGTCCCACACCTTCAGCATCAACAGTATGGGATTTTGCAGCAACCGGTGCGGCTCTCGAATATTTAAGCTGGACCGACCCGATCGCCTTTGATTGGTGGGTCCTGGTACAAAATTGGGGCGGTGATTCCAATCCAGATGATGTGACACTGGCATTGGGTTTGGTGCCCGATGTTGAGTCCACCAATTTTGAGGTATCAGGTCCCTCACCCATTTCTGCATTAGAGGAATTTGATCTGGAAATCACCTGGGATATTCCTGAGATGGAACCCCTTTCAGCTTGGTATGGCTGGTTTGATGTGGGATCTGCTCCAGATAGCCCGGGTGATATTGGTGAAACAGAATTGAATGTGTACCGACCCTATGATGATGTCACCAAAGAAGTGAATGTTGAGACAACGGAAAATGGCAATGTTGTCACTTATACCATCACCATTGAGCCGAACCGAACAGGATCAGCGGTAAATTACTCCCTGTATGATGAGCTGCCGGACGGCGTGACTTATGTGGATGGATCACTCGAAACAACAGGTTCATTCACGCTGGCTGAGTATGATGCAGTTAATAACGCAGTCACATGGACTGGCATGATGCCCAAGATTGAATTTAGCTATGTGGCTTCCACACCGGAGACAAACCCGGATTATTGTGACACTCCTTTTGGCGGCGGTTATTTAGATCTTAAGGCAATTGGTGCCCTGCCGATCGCGGGCCTTGCTGGTGATACCATTTCCTGGTCATTCACAGGCTTAGGCACAGGTCAGCAGTACTTCGGTGAGACGATCTCTGCGGGGCCAACCTTCACTGATGATGGTTATTTTTACATGGGACCCCGCACCGTGAGGTGGGATTGGATCCCACAGGAATTTCCAGATCCAACTGAGCCAAACGGTATTGTTGCCCCCTGGTTGTATGATATGGAAATTGTCTATGAAGCAGGCGTAAAAGGTGTCAGTGCTGCTGCATGGGGAAGTGGTGTACTCTGGGCAATTCAGTTTGATGACACGATTGAATGGAATTACCCTGATGCTGTGATGGACTACCAGGTCTGGTCCTGGCGTGACCTGGATCCCACTGAAGGGTGGCCAGATCTGGTGTTCGCCTTTGATAATGTGAGCTCTGACTGGATGCCCTGGGGCTCCATTGGGCTTGAGAATTATGATGGAACAGTGGGTACATCTTTCACCTTCATGGATTACATTCCCGCCAGCGGCGACGTGATTTGTTTTGATTACACCGAAGCCGGAGCAAACCCGGTGGTGATCACATTTGATGCGTTAGTTGAAACTGATGTCGAAACCCTGATCACGAACACTGTGTTACACGAGGCTGATGGCGTTGGTATGCAAGAAGAAGAAGCATTTGCTGCTTTCACCAACACGCCCAATATTAAACCCATTGCGGATCCACAATCCCTGACCACCGATGAGGAGACCCCGCTGGATATTACCCTGACAGGCTCATGGTTGGAACCCGGACCTGTTACATACAGGGTGGAAACCGACCCGACCTATGGCACACTCAGTGGAACAGCGTCTGATCTGGTTTACACGCCGTTTGACGACTTTTACGGCCTGGATAGCTTTACATTTGTTGTCAATGATGGATTGGAAGATTCTGATCCGGCAACGATCTCCATTGAGGTGATCAATATCAACGATTCACCTTATGCTGTGGATGATTTTTACGTGGTCAGCCAGGATGGTCTATTGGATGTGCCTGCGCCTGGTGTGATGGAAAATGATAATGATCCTGATCCAACCGACAGCACATTTGTGGATCTCAAAGAGGGTCCTGCAAATGGCAGCCTTGTGTTGAATGAGGATGGTTCTTTCGTTTATACACCCGATCCAGGATTTTTCGGTGAAGATCAGTTTACCTATTACTTCCTGGGTATTCCTCAGAGGCAGGAATATATTGACGAGGCAACAGTACACATCACCGTGACTCCATATTTGAAGATCTACCTGCCAATATTTCAGTAAGTAATAAATGGTCGATTAGTAATCAAAGAGGCTGCCAAACTGGCAGCCTCTGTTTGTTTTATTTCGAAGAAAGTTCAAACAATCCGATAGGATATCTATTTTAAGCTCAAATTTACAGAAAAAAGGTTGCATAATCCTTTGCTAAAATAGGACATTACTACTTTGCCCTAACACTGAGAACAGTTCACTATGACGTCTACTTAATGTACAATAGATTGACCAGTTCTGTTGCTTCGTGAGTGAGTGGACGATTATTTGTAGCATCACTGGATAATATCGACGGGATATGCATCAAGTTGTTTTTATGTGAGGAGGTCTTATGGAGAGACGATGTGGCTGGTTTTGGGTCCTTGTTAGGTTGTTGTTATGTCACGGCTTGGTGCTGATAGCAAACGGAGTGGTCGCTTTGCTTGTTTTGCTTGCTTTCGGTGTCGCCTCATCTGAGATTCAGAGTGTGGTTCAGAATCCTCCACAAGGGCTCCTTCTGTTCACGGCGCTTCTCTCGGTCGTAGCGGTTACATGCATTGTATTTGCCCTAACACGCTGGGTCGATCGACGTCCTTCAGCAGAAATAGGATGGACTATGCCCAGGCGTCCAGGACTGATGGTGCTTCTCGGGTTGTTTTTAGGAGCGATTGTCCCTGCCGTGAAGATGGTGATTCTATGGGTTATAGGGGGATTTAGCGTACAGGGATTAAGAGTTGGCCAAAGTGAATTGGGATATGCTCTATTCGCCGTGGTAGTTATCGGAACAGCGTGGAGTGAGGAAGTGCTCTTTCGCGGTTACACCCTTGCCAATCTCAACGACCGTCTTCGCCCCGTTATTTCCGGGTTGCTGAGCGCCTTGATCTTTGCCGCTTTTCACCTTGGCTCAGAGCAGACTTGGGCAGGGGTACTTTCCTACTTGATGAGTGGATTGCTGCTCGCATTGTCCTTTCTATACCTGAACAGCCTCTGGCTGCCTCTTTGGGTTCACACGGGCAACAATCTTGTCTATGAACTGCTTTTCAGCGATACATTGGGGATAGTGGTGGGCACTCAGCAGGCTTCTGCAGTGGTCGCAGATCTTGCAGATGCTGCAGGAGTGCTGACTGCATTGGTTTTACTGTTACTGGTTGTCTTAACAGACCGACGTAAGGGACATATGCTTCTAGGAGAGAGCCGCCCAACCAGCACTTCCACATAACCCCTCGTGGACAGATTCTGATATACGGATATAAGTTCCGATCGGTGGTGGCTGGTCCGCGGTAGGTTGATTAAACAAATAAATTTGGAAATTGTTCTCCAGTGTATTGTTAACCCTTAGTTTTAAACGATATATTTCGTCAATCGCGGTTCATCACCCTGTCGCTCCCGTCCCTTGTCTGACGGGAGCGGCACCCCACAGCGCCATTGGCTAGACCTTGGTCTTGGCCGCCGATTGTTTCAGGTAAATATTACGTTCTCCCGCTGCCTCTTCGACCTTCTCCTGATCGACCACCGCTAGGGCGATCTCGGCGTCCCCCTGTCTGGCAGCGGACGCTTTGGCCAGGGTCAGCACATCTTCCGCGGCCATATCCTCCGGTAAGGTGACCATCTCAAGCTTGGCGCCGTTGGGCTTGACGATAAAGGTGGATATTTCAGCCATTTTCGTGTTCCTTTCTAAAATAAATCGTCCATGGATAGTTGGGCCTCAGCTGACGCATCCTCATCCGGCTCGGGATTTGAAGCGGCAACCTCTTGAATTTCTTCCTCCCCCGGTTGAGCGGCTGCCACACCCTCGCTGGTCTTGTCGGCAGGGTCAGGCTGCTCGATGCACCTGGCAGCGTAAACCTCACCGGCATCACCGCTGCCGATGGGTGTGTTATCTAATTGCCAGGTGTAGGCTTTACCCTGTCTTGTGCGTGCCAAAGGTTCTCCAATGCATCAAGTGTGATTGCGATCTCATTTTACCTTCCATGGTTGGAATGATTAAGCCCGGTCAGAGAGGCGTGCAAATAAAACTCAAATTTCCATCGAAATGATGAAATTATTGAACAGCTATCAGTTTATTTTCATGGGCAGGAATTAGTTCAGGATCAGGCTCCGATTGGGCCTTCAGTTTTTACTTTTCCAGCGGGGTCATGCTTCTACCCTGGCGTGGGCAAACACACTCCTGGGCTGGCCTGTCACAATTATCGTTTTGGTCATCAGTTATGTGTATGGGCTCTGGCGACTGCACCGTTTGGGCGGTCCGGGGGTGGATGAATTTGTTGGAGGTGTTGAACCTCCATGGAAGGCCCAGACCAAAGGTTTCTACCGTAATATAAAAAATCCCGGGATCTTGATAGAAACCGGGATTTTTTAATTTACGATAGTTAATCAGGGGATGAGAATATCGGCAATCAGGAGATAGCCGAGCACAGTCCGTGTTTCACCTCGATATTCCACCAGCACACATTCCCGCCCCAGGCTGTCAAACACCCGGTCTGGCAGGGCAATCAGCGTCACCTCCCCACCTTCGGGAATCCGTCCAACCTGGTTAGTGGATTCATAACAGCCGCTGTATGCCCACAGGTTGCGAATGACCGTGCCGCGGATGATTGGGGTGGGCGTGGGGGAGAAATCGGGTGTGGGCGATTGTTCCGGCGTGGGTGTGGCGGTTTGGGTTGGCGTTGGTGTGATTGTGCTGGTGGGCGTGACGGTTGCGGTTGCCGTTGCAGTTGGCAAATTCGCCAGCTGCCTTTGCCTCACCAGGGAAGCAATACCGCGCCCACCAAACCAGAGGATCAGGAGGATCAAAAGGCTGACCAGCGCGCCGCCGCCATAGAGTGTGACGTAATACCAGCGCAAGCGTTTCTTCAGTTCCAGAACTTCTGGATCCTGTGGAAAACGGGTACGCACTTCTTTACTGATCAGGAATGCGTTGCGGGGGAAAAACCGGTTGTCGGTGTTCAGCGCCTGGTTTGCCCGCTGCAGGTCGTCTTCCAGGGTTTCAATTTGCTGTCGTGCGTCTCGGGTTTCTGCCTGGAGGGCAACACCCTGGGAATGGTCAGATTGAAGTGTTTGCAGCGTGTTCAGCGCTTCGTGTGCCCGGTCATAAGCGTCCTTGGCGGCTTTGAGGGTGCTGGCAGCATCGCCCTGGCGTTTGAACTGGCGGATTTGTTCAATTAAACTGTTGGTGACGGCTGGTAAAACGATCTCCATCCGGTTGCGCAGCCTGGAAATCTGGGCAATTTCGCCATATTTAAGTGAGAGTCGGTCCAGTTTCTGGCGTGCGTCTGCCAGTTTATCCGGCGAAATATTGCCGCTCAGGTTGACCACATCCGCAATCTCGTTGAGAGAAGCGATATCTTCCCGCACCTCATTGGCTTTGTCCACATATTCCGGCAGGGCAACTGCGCTGGCGGCTGTTTGAAATTTGGATAGCCCACCCTGCAAATCGCCCTGGCGGAGGATCTCAATTCCTTCAAGATAGACCTCGTGCGCTTGCATCTGGTTTTCAAGGTCCTGTCTCAATTCCTCACCTTCACGCCAGCGATTGATCCCTGATTGCTTCAGACTGGCGAAGGCTTCATCGAGATAGTCGAGTGCGGTTTGGTAGCGGAACACACGAGCAGCTGATTGCGCTTTACCATAAGCCTTCCCGGCTTCGGGCGGTAATGCGACGGAAGGGATGTTGCCTGTGCGGAGGAATTCTTCAGCCTCATCATGGTGCTCCTGGGCACGCGCCCATCCGGGTTCAATTTGGAGGACTTTTTCAAAAAGCGGGATCGCTTTCTGGTAGTTGCCCGCATAGAAGGCTTCTTCGGCAGTATCCATCAATGTTTCCGCTTCAGAATCATGACTGGAGCTGAGGAATTTTCGCAAAGGATCATAGGAATCATCTTCACCCAATTGGGGTGAAACGCTCAC
Source organism: Anaerolineaceae bacterium UBA6086 (assembly GCA_002436005.1). Taxonomy (GTDB): domain Bacteria; phylum Chloroflexota; class Anaerolineae; order Anaerolineales; family Anaerolineaceae; genus Brevifilum. Next base: position 1,787 of record DIXG01000098.1, on the reverse strand, counting down.
ACGTTCTGTGGCAGTGGAGGGTTTATCCGGAGAAACATCATCGGATGATTGCGAACTTTCTATGCTTTGAACTTCAGCCAATCGGCGGGATCGTTCGCGCCGAATTTCACGCAGCAAGCGATTGGCATGTTCCAGTTCAGTGAAAGATACCGGCTCGGTGATCCGTTCAGTCGCGATCGCTTCAAGGTAGGCGCTGAGCGCATTTTCTGTATCGATCAGCGCCTCGTCTGATGGTTGGGTTTGATCGAGGACTTCTTTTGCCCGTAGAATGAGGTCTTGTAACATGGGTTTCCTTTCTAAGGCAGCTTTCTCACGCTAAGGATTGTCGTTGATTATTCAGGGATTGCAGCTGGTCTGACAATTCTTCCGCCGTCTGATAATGCCCCTGAATGGCTTTCCCCAAAACATCCATTTCGTCCGGGGTGAGCCGCTTCTGGTCGTCATAGGTCCACACTGGCTCATATTTCTCTGGTGCATTCTGAATGTCTTCGGGCTTGTTGGGTCCAACTTTAACGGAGCCAGGCGCCTGGCGACCCGTGAGCAGGTGGTGCAGCGCCCGAGCGCTGAATTGCAGGATGTCAAAGGCAAAGACTTCTTGCGAGTTGCCGTTGGTCACTGTCCGTCCGATATTCCAGTCGAGAACGTAAACCTGCTGGCGGGGTTGGTTCCAGTAGTAGTGGAGAATTTTGTGGTCCAGGTAAATGATATTCTTAGCATGTGCCTGCTGGAGTATGTCGCAGATTTGAATGGCTGCTTGCAGGGCATCACTGACAGGGTAGGTGCGGTGAAACTCGCCACGGGTATAACCGGCATCACAGCGCAAGTAAAGATTGTCTTCCCAGCGGCGGGGCAGAATAATGAATGCCAGCCAATCTTTTGCCACGCGCCCATGCAGTTCTGATAGGAAAAGGTCCGATTCCGCAGGTGCGAAGAGGTCTGCCTCACCAGCAAGTTCAACAGCGGAAGCCTGGGTTGCCAGAGAGGTTGAGAGAGGCGCAATCTCACCTGGCCAGCGCCCTTCGGTCACCTTCAGAAATCCCAATCCGAGCATGGGGGTGACGCCAGGGACTGCTTGCATCTGGTCAAGGATTTCAACCTCACTGCGAAAGAGCGGCAGGGCGTATTGCTTGTTATCCGGGCGCATGATTTTAATCGCAGGAGTATCCCCGTATTCGCCTGAGAGGGGAGCATACTGTAGATTGAACACGCGCGCAGAGGAGCCTACTGCCTCGGGGACAGCATAATCGCGTAACCCGGCGGAAAGCCAGGTGTCGAGAGGCTCAGTAATTGTCATGCTTTGGTCAGGACCAAAATTAATTTTTTCCATGTCTTATTCCAGTAATAGGTTGAAATTATTAATTATTTTCGAGAATGGATTGTACCAGCCAGGGCGATAATGGGTGATTTTCCGGCAGGGACACCACCAGAGATTGGCGGGCTTGCGTGGTCGGCGCTGAGAGGATTTCCTCATATGCTTTCTGCCAGTCCGGGAATTTTCGCTCTTGTGGCTGATGAATGAGCTGGTCCTCAATTGCTGTCAGGTGGTCAAGAAGGCTCTCCATTTCTGCGCTTTGGGTTTGGAAAGGCAATTGTGATTTGCTTTCCATCGCAGAAAAGCGGATCATTGCCAGACGGATATGCTGGTACAGGTTCAGCAAGGTGTCAGAAATGGCTCTCACTTTTTCCTGACTGCTGTGATACAAAACCATCCGCAGCCGGTTGTCCGTGTGCTCCATCTGATGACGCCAGGCAAAGAACGCTGTGTACGCTTGCTGGCTCAGCTCTGA
>DIXG01000055.1 GCA_002436005.1 Anaerolineaceae bacterium UBA6086 | reverse complement strand
AGCAATACCGGTCCAATCCCCAAAACCATTTTTCCAACCAGGTAAACCAGCATCACAGCATAAATGCCGCCCTGTCCAACAAAAACAGCAATCAACAAACCGGCCGTGAGCAAGCTCTGAAATAAATTCAGAAGCGCCTGCGAACGGAAGTGCCCCATGACATGCAGCACCCCCATCGCTGTTTCAGCCATCAGGTTGCCAAGAATTGCAATCCCATAGATCATGAAAAGGGGCTTGGTCGCAGGGTCTTTGGCAAAATTGGCTGCGCCCCAGCCTGCCAGCAGGATCAAGACCACATAAGCCAGGAGGGAGGTCAGCACCTCAACCAGTGCGGCAAACTTGATCACCGCAGCGGCTTCTTTGCGTTTGTCTTCCACCAAAAATCCCCCGACATAACGCACCACAAAATCGCCCATGCGAAAGGAGAGCAGCCGGTTGATATTGGTGACGAAAGAAACCACCACACCCAGCTCCCCAAAGCTGGCAACACCGAGCAGGTTTGCCGTCAGAATGCTCAGAACAGCACTGATCGCCTGGCTGCCAAACAGATAGGCTGAATTGCCAATCACTTTCTTCAGGACGATGTCTTTTCCCCAAGTCCTCAAGCCTGAGAAGAAACGCTTCATGGGGTTTCTACCTGGCTCACCCACGACCGTTCTTGCATATACCAGTCCACCAGGTGCGAGATCCCTTCCTCAAGCCGGACCTGCGGCTTCCAATCCAGGATCTCCTGCGCAAGGGTGGTATCGGCCTTATTGGTGCGCACATCTGCCTTATGAAAAGGCTGATGAACCACCTGGGCTTTTTTGCCAATCCGCTTTTCCAGCATCGAGATCAGCTGATTGATCGTGATCACCTCATGTCCGCCAAGGTTGATGATCTGATAACCCACAGGCTTGAGCGCCTGGATCGTGCCGCGAGCGATATCATCCAGGTAGGTGAACCCACGAGATTGTTCACCATCACCGTTCACAATGACCGGACGGCCTTCAGCAATCCACTGGCAAAAACGGAACATGACCATATCAGGACGGCCTGCCGGGCCATAAACGGTAAAATATCTCAACACTGTGACATCCAGATCATAAAGATGATGATAAACATATGCCATCACCTCAGCGCCCTTTTTGCTCGCAGCATAAGGCTGAAGAGGATGGCTGCTGTCATCTTCTTCGCTAAAGGGGGGCTCAGATTCTTCTGCATACAGGCTGGAGGTCGACGCTAAAATGAATTTCCTGATCTTATGCTGACGGCAGAATTCCAGAAGATTCAACGTACCGGTCATATTGGTATCCACATAGACCCAGGGATCTGTCAGGCTCGTGCGCACGCCAGCCCTGGCTGCCAGGTTGATCACACCAGCCACATCATCGGGGAGCCAATTTTGCAGGTCTTCCAGAATAGCACGGTCAGCAATGTCCATCTTCTTGAAACTAAATTCGGGATGCTGCTGCAGACGACCTAAACGGTAGGTCTTCAGGCGCACATCATAGGCGTCATTGAGATTATCCACGCCATACACACGGTGCCCTGCTTCCAGGAGCATCTCAGTCACGCGGTAGGCAATGAAGCCAGCTGCGCCGGTCAGTAGATAACTGGACATCAAAGCCTGACAACCTTCGGATGATCTTTGCCCAGTTTACCCAGTGCGTTGCGCGTGTCCACTACCATCTGGGCAGATGCCAAAATTGCCGGGTAATCATACTGGCTGTGATTGGTGATGATCGCCACACAATCCGCCTTTGCCACCTCACCCATCAAGTCAGTAACGGACTCCATATTCAAGCCTTCATGATTAAAATGGGAAATGAATGGATCGTGGTAAACCACATCTGCACCTTTTTCTTGTAAGAGATGGATCACATCCAGCGCGGGGGATTCTCGCAGATCATCAATGTCAGGCTTATAAGCAACGCCAAGGATCAGCACACGGCTGCCATTCACAGATTTCTTCTGCAAATTGAGCGCATCCTGGATTTTGCCGAGGGTATAACGCGGCATGGAGGTATTGATTTCGGATGCCAGTTCAATGAAACGCGCATTATAGTTGAGCGAGCGCAGCTTCCAGGAGAGATACAGCGGATCTATCGGGATACAGTGACCGCCCAGGCCGGGACCGGGTGTGAACTTCATAAACCCGAAGGGCTTTGTGGCCGCGGCATCGATCACTTCCCAAACGTCCACCTTGAGACGATCGCACATGATCGCCAGTTCGTTCACCAACCCAATATTGATCATGCGGAAGGTGTTCTCAAGCAGCTTTGCCATCTCCGCGACTTCGCAAGTGGAGACCGGCACCACTGTATCCAGCGCCTGGGCATACCAGGCGGCAGCCACCTCACCACAGGTTTCTGTGATGCCGCCAATTACTTTAGGGGTATTGATCGTCGTCCAATCCTCGCGTCCCGGGTCAACCCGTTCCGGGGAGAAAGCCAGAAAGAAATCTTCACAAACCTTCAGCCCGCTTACTACTTCCATCTCGGGCAGAACCATCTCACGGGTTGTACCTGGATAGGTGCTGGATTCCAGCACAATCACCATGCCCGGGTGCAAATAAGGTGCCAGGGACTTGCTGGCTGAGGCGATGAATGACAGGTCAGGATCACCCGTTTTGCGCAGCGGTGTGGGTACGCAAATCGAAACCGCATCCACCTTTGCCAGTTCTGCATAATCTGTGC
>DIXG01000020.1 GCA_002436005.1 Anaerolineaceae bacterium UBA6086 | reverse complement strand
CTCTGGCGGTACGAGGTCGCTCAACAACGCAAGTACAATATCAACCGTCGTGACCTGTTCATCATAGAGAGTATCAACGGTGCGGCGGTTGGATTTATTGCCCTCCCACCCATCAAGTGGGGCGATATGAGCGCCCTGACCCTGTACGAAATCACTGAAGAGGCCTCCTGGGCTGAAATCACCCCCAGTGTGATCCGCTTTCTCTGGCAGAGGGGTGAAGCGTTGGCAAAGGAACAGAACCAGACGCAAAAGACTTTTGGCTTTTGGTTAGGCGAATCCCACCCAGCCTACCATGTAGCTGCTTCAATGCTGGCGCGCGTTCGATCGCCTTACGCCTATTACATCCGGGTTGCCGATCTGCTGGCTTTTCTCAGGCTGATCAAACCCGCGCTCGAAAGGCGGTTGTCGCAATCTGCCTTTGCCCATTACACGGGAAACCTTAAGCTCAGTTTCTATCGGGGCGGTATCGCGCTGAATATCCAAAATGGTGAAATCATTGAGATCAAGCCCCTGTCCTTCAAAGAGCTTGGGGATGCACATGCCGCATTTCCACCGCTCACCCATCTCCACCTGATTTTCGGGCATCGTTCAATGACAGAACTGCAGCATGCCTTTGCGGATTGCACCACAAAAAATGATGAGACCCGCAACCTGCTGGACAGCCTCTTCCCAAAGAGACCTTCGGAGATCTGGGTTATTTCATAAACGGGATTTCCCGGCGATGGTTGGTTAATCGCGTCCCTTCAACCAGGGCCAGCGCTCTTCAGGGGGAACCTGTTGTTTTTCTTCTGGCTCGGCTTGCGCCATGGTGACAGGGGGCGTTGGACGCCCATAAGCTACAGGTCGAGTTGAGCGGACTCCTACGTTACGGTTCACCCCGGCTTGCAACTGGCGATATTCCTCCGACCTGGCATATTCACGCAGTTCGTTGATCCGCCGGATTAACATGGGATGGCTCTGAAAGGCTTCTGCTATACGGTTGGAAGCCAGGTCATCCTCTGCGTCAATCAGGGCAAGGGCTTTATCAAAGTCCACCTGGCTGCGGATCTCCGGCGCAACCAGCTTGACCAGCGCCAGGGTCGCGTGGTGCAGATCGCCGCATGCCAGCAAGCCCGCCCTATCTGCGGAGAATTCACATAAACGATTCCACCAGCGAAAAGCCGCATAGAGGATCACCGCCGCGCCAAAGGGCGCTGGAATACCAGCCAGCCCGCCCACGATCGTATTGAGCCAGGTATGCCCCAGGGCGACATGCCCCATCTCATGACCGATAATGAACTTCAACTCCCCGGGAGACATCACTTTGAGTAAAGGGCTGAACAGCACCAGCACCTTTGGGTCGCCCACACCAAAGGTATAGGCATTCATCTGCTTTTCTTTTGCCAGGAACACATCCACAGGGCCCGGTTGAAGTTTGAGCGCACATTCTTCCACCACGTCGGCTAATTCAGGCGTTTGAACCGGGTTGATGGCATAGGCTGTGCGCATCAGGGATTGATGGTGCGACCGGATCATCAACGCACTGAGAACGAACATGCCAACCACAAAGACGCCGCTTAGACAGAATGTGACCGTGGATGTAAGCACGATCACTGCCAGCACGAGCAGGATCGTCAGAACCAGGATCACACTTTCATTGTCATGTCTGTACCGTAATGAACGAAAAATGATTTGCCTCACAAGAATCAGAACGCCCATCCCTCGAACGGATGGATCGTGTCAATACCCCAATCATACACCACAATCCTTCCGCTACAAACATAACCCTTGAAGGTAATTGGCCTTAAAGCTGCTGAACTTTATAGCCTGTAACCATGCAACCACACCACTCAACCATTGGCGATCTCATCTTCCCATGCCCGCAGCGTCCCTCGATAGAGCGCCCGCTCAAAATAATCGCCCTCAGGCGAAAGCGCGTCGTAACCCTTTCTGAACAAAATCGGCATCAGAGGATCCAGTTGGTGTCCATAATGGCTCATGCAAGCCTCCGGGTGAAATCCCGGCCAGGAATAACAGCTGACAGCAGTTCTGCGGTGTGTCGTGGGCACCCCGGGCGAGATCGTCTCTTCCCAATCGGGATCTTCCGGACAAAACACAAATTTATCCAAATTGCCCATCGGGATGCCCTCAATTCCCCTGACCACGGGTGGATCGGCTTTGGGCAAATAGGGGTCAACAGACAGGTCCAGCAAGATGGCGTGCTGCGGTAGGTACTGGATCCAATCGTTGGGAATCACGGGTTTGTCAGGGTTGCGCCGCTGGGTGGCATCAATCAGGATGTCGGTGTTGTTCAAAAAAGGAATCATTCCATCCCGGTTTGCTGTGAGGTTGCGTCCAATCGCCCGGCAAACCGCACCCATGCCCCCCTGCTCTATATGCTGGTTATTACGCTCAATATTGCCAAGGTGCACAACGGCATCCACAGCGTGCTTGCCCACCATACCCGTCCCCAACAACAATGCCTGGATCGGTTGACCATCCGGCTTCACTAACCCCGGCCAGCGTTCTTCCAAAACGTCAAAAGCAACTTCCAGCCCGTTCCAGGCGACAGCTTTCATGTTTTCCACCAAGCGCACATCGTTGTCATTGACGATGTTATCAAGGGAGATGGTTTTGAGGGCCAATTCCCGAAATGAAGACAGGCGTCGAGGCCGGGTGGGATAGTGCAGCATCGACATCAGGATCGTGCCGGGTTTCATGCGTTTGAAATCCGCATCCGGTGAGCGCAGGATCAGGACCACATCCTGATCAAAGGCTTCCTGACGTGAACCAAAAGTGATGCGGCGGTTGCCCTGCCGGTAATCCGCCCCATCATACCCGGAACGGGACCCATACCCCTCCTCAATTACAACCTGGACCCCCAGATCAGCCATTTTTTGGATAAATTCCGGTAGAAAGACACGTTTCTCACCTGATTCCTGCTCCATGCGTGGAAAACCAATCGATTTTGGGGGTGTCATTGCACATCCTTTCATATGATTACTGATAACGGTGAAAATTTTTCCAGAGTCAAACTTGCCATGGTAATGAGCGATCTGCAAAGCCAAAACATCTGCAGATGTCACCAGGTAACTCTGTTATGGAAGAATGTCTTCCAGAAAATATATTTTTGCTCCCGTATGAAAGCAAAACGGCTCAAAGGTGATTTGACTTCGGCTGATTAATTATACTGGAGGATTCAAGAGTTCAGACGGAAATCGATTAGCTCATAGAAAATTTTGAAAGGACATCAGGATGCGACTATAATTGAGACTGAGGAAACCAAAAGTATTCGAGGAGGAACACCTATGTCAAAACCAAGACCGATACGCGCCCCACGCGGCACCCAGCTCACCTGTAAATCCTGGTTGACAGAAGCCCCCTATCGCATGATCCAGAACAACCTGGATCCTGACGTGGCTGAGCGCCCGGATGATCTTGTCGTGTATGGCGGCAGCGGGCGGGCTGCACGCAGCTGGGAAGCGTTCGATGCCATCCTGGCAACCCTGAAGGAGCTGGAAATAGATGAAACTCTGCTGGTGCAATCCGGTAAGCCCGTCGCTGTTTTCAAAACCCATCCGGATGCACCGCGGGTGCTGATTGCCAATTCAAACCTCGTGCCGCACTGGGCAACCCAGGAACACTTCGATGAGCTTGCAAGCAGAGGACTGATGATGTACGGGCAGATGACCGCCGGTTCGTGGATCTACATCGGCACACAGGGCATCTTGCAGGGCACCTATGAGACGCTTGGTTCCCTGGCACATCAGCGCGGCTGGCCATCGCTCAAAGGTAAATTCGTGCTGACCGCCGGACTGGGGGGAATGGGCGGTGCCCAACCCCTGGCGATCACCATGAATGAAGGCGTCGGATTGATTGTGGAAGTGGATCCAGAGCGCGCCAGGCGCCGCCTGGAAATCGGCTACGTGGACACGGTGGTGGATAACCTGGAAGAAGCCATGACGCTGGTTGAAGAAGCCATCAACGATGAAATACCCAAATCGATCGGGCTGATTGGAAATGCCGCCGAGATCTATCCCGAGCTGGTGATCCGGGGCGTGGTACCGGATGTGGTGACCGATCAAACGCCTGCCCATGACCTGCACAACTATGTTCCTGCCGGCTTGACGATGGAAGAAGCAGATGCCTTACGCAAAAATAATCCTGACGCTTACGGCAAACAAGCCCAGGCTTCAATCGCCAAACACGTCCAGGCGATGCTCGACCTTCAGAAAAAAGGGTCAGAAGTCTTCGATTATGGTAACAACATCCGTCAGCGTGCCTTCGATTTCGGCGTGAGCGATGCCTTCGACTTCCCCGGGTTTGTGCCCGCCTATATCCGCCCGCTGTTCTGTGAGGGCAAAGGTCCCTTCCGCTGGGTGGCGCTTTCAGGCGATCCGGAAGATATCTATGAAACGGATCGTGCCATCAAAGCGCTCTTCCCGGAGGATGAACACCTGCACCGCTGGCTGGACATGGCGCGCGAAAAAGTGCCCTTCCAGGGATTACCCTCCCGTATTTGCTGGCTGGGATATGGTGAACGTGCCCGTGCAGGGTTGGCGTTCAACCAGCTGGTTGCCGAAGGGCGCGTCAGCGCACCGATCGTGATCGGCCGTGACCATCTGGATAGCGGCTCGGTGGCTTCGCCTAACCGTGAGACCGAGAGTATGAAGGACGGCACCGACGCCGTGAGCGACTGGCCAATCCTGAATGCGCTGATTAACGCCGTCAACGGCGCCACCTGGGTCTCCTTCCATCACGGCGGCGGTGTGGGCATCGGCTTCAGCCAGCATGCCGGACAGGTGATCGTCGCTGACGGTACGCCAGAAGCCGCCAAACGGCTGGAACGCGTGCTGACTGTGGACCCCGGACTGGGCGTTGTACGCCACGCTGATGCTGGGTATGACCAGGCAATCAGCGCTGCTAAAAGACATGGGATTAAAATCCCCATGCTGAAGGAGGATTGATTTGCCCAACCGGCGACGCCGCTGGATCTTTTTTGCCCTTGCCATAGGTGTGGGCGTTGCTGCCGGTGTTTTCATTGGCTACGGTCCAGCCGCTGTAGAAACTGAAAATGCTGAGCTCCGCACGCTGCGCATCGATTATCTGACAGACTACACCCTCATGGTGTCAGAGCTCTATCAGCATGAGGGTAATGCTGCCATGGCAGCTGCCCGCCTGATCTATATAGGGGATCCATCTCCCAAAGAAAGTGTAGAAACAGCAATTGCATTTGCGCAAGACAATCAGTATGCCCCGAAAGATCTTCAGCTGATGCTTGATCTGGCAGATGCAATTCGGAATCTGAACCTGGATCCCGAATCTAACCAATGACACCTGATCCATGAACGACAACACGCGCGAATTTCATCCCCAACAAGACCCGCCCATCAAGCCAAGCCATTGGTATTTGTTGACCGGGGTAATAATCGGCTTGCTGCTTGGATTGGTTTATGCGCTGTGGATCAACCCGGTTGCCTATCAGGACAGCCACCCTGCCAGCCTGAGCAAGCCCTATAAGGATGCCTATCGCAGCATGATTGCACAGGTTTATGCTGCCACAGGCAACTTTGAACGGGCAGTCCTGCGCCTGGAGCTTCTGGAGGACGAAGACCCGGTCTTTGCGCTGGGCGCCCAGGCGCAGCGCACATTAGCGGAAGGAAAAGAAACAGAAGCCAAAGCCCTGGCACTGCTGGCATCGGCTCTGCAGGCAGAAAGCTCCCTGCAGCAGGGCTTCCCTATCATGATACCGACAGCCACGCTTGAACTTGTTCCCACACAAACGCTGCCTGGTGTGACACCCGTCCCCTGACAATTAAGCCCGAACCTATTTTATTTGATATCGGTAGACATTGGTCTCCCGCCGCTCAAAACCCATTGCCTGGTAAAGCCGGTTGGCGGCTTCGCGTTCAGATCGCGAGGTCAGGTTCACTTCTCTCAAACCCAGCGAACTTGCCTTTTCAAGACAGGCATTGGTCAGCGCTCTGCCTGCACCCTTTCCCCGCTCAAACCGATCCACGACTACATCCTCGACCCAGCCGTGTAACCCGGTGGGGGTTTCATAGATGACAAGCGTGGCTGTGCCAATGATTTCACTCTCGCCAGGACCATCCCAGGCAAGAAAAACCACAATCCCCTCAGAACTGAGCATGGATACCAGCGCTTCGAAGGGGGGAGGCGGGCAGTGCGGATTGAGCTGGGGGATTAACCGCTCAAATGCAGAAACGACCTCATTTGTAACCTCAGTTAACGCTGTGATCTTCATCTCACCTCCTACCTTCACCCTGTTAATCTTCATCATTGTATCATCTAGATACTGGCAGGGATTCAGGGCAAGACCGTTCTTCCTCTAACCTGGCAGGCAGTTGATCCATGGAAAAATCTTTTTATCATACTGAGACATTGGCTGTCAATCAAAATTTTAAAAGAGGCATCTCATTGAGACGCCTCTGATTCTTCTTATCTGTTATTTATTGAGGTTAACTGCCTTTTAGTAAGTGTGCTTCCAGTTCAACTTCAACAGCGGCCAGCGCTTTAGAAACAGGGCAGTTCTTTTTCGCGCCTGAAGCGTATTTCGAAAACTCCTCCATGCTAATATCGCGCACCCTGGCTTTTGAAATCAACTTGATTTTTGTGATGCCAAAGCCTCCCTCACCCTTTTCCATGGATACCTGCGCCTCGGTTTGAATTTCATCCACAGTGTAGCCCGCTTTGCTCAAATCGCCGCTGAGCGCCATCGAAAAACAGCCTGCATGCGCAGCGCCAATTAATTCCTCAGGATTGGTGCCCGTGCCCTCTTCAAACCGTGAAGTAAAAGAATAAGGCCCGGTAAACGCGCCGCTCTCAACCGAGAGCACACCGCTGCCGCTTTTCAAGTCACCCTGCCAGATTGCCTTTGCTGATCTTTTCATTTGAACTACTCCTTTTTTAAATTTGATTTATCTTTCGCTTATCCTTTAGTTTACACAACAAATGTTAGAACCATATTAGATATTGTTTGTCTTAAAAGGAAACATTCCAGCTTGCCTGTGCGTGCTGGAATGTTTCTCTGATCAGCAATCAACCAACCGGGGAGCAGCGAACCTAATCTAATGCTTTCCAGTCAAAAGCTGGGACGCTGGTCCAATCCTCACCATCTTTCAGAGCGTAGTAGGGCAGCCATAAAATGCCAAACATCTCGACAAAAATATTCTTTTTATAGGGTGCAACAGCTTCTTCGGTTACATCTGAGATTGCAGCTTGCCAACGCTCCCTGGCTTCCTCAATTTCCTTCTCAAGTTCAGAATCCAATTTCAAGAGATCTTCCTCAAGGATCTTAATATTATCTTCCTTAGCTTCCACATCCACCTTGGTCTGACTGGTCATACGACGCTTGGTCAGGGAGGTGCCGAGCGACCTGCGGTGGCCTGTCACAAGGTCCAGGACTGTCTCCAATCCTTTGCCAACCTCTTCGATCCGCCGATGATTGAGTTCTTGCTTTTCTTTTTCAAGCCGTTGCGTTTCAGTTCGTAGCTTGTTCTCCAAACTGTCACGCTTTTTCTCAAACTTTTCTTTGATCGAGTCAATATCCGCTGTAAATTTATCTTCAACTGCATCAGCACACATCTGCTTGAATTCATCTGCCGAAGTTTCCGGTCCTGCCACCACATCCAATGTCTTATTGACACGCACTGTCATAGTCTGCGTGCGATAAATCCAATCCACAAAATCGGTTTCAAGGCTGCTGACATACTTCGCATCACCCACTGCCAGGTTGTCAAAATTTTCAAAAACAGCATCCTTCCGTGGCGCACTATCCAAACGGTCAAGGTCGATCGGGTGGGTCAGGAAATTCTCCCAACGCACCAGACCCCGCCGTTCCAACTCATCCACGCGCACCATATAGACTTCCTCTTGTGAGATGTTATGCGACTTTGCCAGATATGCCACACGCGCTTGCCCGGCCAGTGCGGGGCGATAAACAATTCTTGGCTGGGTGAGATCCACCTGAAATCTTACACCAGCGGCTTTGACAGCTTCGCCAGGACCAAGGCTGATGGGCAGGTAATGAACCTTGACTGATCCCGGAATCACCGGCGCCACATCCTGCCCCAAACGTGAGCCGCCGGTTTCCGCAGTTTCCTCATTGGATGCAGATACAGCCTTTGCCACACCATGGGATTGCGCCTCCACCAGGGCGTTCAAAGCCGGAATCTGCATTCGAGTGATCGGTCCAGGCAGATAGTTCATCGCCCAACGTGTATAGAAAACCTGTGCCGCATCGTCATGTACGTTATGCAGCAGGAAAACACGCTTATCGATGAGCGAAATCATGCGATCAAATTGATTACGGTCAATTCCTGGTGCAGCACCTTCCAAACCATCCAGCAAACGCGCCTTATCCTGTTCCGTTTGCAATCGGCCGATCAGCCAGGTGCCGGCGTTTGATAGGGCTTTGTAATCCAGATCGACCGGGTTTTGCGTTGCCACCATCAACCCCACACCAAACGCCCGCGCTTGCTTCAACATACGCAGGATAATGGTCTTACTCGGGGGATTAGCCACCGGCGGCAGATAGCCAGCAATTTCATCAAAGTAGACCAGCGCCCGCAGACTGCCGGAACCTTTTTGCATGCGCATCCAGGTTTCAATCGACGTATAGAGCAATGTAATGAAGAACATGCGCTCCTGGTCATTCAGATGTGCCAGGTAAAACACACTGTGCCGTGGTTTGCCTTCAGGTGTGAATAAGATCTGCCCGATGTTCAGCGGCTGACCTTCCATCCAGATATGAAATGCTGGCGCAGCCAGGAAGTTATTCAATAACATAGCCAGCTCAAAGCGGTCATCTTCAGGATAAAACTGATCCAGTGATAGTACACCCAGCTTATCAAACGGTGGTGATTGAACATGGATAATGAGCGTCTCCATGTCCAGGTCTTTACCCTGCTGCCAGGCATTCTCAAAGATGTTTGAAAGCA
>DIXG01000103.1 GCA_002436005.1 Anaerolineaceae bacterium UBA6086 | reverse complement strand
TGACAAAGGGTTCCATAAGGACTTATGGGATTTGCAATGTTTGGCCTGCAGTCACTTCGTAGGGCTCCTCAAGGCGGTTGGCTGCAATGATCTCCTCCGGATAGACATCGCCAAATTTACAGGCGATGGTGTAAATTGTTTCACCTGCCTGAACGGTGTAGGTGGTGGGATGCTCTATGAGATTGCGGTCGCCCAGCGTCCACGAGCCTGATTGCGGGATCTGCAAAACATCGCCCACACTCAGTGCCCCATCTGCTGAAAGGGCGTTCAAGCTGATGATGTCGTTGGGATCCACATCAAAGCGCCGCGCCAGGCAGAAGACAAGTTCACCTGCTTTAACGGTGTATTCGGCTGGAACGGTCATGGTGGGGATCACAATCACTTCAGTAGGTTCCGGAGTGAGCGTGGGTGTTGCGACCATTTCAAGAGTGGCTGTTTCCAGCGATTTTTCATCCTCACCCTCAGGTTGTTGACCACTCGCTGCATCCTCTGTTTGGATCAGGATAGGGGTGGTTTTCACCTCGTCAATGGGCGCCTGGGAAGCCGGCCTTTTACATCCAGAGAGGCCTAATGTGAGCAATACGACTAAAACAATGACGAATCCGATTTTCTTTGTCATTGACGCAACTCCTTTATCATCTATAATTCATGACCCACAATCCACAAACCATGATCTTTGTTTAAAGAATTCGTAATATTCTGAATATGATGTCATTAAGATAGTAGCATATTCCATTTTAAGCGTCAAGGTAAAGCGAGGGGTGGGATAGCCAAGGGATTATCAAGTCTTGCCATTGTGTGCATAGTTGAATAGTCTCTTTTTGTTAACGAATGTCTTATGCAATTGGGATAAGATAAATCAGTTGGAAAGGAAGGAAAGAACATGAGAAAAAATAAAGGAAAACTTTTGCTTGTGGTTATTGTGTTGGTTTTCGCCGCGATGGCGTGTGGGCTGCCGGATTTCAGCCAGTTAGCTCCGATGGAGAAGACGGCTGAGGAAATCACACAGGTGCCAGCAACGGAAGATACCCTTCCCCAGGAATCTGATTCCGATTCGCCTCCCACCAGTTTTATCATTCCTGAGGAGATCCTGCTGCAAGATGCCCTGGTGGCGCTTTATGAAGCGGTTAGCCCGGGCGTGGTCTCGATCCAGGTCTATTCGGAAATCGGTTCAGGGGTTGGGTCCGGGTTTGTGATCGATAAGCAGGGCAACATCGTCACGAATTACCACGTTGTGCAGGGTGCCAGTGATGTTGAGGTGCACTTCCAGAGCGGCCTGAAGGTGTATGGCGAGGTGATGGGTGTGGATTTAGACTCAGACCTTGCGGTGATTCGGGTGGATGTGGATCCGGAATTTCTTTATCCGCTTTCCCTGGGCGATTCAGACCAGGTGCGCGTTGGCCAGACGGTGATCGCCATTGGCAACCCCTTTGGTTTGAGCGGCACCATGACCACCGGGATCGTCTCTGCACGTGGGCGTACGCTTGAATCTATTCGGCAGACCGAAGGCGGCACCTTCTTTTCAGCAGGGGATCTGATCCAAACGGATGCCAATATCAATCCTGGCAATTCGGGCGGACCGCTTCTCAATTTGAATGGTGAAGTGATCGGGATTAATCGCGCTATTCAGACCAACGGGTCGGTGCTTTCGACCAACCCGGTAAACACCGGGATCGGGTTTGCGGTCTCATCAAATATCTTAAGGCGCGTTTTACCGGCGCTGAAAGAAGGCGCAACCTATGAATATCCCTATTTAGGCATTTCGGCACTCTCCTCTTTATCGCTTTCGCAGGCAGAATTTCTTGCGCTGCCGCAAGCCACCGGTGCATATGTGCTGGAGGTTGTGCCTGGTGGTCCTTCAGATCTGGCAGGTTTGAGGGCAGGGGATCAACCCACGGAAGTTCAGGGTTTGTTTGCGGGTGGTGATTTGATCATACGCGTGGATGGGCGAGAAATTCTGGAATTCAGTGAGTTGCTCAGTTACCTGATGTTGAACAAGGCGCCAGGTGATGAAGTGACGCTGACTGTGCTGCGTGAGGGCGAAGAAGTAGAAATAATCGTAGTTTTGAGTGAACGTCCCTGATCATTAGAATTCACTTAAACCGCCGCAGTTTTTACTGCGGCGGTGTGTCATCCCCTTCCAGATCGACCCAATTTTTGAATTTTGGATCCGGATAGGTTAAAATTAAGTATCTCATTGATCCTTTTGATCAATTGTTGACCTTAAAAATCCCAATATTAAAAAATGGAGGCTAGCGATGTTTTCTGAAAAAGATCTGCAGGTACTATTAGATTATTCTGCGGAAAGTCAGATTTTAAGCGTTTATCTGAATACCGATCCGACGAAAACCAGCACTGAAGCCGCCAAGCTAAAGCTGCGGAATGCATTGAAGACGATTGACCTTCCAGAAGATATCCAGGCTGTCGAGGATTATGTCAACCTCGAATATGATTGGTCTGCCAAAGGTCTGGTTGTTTTTTCGAGCAAGAAGGAGGGATTATTTGAGGCTCACCAGTTTAATTTACCGGTGCCAACCAGGGTGTTTGTTGGCGAGCGACCGATGCTCCGTCCCCTGATTCGATTAATTGATACCTTTACCGGCTGGAGTGTTGCGCTGGTGGATATGCAGGGGGCACGGTTTTCCTCTTTTGATTTTGGCGAACTTGATAAAAGCCGCTCGGTTAGCGGTGAGGAAGTGAAACAGGCAAAACGAGGCGGTGGGAATGCCATGCCCGGGCGGATGGGTGGGGCAGATGCCAGCGGCAAGATTGAAAATATCATCGATCAGAATATCAAAGAAGTGATTGATATTGCTGTTGATTTTTTCACGAAGCATCGCATCCGCCGGATCATGATTGGGGGCACTGAAGAAAACATCGCCCGTTTCAGAGAGGCGCTCCCCAAATCCTGGCAATCGCTGGTGGTTGGACAATTCCCGATGCATATGAATGCCAGCGATTCTGAGGTTCTCGCCCAGGCAACTGAAGAAGCCTTGGCAGCACAGCAAAAGCAAACCCGGGCACTGGTGACCCAGGCGATCACCCTGGCTGCAAAGGGGGGACAGGGCGTGATTGGACTGATTGACACGCTCAACGCGATTCACGAAGGCCGCTTGAAAACCTTGCTCGTCTCACAGGAGTATGAAGAGCATGGCTTTCGCTGTAAAGGCTGCGGCTATCTTTCAGGACAGAGATTAGATTCCTGCCCCTTCTGCGGTGCTCAATTTGAGGAAATTGATACAGCAGTGGAGATGGCAGTCCGCCAGGCGCTGCGAAACAGCGCTGAGGTCAAGGTGGTCGTGGATGACGAGCATCTTGCCAAGGCTGGCAATATTGCCGGAATCTTACGCTATTGAGGCGTCTGAATACAGCCTCCTGGAAAACTTCGCTTTTCCAGGAGGTTTTTGGTTTAAATAGACCCCTTTGCCGCTAAATGGAGAGGACTTGTTTGGGAAAATGAGGGAAAAAGTGGAGAAATGTATAACGCCTGAGTTTCTCATTTGTCCAAATT
>DIXG01000013.1:637-4277 GCA_002436005.1 Anaerolineaceae bacterium UBA6086 | reverse complement strand
ATAAAAATTAGATAAAAAATATCAAAATAATCATATAAAACAAAAGGACGTGACATAATGCATGAATCATTGGTATTCGAGGTTGGTTTGCCGTTAACTTACGAGAAAGCGATTAATGCGGTTGAGGATGCATTTAAGCTTGAGGGATTTGGTTTCTTGACCCATATTGATGTCAAGACCATTTTTAAGGAAAAGCTAAACGAAGAATTCAGACCGTTCAGTATCATCGGCGTGTGTAAACCAACTTTAGCCCAACGCTTAATAACAGCTGAGCCGAAGATGGGATTGTTGTTGCCCTGTAAGGTCACTGTTGAAGCGGCTGAAGAGGGTCACAGTAAGGTCAGAATTATCAATCCACAAAATATGCTGGTCTTAGGTTTTAGTGATGACCCAGAAATTGAGCTGGTTGTGCAAGAAGCAGAAGCAAGTGTTCGCCGGGTGGTGAAAGCTTTGGAAGGATTTAACGGTTAAGGTGATGGGGTACTGAAATCGTTTGTAAGGCACTTGTTGTACGTGGTCAATGCTTTGGTCACGCGCAGAATACCGAGCTGGGATTGATCATGTTGTGATCGGTTTGTACCTTCCCCCAGTTCTTTTCGTCAATTTTGTAGGGTGCGTTGTGTTCGTCAACGCACCTTATTTGGTGCGGGCTGAAGGCTGACCGCACCCTACATTGCTTGTCATGGCGAGCCCCTATGGGGCGAGTGCGATGCGTTCTGATGGAAGAAATCTCCTGCAACTGGCAATTCAATGCTGACACTTAAGAAACAAAGTTTGCTTTGTCGCATCCTGAGGTGCATTCTTGCAATGGTAGAAAATTTTTGTAGGTGGGGTCTTGATCATTAACATACCATCTTTCGGAGTGCGGACTTTAGTCCGCAAGTTCACACCCAGCACCTACATTGCTCGTCATTGCTTCGCTTTGCTTTCGCTTCGCTCGCAGTGGCTGAATCACTTATTAAACTGCGTCTCATACAGGTGGGCATACAGGCCGCCCTGCGCCAGCAGGTCCTGGTGGGTGCCGCGCTCGATGATCTCGCCCTTGTCCATCACCAAAATCAAATCCGCCGAGAGGATCGTGCTCAGCCGATGGGCGATCACGATGCTGGTGCGGTTGGCATACAGCTTCTCCAGTGCCTCTTGAATCAGCGCTTCTGATTCGCTATCGAGGTGGCTGGTGGCTTCATCCAGGATCATGATGCGCGGGTCTTTGAGCAGGACGCGTGCCAGCGCCAGGCGCTGTTTCTCGCCCCCGCTCAGGCGGTAGCCGCGCTCTCCAACGATCGTGTTATAGCCATCTGGCAGTTCCGAGATGAACTGGTGGATGTTGGCGGTCCGGCAGGCGTCCATCAGCGCTTTGTCCGTTGCCGCCGGGTTGGCATACAGCAGGTTGGCTTTGATCGTGTCATGAAAGAGATAGGTCTCCTGGGTCACCATCCCGATGGCGCCGGCAATGTCATCCAGCCGCAGATCGCGCAGGTCATGCCCGTCCAGCCTGATGCTGCCCTCGGTTGGGTCATAGAGGCGGGGGATCAGGTAGGTGAGGGTGGTCTTGCCCGCACCGCTGGGTCCCACCAGCGCTACCAGCTGACCGGGATTAGCGCGAAAGGAGATGTCCTTCAAGGCCAGCTCGCGCGCCTGGCTGCCAACCGGCATGGTGGTGCTGATTTGCAGCTCTTCCTCTTCAGAAAGCAGGCCGCCGGCGTTTTCTGCCAAATAGGGGCGGTACACATCGTTTAGCAGCCCTTCTTGCGTGTCGGGATATTTGAAGGTGACATCGGAAAAAGCGATCTCCCCGGCGATATCGGCTAATGGGATCGCATTCTCCTTCTCCTCGATATCCACTGGCAGGTCAATCACCTCAAAGACGCGTTCAAAGCTGACCATCGAGGTGGCAAATTCCACCGGGGCGTTGACGAACCCCTGAAAAGCGATATAGAGGCGCGAAAGGTAATCGCCAAAGGCGACAATGGTTCCTAATGTGAACAAATCGATGATCACCAGGTAGCCGCCCACACCATACACAAGGGCGGTCCCCACCGCCGTCAGCAGGTGCACGATCACCATGAAGACGATACCCATAGTGGCGCGGTGAATGCCCAGGCGTTTGACCTCCTCCGAGCGGCGGGCAAAGCGTTCGGTTTCGGCTTCTGTGCGGCCGAATAGCTTCACGAGCAAAGCCCCGCCAATGTTGAGGGTTTCATTCATGGTGGCGTTCATGCGGGCGTTGGTTTGCATTTGCTTGCGGGCGATCTCACGGAAAACCCTGCCCAGCCGTCGGGCGGCAATGATGAAGAGGGGCAGAATGATGATGCCCATCAGCGTCAGGCGCCACTCGAGGGTCAGCATCACAGCCAGGATTGAGAGGATCTCGATGAAGTTGGTGACCAGGGTCACCAGCGTGCTGCTGATGGCGGTCTGTGCGCCAACCACATCGTTGTTCAGGCGGCTGATCAATTCGCCCAGCTGGGTGTGGGTGTAGAAGCGCAGCGACATGCGCTGCAGATGGTTGTAGAGGGAAACCCGCAGGTCATAGATCACGCCTTCACCAGCCTGTGCGGTCAGCCGGCGGGTGATGATCTGGAAAAAGCCGCTGATGATGGGCAATACCAGCAACCCCAACGCGATCCATAACAGGCGGTCAATATCTTTTTCGGGGATGGTAACATCGATCAGGTGGCGCAAAATGAGGGGCGAAAGCAGTCGTACACCGGTATAGATCAGGATGGTGAGCAGGCTGCCGATCAGCTGCCAGCGGTACGGTTTGGCATAACCCAGCACCCGTTTGACCAGTTTAAATGAAATGTGAGGTTTCTCGTCTTCAGCGTTGATGTAGCTGCGCCAGTTTCGATTTCGCATGGTCTGTCAATCCTCTCTATCTGGCGGTAGCCCTGTGCCGTGCCACCGTCTTATCACCCACCTTGTTTTGTAGGTGCGTTCTCGGCATTTTGCGTTTTATTGTCTTAAATTTTCAGTCTCGGGGCAGGCAGAAACAAATCTTTGCGCCTTTTTCGGCTTTAGGGTCTGCCCACATCCGTCCGCTGTGTGCTTCCACGATTGCCTGGGCAAGATAGAGCCCCAGACCGGCACCCTTGGTCTTGCGGCTGTTCTCGGGGGCTCGGTAGAAACGATCAAAAATATGGGGCAGGTCGCTCACCGCAATCCCGGGTCCTTCGTCCTGCACGCAGATGATAACCTCATTGGGTTGCACCTGGCCTGAAATACGGATATCCCCGCCGGGGGCATACTTGATGGCGTTGGAGATCAAATTGGACAGCACCTGTTCGATGCGGGTTTCGTCTGCCAGCACCACCGGGAAATCCTCGGGGATGTCGACGATGATGTGGTGATCCTCTGTTTGCACCTGGAATCTGTCTGCCAGGTGGTGTGCCAGCTGGTGGAAGGAGAGATCTTCCCGATGCAACTGCATGGCGCCGGCTTGCAGGCGAGAGGCATCCAGCAGGTCTTCAATCAATCGGGTCAGCCGGTCGGCTTCCTCCTCGATCACCTGCAGGCTGTTGTGCATCACCTCGGGGTCCCATTCAACATCATCCCGGCGCAAGGTACTGACATAGCCCTTAATCAGCGCTACCGGAGTCTTGAGCTCATGGCTGACCACGGAAACAAACTCGCTTTTCAG
>DIXG01000013.1:0-527 GCA_002436005.1 Anaerolineaceae bacterium UBA6086 | reverse complement strand
ACGATCTCGCTGTGGTTCATGGATTGGATCTGGTCCTGCGGCAAGCCAAACATGCGGGCAAAGGCGGCATTGGTGCGTTCGATCTGATGATTGGGGTTCAGGATCAGGATGCCATCGGCTGCAGAATCCAGCATGGCATCGCTGCGCTGCTTCTCGCGGCTCACCTCGGTATACAAACGGGCGTTGCGCACGGCGATGGCTGCCTGGTTGGCGAAACTGGAAAGGAGCGAGCGGTCGTTGGCAGAAAAGGCACCCTGGTAATTACGGAAGATATAAATGAAGCCGATCACTTCCCGCTGGGCGACTAACGGCAATCCGACCGCGGTCAGGTTGCCCATGCTGATCTGCTGAAGCAGGCGGTTGATTTCGGGAATCTGGATATTGGCAGGGTCCTGCACCGGGGGGATCTTATCCAGCCAGGCATCGAGGAAGCGCTGGATGGCATCCGGCAGCCCATTGGCAACAGCCAGGAACCAGTGCCCTGTGCGGTTGCTGAGGGCAATAAAGCCGGCGTGCCCTGCCAGCAT
>DIXG01000033.1 GCA_002436005.1 Anaerolineaceae bacterium UBA6086 | reverse complement strand
GTAAATAAACCTCCAGCGGTTCAGGCGCATCCAGGTCAATGAAACCCAGGGATGCCCAATCGGTGCAAAGGGTTTCACCGGGCATGAGCACTGCCTGGTCGCCATTGCTCCACATTTTGAGGGAGGGCTGTGGGGAGCATTCTGCCTCAAGGCTGCCAAAGTGGTTTAGCTGGGTAAGAAAGCCAGCCACCAGCCCAATGCGGCTGCTGCGGTCTCCCAGGACGCCAAACATGTCGCCTGAAAAGTGATTGCGGCTTCGGGTTTGAGGAGTGCCTGTGTTGATCACCATGGGATTCTGGAAGGGACCGAGGATGGAACGGCGCTGTTTTTCTCCCATACCGTAGACGGCAGTGTGCGACCAGGACTGCCAGCCCTGGCTGTAAAAAGCCGGGTTGGACTGGGCGGGAGCGCCCAAGTGAAGGTCACCTGCACTGATTTGGACAGGCGTAAATTGATCCATGCTCAGGGGGCGACTGTCTCGATTGGTGAGCTCGATCTGGACCAGCGCCAGGGGCTCTTCTGGCAATAATCCAAGCCGAACCGTGGCTTCAACAGCGGGCTCATCCCATGTGAAGGTGAGTCTCGCACCGGAGATTGTGCCGATCGGGGTTGTGTGACTTTCCTGCTGAATGAGTAAGCGCTGACTGTGTGATGGTGCCAGGTTAGTCTCATGACCCTCTACGTGGCAGAGTATACCAAGCCGACTGTGGAGGAAGCTGTTTTCGAAGCGCCGTGACTCCAGGCGAAACCCAGTTTTATCTTCGTGAATGGTCAGAATGAGGTCGTCGTTTGAAATTTGCATGATTTATCCTAATCAAACAGGGATTGAAGGTCATCCAGCGAAATCGGCCCCTGGCGCAGTATTTTCATTTCTGTACCGCTGACATCAACCACAGTGGATGCGGTCATCCCAAGTGTTGGGCCGCCATCAAGGATCAGGTCCACACGGTCCCCGATTTGATCGATCACGTCCTGGGCGGTCATCGGGTTGGGCCCGCCAGAGAGGTTGGCAGAGGTGGTCGCCAGGGGTCCTACCTTGCGAAGGAGGGAGAGGGTGAAGGGCAGATTGGGCATACGCACACCAAGCGTGGGGTAAGGTGAAAGGTCTGGGGGTATATTGGGACCTTTGGGCAGGATCAATGTGAGCGGACCAGGCCAGAATGCGGTAGCAATCTTGCGCACCGTGTCACTAACATATAAGACGAGATCCGCCAGTTGATCCAGGTCTCCAATCAAAACCGGCAGTGCTTTTTCTTCAGGGCGCTCTTTAACCTCGTAAATTTTCTGGATCCCCTCAGGACTGAAGGCATCTGCTGCCACGCCGTAGATGGTATCGGTTGGGAAGACGATCGTGCCGTGCTTCTTGAGGATTTCGCTTGCAGTTGCAATGGCTTGTGGGTCCTGGGTTGAAAGGATTTTTGAAGATGTCACTGTTCAGCCCTTTCTCAATGGATGGTGGTTCAATTTTAACGCTAAAATGAACGAGTCAGGGAAGTTGAATATCCACAATGCGGTCCTTGCCTGCCAAATCCTGAATCAGGATGCACGCTGCCGTGGGAAAGGCTTGCCGGGCACATCTCAATGTTTCTTGCCCCAGGCCGGATTCAATTTCAAGCAGGATTTTGCCTGAAATTGATATCCGGGTTTGGGCTTGAGCCAGCAGCTGGCGAATAATCTGGAGGCCATCCTGACCGCCATCCAGTGCCAGGCGCGGTTCCCGGCGGGAAACGGGCAGGGTATCCAGTGTGCTGCTTGGGATGTAGGGCAGATTTGCGCAGATCAGGTCAAAGTGTGTGCGAAAGGGCAAAATCAGGTCGGTTAGGATGAAGGGGATTGGCTGGTTGAGATGCTGCCGGGCGTTTTCCTGTGCAATCGCTAACGCCGCTTTCGAGATATCCGTGGCAATCAGTGCCGCATCTGGCAGTTCTGCTGCCAGGCTGATGGCGATAACGCCTGAACCGGTGCCTACGTCCACGATTTTAGGGTGCTTGATTTGCCGGACAAATGCGAGGGCTTTTTCAACCAGCAGTTCGGTTTCCGGCCGGGGAATCAAGACGCCAGGGGCAACTTTGAAGTCCCTGCCAAAAAATTCCCAGTGTCCTAGGATGTAGGGTAATGGAAAACCCTGCAGGTATTGATCTAAACAATTCTGCAGGGTGACGATTTCTTCAGGTGAAGGTTGGTATTCCCCATGGGCGAGGAGGTAGGTTTTGGGCAGGTTCAGAACGTGCTGCAGGAGAAGCAGGCTGGTGTGGGCTGGCAGCTCATCCCTGGCTTCTACCAGCTTGGCTTGAAGCGTTTTCTGTAACTGCTGGACGTTGATGGAATTACTCCTCAAGCATCGCTAATTTTTCTGACTCATCAACCAGGGTTAATTCATCAATAAACTCATCAATATCGCCATCCAAAACGCCGTTGATGTTGTAGGAGGAGAGGTTCACTCGATGATCGGTGACACGGCTTTGTGGAAAGTTGTAGGTGCGAATCTTTTCCGAGCGCATCCCCGAACCAATCTGTGAACGGCGAGTGGCGGCTTCCTTATCCTGTCGTTTTTGTTCCTCCATCTCATACAGCCGTGCCCGCAAGATGCTCATCGCCCGCATCTTGTTTTGCAGCTGCGAGCGTTCATCCTGGCAGGCAACTACCATGCCGGAAGGGTGGTGGGTAATGCGGATGGCGGTAGCATTTTTCTGAACGTTCTGTCCGCCTGCGCCGGCTGATTTATAGACGTCGATGGTGATATCTGAATCTGGGATGGTGATCTCGACATCATCCACTTCTGCCAGCACGGCAACCGTGATCGTCGACGTATGAATTCTGCCCTGGGATTCGGTTTCCGGTACGCGCTGCACACGGTGTACGCCGGATTCGAATTTCAACCGGGAATAGGCACCATTGCCTTTGATCATGAAGCTCGCTTCTTTGATTCCGCCAATTCCTGTATCGTGCATTGAAAGGATCTCGACGTCCCAGTTTTTCCGTTCTGCATAGCGTGTGTACATGCGAAAGAGGTCTGCCGCAAAAAGCGCAGCTTCATCACCGCCCGTGCCGGCTCGAATCTCCATGATCACGTTGCGTTTGTCACGTGGGTCTTTTGGCACAAGCATGCTTTTAAGCTGGTCTTCGAGTGAATCACGATCTGCCTGGAGGGATTCCATTTCCATCTCCGCCAGGGCGCGCATATCCTCATCTTCTGCGTTAAGGAGGGCTTCTGTCTCCTTAATTTTCTGCAGCGTCTCCTGGTATGCCTTGGCTTTTTGTACCACGGGTTCCATCTCTGCCCGTTCTTTCGAAAGCTCGATCGCCCGGGTGTAATCTTCTCCTACGGCTTCAAGTTGTTGATCAATTTCATCAAATCGATCAAGAATGCCCTGTAATTTTTCTAACATAAGTATTGTCTCATTACTTTCTTAATTTTCGCCATGGCATTATACCACTTTGGCGATGAAATGTCCGGGAAAATACTGCAAACCGATTTGTGGAGAGTCTTTTCTTTTATCGAGAAATTCCGAAATAACCAATTTGCAGAATAATTGGTATTCAATTCCTATCTGGTCTTGGTCTGCAATTTTAGATACAAGCCTCTGGTGAATGCGGTATACTCATATCTGCATGAAAACGATCAATCACCAAAAAATCCCTGTCTATTGTACTTTTCAGGATGCGCCCACCCATCACTATCGAGGTCATCCCGAAGCGCCTTCCCGACTTCAACCCCTGGCTTCCTGGCTGGAAAATGACCTTTACCCAGAGGTCCAATTTTTGGATTATCGCCCGGCAGCGGAGGGCGAGGTGATGCTGGTGCATGATCCTGCATTATTGGCATTATTACGGAAGGAAAGCGCTAAAGGTGCCCATGAATTTGAGCCCTCTCCCTCTTATGTCACCGAAAACTCCTATGTGATGGCATTGGGAGCAGTTGGTGCGACGCTGGCTGTCAGCCGCAAGATCCTGGCAGAAGGCACTGGCAGAGGCTTTGCAATTGTGCGCCCTCCCGGGCATCATGCTGGACCCAACCAGGCAATGGGCTTTTGCCTGCTGAATAACCTGGCGGTTGCGGCAGCCGATGCAGTGGCAAGCGGTTTACGCCGTGTGGCAATTCTGGATGTGGATGCCCATCATGGCAACGGTACGCAAACCATCTTCTGGAACACATCTGAGGTGGCTTTCCTGTCCGTCCATGAACAAAACATCTTTCCGGGAAGCGGCGAGGTGAATGATGCGCCTCATGCGCTGGGCAGGATCATCAACGTCCCGCTGCCCTCATTTTCTGGAGACACGATTTATTTTGACGTTTTTGAGCGGGTGGTCAAACCCTGGTTGTTTGCGTTTAAACCGGAGATGCTATTTGTTTCAGTAGGTTTTGATACCCACTTTTCTGACCCGCTGACCACGCTGTCCCTTGATACCGAAGGCATTTTCCAGCTGAGCCAGAAGGTGCTGGATTGGGCAGACGTGCTATGTGAAGGTCGGGTGATGTTTGCTTTGGAGGGGGGATATGATCCAACGGCGTTGAACGATAATATCCAGGCTTGCCTTGCTGCAATGAGCGGGCGGGAGGTCACAACAGATCATTATGGCACTGCGCCTGAACTCAGAACTTCCACCCAAGCGTTGATCGACGACCTGGTCCGGCGACATCATTTAGAGGAGATTTGAATTTAGATGCAATTATATTTTATTCGGCACGGACAATCCACGAACAACGCGGTTTGGGATCAATATGACAAGAACGGCTACCTTGAAGCCAGGTCAACGGACCCGGATCTGACTGAAAAGGGACTGGAGCAGGCAAGGCGGGTTGGCAAATTCCTGGCGATGCCCTACCAACCAACCGAATATGACCCTCAAAATCGAAATGGTTTTGGGTTGACCCATCTTTACTCCAGTTTGATGATCCGGGCAGTTAAAACTGGCCTGGCAATTTCAAAGCAGACGGGTTTGCCCCTGGTCGCCATGCCCGAAGTGCATGAGACAAATGGATTATTTGACACGGTGTTCAGGGATGGCGAGGTGGAGCATGTGGGTCAACCAGGTCCTGGCAGGTCCTATTTTGAGGCGAATTTCCCCGATCTTGTCCTGCCAGACGACCTGACAGATGAAGGCTGGTGGAACCGGGATAAAGAACCCCGCGATCAGTTTCTGATTAGAGCGCACCGGGTGGTCGGTCAGTTGATGGAGAAACACGCCGGAAAGGATCACCGCGTTGGAATTGTGATGCACGGGGGCATCTTTGCCCGAATTTTGACAGCATTTTTTGATGTGCAGGCTGAAAAATACTGGTTTTTGATGAATAACTGTGCCATCAGCCGGGTGGATGTGGACGCGGAGGGACGCGTGATTTTGTTATATATGAACCGGGTGGATTTCCTGCCGGATGATCTTGTTACCTGATCAATGAAGGATGTGTGATGGCTAAAACGAATACAACCCCACAAATCACCTTTCGACCTGCCAAGCCAGAGGATGGAAAAACCGCCGGTCGTTTGCTGTTTGATACCTTTGCAAAGGAAGCAGCGTTTGTTGTCGGCCTGGGCAGTGAAGAACGGGCAAAGAAAATTCTGGCAAAACTCTTTTCGGTTAGCGGGCACAGGTTGAGCTATGAATTTTCGGAAATGATTTTGCTGGATGGGCAGGTGGTCGGTGTGATCACCTCGTTTCCTGGCAAAATGATTGGGAAGTTAAACCGCAGCTTTGCCTGGCTGGTGATGAAGCAATATCGCTTATGCGGTAAACTTGCATTGGTTAAACGTGGATTCTCGGATTTGTTCGTGAAAGAGGCAGCCAAGGACGAATTTCATCTGGCGCATCTATCGGTCAAACCGCGCTATCGGGGAAAAGGCGTGGGTGGGAAGGCGCTTTCTCATTTTGTTGAAAATGCTAAGCTGGCTGGATTTACCAAAGTTTCATTGACAGTTGACATCGAAAACAAGGCGGCAAGTCGGCTGTATGAACGGCATGGATATCAAACCAGGGCAATCAACCTAATCCCCAAGAAACTCGTTCCTTATTTAGGTTCAGGCAGCCTGCGCATGGTAAAGAACCTGGATCAATGATGGATGATGTCGACCGTTCCTCTCTTCCCCAGACGGTGAAGCAGGTTCTGACCGTCTTGGATCAGGCAGGGGTGGCGTATCAATTAAGGATCTTTGATACTCCAGCCCGTCGCGCCAGAGACGCAGCCCGTTTGTTGGGCTGCCCGATTGGAGCAGTTGTCAAATCCCTTGTTTTTCAGGTTAGCGGCGAAGATCAATTTGTGCTTGCACTGGTTGCGGGTGAAAACAGGGTAGACCTGGAGGCTTTACGCGAAGTCTTGGGTTTGAGGGTCCAACCAGCCCAGCCTGATGCAGTGCTTGCGTTGACCGGTTTTGCTGTGGGCAGCGTACCACCGGTCGGGATTGAGGGAGAAATTCCCGTTGTCATGGATCAAGATTTGATGAGGTATGATCAGGTTTGGGCTTCAGCCGGGTCTGCCCATGTGTTAGTTCAGCTGACACCTCAAGCCTTGCAAACCCTCAGCCAGGCTGAAGCGGTTAGATTCAAAAAAAGCGGGTAATTCTGCCGCTAACTTTGATTATTAGAATCATAAAAAAAGAATGATACACTATCAGTATCAATTGTAAAAAATTATGAAAGGTCTTAGGTTTTTAGAAAGAAAATGAGCATGCCTATTTACGTCAATATTTTGATCATCCTGGTTCTGTTTTTCTTCAACGCCATTTTTGCGATGTATGAAATTGCCATGGTGGCTGCTCGAAAGACGCGCCTTGAGCAGCGAATGGCAGAGGGAAGCCGCGGCGCAGCGGACACCCTTTACCTATTGAAGGATCCTAACCAGCCCTATCTTTCCACGGTTCAAATTATGATTACATTGATTGATACGCTGGCAGGCGGTATTGGTGGTGCCATGCTTTCCCGACCGTTAGCAGAACAGCTGGCTAAGATCTCGTGGCTTGCCCCCCAGGCTGATCTGATCGCATTGATCTCGGTTGTGGTGGTCATTACCTATTTCTCGATTGTGCTGGGCGAACTGATCCCTAAGCGTATGGCAGTTAGCAAGCCTGAGGGAATTGTGATCAAACTATCCCCGAGCATTCGGTTCCTAACCAAGATGCTCAAACCGCTGACAAATTTATTAAGTGCCTCAACAAATCTGGGTATCAAGATCTTGCGAATTAACACTGATAGGGGACCCATCATCACAGAAGATGAGATCAAGAATTATATTGAGCAGGGACGCGATATCGGGTTAATTGAGGAGGCTGAAAAGGAAATGGTATCAGGTATCTTCAGGCTGGGTGATCGCCGCGTCGAAGCGTTGATGACCCCTCGGATGGAGATGGCCTGGATTGACATCAATGCGCCCATGGATGAAATCTGGGCGCAGCTGCTGGGATCACCCCACTCCCGTATCCCTGTTGCGGATGGGGACCTGGACCAGATTTTGGGTTACCTGCAGATCAGAGACCTTCTGGGCACACATCCGGAAGACCCTGGCTTTGATTTACGTCAGTTTGTCAAAGACCCCATTTTCCTCCCGGAAAACATGGCAGCGCTGAAGGCATTGGATAATATCCAGACCAGCGGGGTTCACATGGCAATTGTTGTGGATGAGTTCGGCGGCATCACCGGTATGGTCACCGATTATGACATCCTGGAAACCATTGTGGGTGAAATCCCGGAGGATGGCGAGGATCTGGATTATCTCGTAGTGCAGCGGGAGGATGGCTCCTGGTTGTTTGACGGCTTGATCGTAATTGATCAGTTGAAAGAGATTCTGGATATGTCTGAAATGCCGGGTGAAGATCGCGGTCATTATCAAACATTGAGTGGGTTTGTGATGAATCAATTAGGGCGCATACCCAAAACGGGGGCAAAATTCACGTTTGAAAATTACCTCTTTGAGGTTGTGGATATGGATGGGCGGCGGGTGGACCGTGTTTTAGTCAGTAAAATAGACGAAGAGTAATCTCTAAACCAACAACATCGACCGCCGATCTGTAATGTGAAGATCGGCGGTTTTTAATCGGATTTACTCAGGGCAATTTTGAGATCAGGCACTTTCTAAAAATTGGAGCAATTCCTGCAGAATTTTCCGCACAGAATCGTTCTGGATCTGCCCACGCTCCCCTGAAAATTGACATTTAAAGACAGTTGTTGAGCTGGGCGTGCTGAGGCCCAAAAATACCAGCCCGACCGGTTTTTCAGGTGTGCCGCCGGTTGGCCCGGCAATCCCGGTTGTTGAAAGCCCAAGGGTGGTCATGAAGCGATGACGAATGCCATCTGCCATTTCCTGCGCCGTTTGAGCGCTGACGGCGCCATGCTGGATCAGAGTTTCTGGGTTCACACCCAGGGCGATTTCTTTGATGGCGTTGCTGTAAGCGACCACACCGCCAATATAATAACCGGACGCACCCGAGACGGCTGTGAGCACGTGGGCAAGAATTCCGCCAGTGCAGGATTCTGCTGTGCTGATCGTATCACCCTTATCGGTCAGAATCTGACCCACTTGACTGGAGAGTTGGAGAAGATCCTGTTTCGGTTCCATTGCTGCCTTTCTAAATCTTTTCCGGGTCCTGATGGTCCTGCCCTTTACCCAGTTCCTGTGAGCGGGTGAAGGCAGCCCAGATAGCGCGCGAGATCGCCGTCCTGAAGCCCATTTTCTCGAGGTAGTAAAGCGCTGTGGCGGAGGTGCCGCCTGGAGAGGTAACCTGGTTTCTCAGGCGTGCCGGGTGCGAGTCATTGTGTCGATAAAATTGGATAGACCCCTCAATGGTCTGGAGGACCATTTCTTCGGCTATACGGCGCGGCAGCCCGAGATGAACCCCTGCGTCAATCATCGATTCGAGGAAGAGAAACACATAGGCTGGGCCGGTGCCAGAGACGGCTGTTGCCATATCAATATAGCGCTCGTCTTCAACAAAGATTTCGGCTCCGAGCGCAGACAGAATGGTTTGCGCCAGTTGGTGCTGTGTTCTGGTGGTTTGCGCGCTTTGGTTCCAAACGGTCATTCCCTCGCCGATTTGGGCGGGTGTGTTGGGCATCGAGCGGACAACGGCTGAATGCTTCAGCCCCTTCACCAGCGAGTCAATCGTCGCCCCTGCAATGACAGAAATCACCAACGCCTCGTCGTTGAGCTGACCGCGCAGGTCTCCCAATACTTCAGCCAGTTTCTGGGGTTTGACGCAAAGGAGCACGACATCTGCATCCTGAATGGCTTTACGGTTGCTCAATTTTGATCTCACCTGGTATTGGGCTGTCAGCTCTTCCAGTCGTTCCTGCCGGGGACCTGAAGTGAT
This sequence comes from Anaerolineaceae bacterium UBA6086, assembly GCA_002436005.1. Lineage (GTDB taxonomy): Bacteria > Chloroflexota > Anaerolineae > Anaerolineales > Anaerolineaceae > Brevifilum. The sequence goes on along the minus strand of DIXG01000033.1, from coordinate 2,247 downwards.
GATATATTCAGGCGCAGCAACCTGTTTTTCGATGAGCCCATTGATGATTGCTTCACCCATCACGCCAGGGCCGATAACAGCAAATTGTTTGTTTTGTTTCATCCACAAGCTCCTGTAATTAATCGGATGACCATCGAGAATAAAGGGAATGTGAGAGGATATGACCCCCGCTGGTATCCACGGTAACGAGTTCCCCGCCAGCCACTTGCCCGCCAAAGCCCTTCATGACTTCAGCCAGTGCCTGGAGGGGCACCAGCGCTGATGCCTGGATGGCATAGGAGGTCAGGCAGATAAATTTTGGTTGGGCGGTCAGCACCTCCCGGCATTGTTCCAGCAGCCCGGTGATATCTTCGAAGTAACTCCATATGTAGCCATCGGGGCCGCGTCCAAACTTGGGTGGATCAAGAATAATGCCATCATAAAAGGATTTTCGTTTGGCTTCTCGCTTGAGATATTTGCGCGCATCTTCCACCAGCCAGCGAACGTGGGTGCTGCCCAATCCAGAAAGATCCAGGTTGCGGCTTGCCCAGGCAACGGCATGTTTGGAGGCGTCAACATGGGTTACTTCTGCACCTGCTCGGGCTGCGGCAGCAGTTGCCATTCCGGTGTAGCCAAACAGGTTGATCACTCGCAGGGGACGATTCGCCGATTTTACTTGTGATTCAATCCAGTCCCAATGGGTTGCTTGTTCGGGAAAGACTCCAATATGGCGGGATTTTGACAGACGAATCTCACATTTCAAGCCTTTATAATCTACCAGCCAGGGCTGCTTGATCTCCCGTTTGAATTCCCAGTAGCCGCCATGTTCTCCGCCTGTGGGAACCATCACGGCATCTGCCGCATCCCAGGCTTTTTTCGGCAGTGTGCGCTTCCAAATCGCCTGAGGCTCCGGGCGGATCAGCCTGTACGCACCCAGCCTTTCCAGCGCTTTTCCTTCGCCTGTATCGAGAAGCTCATAATCTTGCCAATCCTTTGAGGTCAGCAGTTTAAGTTCGGGTAAATTTTGATTCGGAATCATATGCAGCCTATCCGTTCGTGTGTCTATAGAATTTTAATATTTAGTGTAAGAGTGAGCCAGGGGATAATATATTGCAGCAGCAGGGCGATGGCGGCTGCCCTTTCGAAAGGTTTTTGAAGCAACTCCAGGGTTTGCCAGTTCAGAGTTGTTCGGCGGACGAAAATCCCCTGTGAAAGAATGAATATTGCCGCCAGGATGAACATCAAGATCAGGACCCAAAGGGGAATTATTTCAACCAGGATCAAAGAAAACACGCCAGCGGTGATCCCGATGATGAGCAAGGCAAACATGATAACCTGTGTGGTCCGCCTGCCTAAAACACTGGCAGTTTGCTGAAAAAGGGCGGTTGAGTCTGTGTCCAGACCTTTGGCTTCTTCAAAAAATTCACTGTAGAGGGTGACGGCGATGACAAAAATGAATGGCCAGAACCATCGGTTGGTGAGCCGGGGCGTGAAAATCACATAGCCGCATAAAAATTGCCAACCTGCCAGCATCATGCTGTAGAGGATTAGATTAAGAACGGGAACGTTTCTGAGGCGCAGACTGCTGCAGTGGTAAAGAAATCCGGTAAGCAGCGCAACCAGTCCCAATATAAGCGCCCAACCTCCCAAAAAAACGAATAACAGCGCTGCAAGCAAGGCAGTCAGGGCAGCTCCGATTTGAGCCGTTTTGGGTGTAATCAGTCCTAAGGCAATCGGGTTGGGCGGGTTTGAATTGGGAGAGAAGGCATCTTCAGGTGCATCTGCAATACCCCGGACCATGAAGGAGAAGCCTACAGTCAACCAGTTTGCTGCAAGGATCACAGGCAAACGCCAGTCAAAGACGCCCCTGGCTGCTGCCACGCCCAACAGCGTGGTGATGACCACGTAATACACATATTCCTTGAATTGGCTCAGGGCAAACAGCCCTTGCAGGTTCTTTTTCAAAGTTGACTCCAATTGCACCTCGATCTGTGCTGAATTTGAGTATACCATTCTATTGTTTTCACCAAATCGGGTGGCAAATCTGCGAGGTTAGGCTATAATTCAACCGTTCAGGAGACAAGGAGACCACATGGATTTTGATCGAATTTATCATCGCAGGAACACTGATAGTATCAAATGGAACACCTTTCCAGAAGATGTGCTGCCAATGTGGATCGCAGATATGGATTTTCGTTCACCAGAGCCCGTGATTAAGGCGCTGCACGAGCGGGTGGACCACGGCATCTTTGGGTATGGCTGCCCGCC
>DIXG01000064.1 GCA_002436005.1 Anaerolineaceae bacterium UBA6086 | reverse complement strand
GGTGCCATATCCACCACGGTGCCAATCGCCACCAGGTCCAGCCAGTCCTCTGCGGAAAAATCTTCCTGCGGATATTGAGACAGGTATGCCGCTGCCAGCTTATAAGCCAGCCCCACGCCAGCCAAATTCTTTTCAGGATAGAGATCGCCTGGCTGCCTTGGGTCAATCACCGCGTCAGCGGGCGGGAGCACCTCCCCAGGCAGATGGTGATCTGTGAGGATCACGTCGATGCCCAGATTCTTTGCCAGGGCAACCTCCTCGATTGAACGGATCCCGCAGTCCACCGTGATGATCAGGTTTGCACCTGCTTCAGCCAGCTTGGCAATTGCATCCAGATTTAAACCATATCCTTCTTCATAGCGATCCGGAATATACGCCTGCGCCCTCACGCCCAGCCGATTGAAGAACTCCACCAGCAGTGCGGTCGAAGTCACGCCATCGGCATCATAATCGCCATACACAACGATCTTTTCCTTGTTGCTGATCGCCTGATGCATCCGCTCGATTGCTTGAGGCATATCTTTGAGTAAAAGTGGATCCGTCGGAAAGTTTACCGTGCCCTCAATAAACGCGGCAGCAGATTGAGCATCTTCAAAGCCGCGATTATAGAGCAGCTGGCGCATCAAGGGCGAAAAATCCGTCAGTTCCTGGCTGATTTCATCCGGAATAATGGGATGGACAATCCAGCGTCTTTGCGATGGGCGTAATTGTTCTTCTGGGGTCATACGATCTCATTTCCAATAATGTTGTCCAAGCGATAACGCATTTGATTATAACCCAAGCGACCCGGCAATTTCCTGATTCGCCAAAACTCAATCCCCAAAGCGCCTAAAAGCCGTTAAAATAAGAAGACTGATGAGCAAGACTAATAACAAACTCCCCTTAGACCAGGTGCTGGTCGGCGATTGCCGCCAGATGCTTGAAACGCTGCCCGAAAACTCGGTAGATCTGATCTTTGCTGATCCGCCCTACAACCTGCAGCTGGAAGGCGATCTCTGGCGCCCAAACCTGACCCTTGTCGATGCTGTGGACGACGATTGGGACCAGTTTGAAAGCTTCAACCAGTATGACCGCTTCACCCAGGAATGGCTGACGGCTTGCCGCCGTGTGCTCAAACCCACCGGCACACTGTGGGTGATCGGGTCCTATCACAATATCTACCGGGTGGGCAAGATCCTCCAGGATTTGAACTTCTGGGTGCTGAACGATGTGGTGTGGGTCAAAGCCAACCCCATGCCCAATTTCCGCGGCATGCGCTATACCAATGCCCACGAAACCCTGCTGTGGGTGCAAAAAGAAAAGGGTGCTAAATACACCTTCAACTACCAGGCCATGAAAGGGCTGAATGACGATCTGCAGATGCGCAGCGACTGGTATATCCCGATCTGTACCGGCAAAGAGCGCCTGAAGGATGCCGATGGCGAAAAAGTCCATCCCACCCAAAAGCCAGAAGCCCTGCTCTACCGGGTGATCCTCTCAAGTTCCAACCCTGGCGATGTGGTGCTGGACCCCTTTTTTGGCACGGGTACCACCGGGGCGGTGGCGCGGCGGCTGCACCGCCATTTCATTGGGGTTGAAGTGGACCAAAAATATGCTGACCTGGCGATGGCGCGCGTGAATGAAGTGGTTCAGCTGGAATTTTATCCGCCAATTTACATCACGCCTAACCCCCGCCGCCAGGAGCGCATCCCCTTTGGCAACCTGATCGAAAGCGGCTTGCTTGAACCCGGTCAACTGCTGTATTTTGGCACCAATGGCGATCTCACCGCCCGGGTCCTGGCGGATGGCAAGCTGTCCTTCAACGGTCAGCGCGGATCCATCCACCAGATTGCCAAGATAATCAGGGATGGTTCAAGCAACGGATGGAAATTGTGGTATTACTGGAATGAGGAAACGCAACAGAGAGAACCAATCGACCTGCTGCGGGACCGCCTGAGAGCCCAATCGACCTAACCTACTCAACCGGCAAACTAAACCCCAGTTGCCGGAAACAACACAAAAGGAAAAAACATGACCGATCAAAAATCCTACACACAAACCCCCTGGAGCCTGGCTGACCTCTTTGAAGGCTTTGATGACCCCAAATACCAGGCGACTTTTGATGAGATCGAACAGGGCGTGCAAAAATTCGAAGCCTTTCGTGAACAGCTTGCCCCTGACCTGAGTGAAGACCTGTTCATCAGCATTGTCAGCACCTACGAAGGCCTCGTCCGCCGACTGAGCCGCCTGGGTGGTTTCGCTGAACTGGTTTTTGCTAGCAACACACAGAGCCAGGAAGCCCAATCCGCCGTTGCGCGGGTCGACCAATTCCAGGCAGAAATGTCCAACAAAACCATGTTCTTCAACCTGTGGTGGAAGGCGCTTGATGAGAACAACGCCAAGCGCTTGCTGGATGCGGCTGGCGACTTCCGCTACTGGCTGGTCACACTGCGCAACTTCAAGGACTACACCCTCAGCGAGCCAGAAGAGAAGATCATCAACATCAAAGATGTAACCGGTGTCAGCGCACTCAATATGCTCTATGACTCCATCACCAACCGCTATACCTTCAAAATTGAGATAGATGGCGAAGAAAAAGAACTGACACGCGGCGAGTTGATGGCGCTGGTACGTGAACCGGACCCCGACCTGCGGGCAAAAGCTTATCAGACGCTCTTCAGCGTATACGAGGCGGACGCCCCTATCCTGGGTCAAATCTACCAGGCAATTGTGCGCGATTGGCGTAATGAAAACCTGAACCTGCGCGGCTTCAAGACGCCCATCTCCGTTCGCAACCTGGTCAACGATATCCCGGATGCCGTCATCGAAACCCTGCTGGATGTGACCAAGCAGAACGCCAAACACTTCCACCGCTTCTTCGACCTCAAGGCGAAACGGATCGGCATGGATAAACTGCGCCGGTATGATGTGTATGCCCCCGTTGAGAAATCCGATAAAAGGTATGAATTCAGCGATGCAGCAGAGATCGTCCTGGAATCCTTCCATGAATTTGATCCCAAATTTGCTGATCTCGCCAAAGAGATCCTGGATAAGAACCACGTGGATAGCGAGGTGCGTAAAGGTAAGATGGGTGGTGCATTCTGTGCCACGATCACGCCTGACCTGACGCCCTGGGTGCTGCTCAACTACCAGGGTCGCCCCGATGATGTTGCCACCATGGCGCATGAACTCGGCCACGGCATCCATTCGCTGATGGCACGTGAACACAGCGCACTCACGCAGCACGCCTGCCTGCCCCTGGCTGAGACCGCCTCCACATTTGGCGAGATGATGCTGGTTGATAAACTGCTGGCAGAGGAAACCAATGATGCTGTCCGTCGCGACCTGCTCTTCCGCCAGATGGACGATTCCTTCGCCACCATCCTGCGCCAAAACTATTTCTCGCTGTTTGAGCAAACCGCACATGAGATGGTGATCCAGGGCGCGCAGGTGAATGACCTGGCAGAGGCTTATTATGAAAACCTGAAGAGCGAATTTGGCGACTCCGTAATCATCCCGGATGAATTCCGCTGGGAATGGATCATGATCCCGCATATTTACAACGTACCCTTCTACGTATATGCCTACGCCTTCGGGCAGCTGCTGGTGCTTTCGCTCTATAAGCAGTTCAAAGAAGAGGGTAATGCCTTTAAGCCCCGCTACATGGATATCCTGGCGGCAGGCGGCTCCATCGCCCCCATCGACCTGCTCGGCAAAGCCGGGATCGACATCACCTCGGCAGCCTTCTGGCAGGGTGGCTACGATGTGATCGGCGACATGGTCACCACGTTGGAAAACCTGGACTGAGGGACGTTTCCCTATTTCCAAAGTTTAACAAGCAAAACGGGAGTATCCTGAGTCTTATGGATACTCCCGTTTGATTTAAAAAGCGCCGAACTTACAGGTTTTGACTTTGGCGCCGCAACTGCGGCATCAAAGTCACCGCTAAAAGGGTCGAGACCAGGCCAACCACGATGACAATCGTGAACATGACCTGGTATGAAAAAACGTCCACCAGCGCACCGCCCAAAAGGGGTGCCAGGGTCATCACAGGGGCGACAAAGGTATTGGTGATACCAACAAAACGACTTGTCTCTTCAGAAGGGGCAATTTCAAAAATCATATTTGAATCGCCGATCCTAAAAGCCGCGTAGACACTGCCGATGCAGAATGCAATGATGTAAAACATCCAGGGTGCAGCTGCCCAAATCGCAAATACGCCCTGTGCCACCACCAGGACTGACACGATCACGTAAATTTTCTTATACCCAAACCGATCTCCCAGCCATCCCCAAAGAAAACCCACAATGCTTTGCGTGAAAAGGATGATCATGGTGAAGATGCCCAGGCTGCCCGCCGATTGTGAAAACAGCTCGCGGCCATACAAAGCGTAGAATGAATTGCCGAGGATGCCCAAGCCAAGCACTGCCCGGGAAATCATAAAATGAATAAAATCAGGCTGTTTGCGCATATGAGCTGGAATAGCTTTAATGAACATCCCCAGCGATTCCTCTTTGGCTTGCACAGGATAGGGCTCTTCTCTAAAGGTCGCGATAATGAACGGAGAGATTACTGAAGTGCCCAGGGCAATCCAAAATAACGTCCGAATATTGACTGGAAAGGCATAAGCATCCAGCAGGTAACGGCTAAGCAATGACGCCCCAAAGCCAATTAACCCACCCAGTCCATTCATGAAGCCGAAGAAAAATCCTCGGTTCCGCACAATGCTCTTGCTGATAAAATCCGAATAGCCTGGTGAAATCATCCCATTGGTGACGGAAAACACCATATAGGCTAAGAAAAATAAAATCAACGTCACCGAGTTACTCAGCAAGCCGTAGGTTTGGGCAACCAGGGCTACCAGCAAGATCCCGATTCTTTCAGCAATGGCAACTGTCAGGATAAATTTTTTTTTGGTTCTCTTTCCCCTGACAAGATATGCCCCAATCAGTTGCGGCAGATAATAACCAAGGTAATAGATTGCCGGAACCAAACCGACGATCCAGCTCATATCTGTCAATTGGTCCACAAAATAGGGGACAATGGTATCCTGGGACAACGCAGTCACAGAAAAAGCATATATCGCGGAATCAAACGCGAGGGCGATGAAATTCCACTTGTAATGCTTTTCCATATTGGCAACGAACTCAGGGTGCTGATTTCTTAATTTTCTAACGTCTTGACCAATCATCGAAGAAACCGTAATGAAACCAATATAGAAGAAATGTATGCAGCCAGGCTTAAGCGACTTGCTGCTTGTCTTTTTCGATCAAGAGCTTCATACCCTCAATCCCAACCCGGATCGCCCGGTCGACATTAAACAGCGCCATTTTCTCTTCTGACGTTTCATCAGCAGATTCGTCCAGGCTCGCCATGACCATCACACCGCCAGCGCGCTTGCGATGAATGGATGAGATAATGAAGATGGCCGCGGCTTCCATCTCGGAACACACTGTTCCACCCGCAATCCACGCCTTCCAGCGTTCGTTCAGGCGGCTGTCTACAGGCATCCGATCGGGCTCAATTTCGCCAAAAAACGAATCCTTGGACTGTGTGGGCCCAACATGATAGGGCATACCGATGTTCTGAGCAGCGGTGCGAAGTGCCAGAACCACATCAATGTCCGCAACAGCGGGAAATTCAACGGGCATATAATGCAGCGTTGTCCCCTCATCGCGGATTGCAGCATTCACAATCGCCACATCACCGGTTTTAATCCCGGGCTGCATACCGCCAGATGTACCAATTCGGATAAAGGTATCCGCACCAATCGCGATTAATTCCTCTACTGCAATTGCCGTGGAAGGGCAGCCGATGCCTGTTGAAACCACAGAAACCTTTTCACCAAGCAGTGTGCCAGTGTAGGTGTTGTATTCACGGTTTTGTGCGACATGCTGGGGATTATCGAAATATTTAGCAATTTTTTCACAACGTCCGGGATCACCAGGTAAAAACACATAGCGACCCACATCGCCTGTTTTCATTTGAATGTGATACTGTAATTCTGGATCATGTGCCATCTCAATACCTAACCTTTCATTTGATCATTCTTGATAAGTGCTTGCATAGCAGCCACTGCAGTTTTGATTAATGGACCCACCTCCGACGCCGAACCGAGCTCTGGCTTCTCCTGGTTCATGGCAATCAAAACAATGCTGCCCGCTCTCAGACGGTAAATAGCGCCCAGGGTGAACAATGTGGCTGACTCCATCTCGGCGCACATCACACCACCCTTCAACCAGGCTTGCCAGCGTTCTTGTAAAAACGAAGCAACCGGCATCCGCTCAGGGGCCATTTGCCCGTAAAAAGAATCTTTGCAGTGAGAAATGCCAACATGGGCGCGATAGCCAAGATCTGTGGCAGCCTGCCTGAGCGCATCCACAACATCGATGTGGGCAAGCGCCGGAAAAGCAACCGGCATATAATGTTTCGTCGTCCCCTCATCACGCACACTGGCATTGACGATGCCCAGGTCTCCAGGGAGTAATTCAGGCTGCAAGCCGCCCGAGGTGCCCACCCGGATAAAGGTATCCGCACCCACTTTATGCAATTCCTCGATTGCTATTGCTGCAGAAGGATTTCCGATCCCTGTCGAAACAACCGCTACCTTCTCGCCATTCAGCCAGCCGGTGATCGTTCGAAACTCGCGGTGGTAGGCAATCTCTGTGGGGGAATCAAAGTGTTCAGCGATTTTTCCACATCGGGCGGGATCACCAGGCAAAAACACATAGCGACCCACATCCCCCACATCAATTTGGAGGTGTTCCTGTTTGGTCAATGAACTATCCCTATCTACACTTTAGTGCGATCTTTTCCGATCAGGATTTTAACACTCTCAACAGCTGTGCGAATCAGTGGATCCAGGTCTGAAACGTGTTCTTCGGGGTTTTCGCCCTCTTGATTCCAGCCAATTAACATGATGCCGCCAGCGCGTTTGCGGTAAATGCTGCTGAGCACAAAAATGACAGCTGCTTCCATCTCGGAGCAAATCGTGCCGCCCATCACCCAGGCTTTCCACCGTTCCAGTAAGCGCTTGTCCACCGGCATTCTTTCAGGGGCATGCTGCCCAAAGAAAGAATCCTTGGAGTGAGAAATACCCAGGCTGTAGCGATTACCAAGTTTCTCTGCTGCCTCGCGCAAAGAAAGAACCACGTCGAGATTAGCAACGGCAGGGAATTCCATTGGCATATAGTGGCTGGTGGTGCCCTCATCACGAATGGCACCGGTGACAATGCCAAGGTCTCCAGCCTTCAAATGGGGTTGCATACCGCCGGAGGTGCCCACACGGATAAAGGTGTCCGCACCAATCATGATCAATTCTTCAACAGCAATCGCCGTCGAGGGGCAGCCGATCCCGGTGGAAGTGACCGACACCTTTTCACCAAGCAGCGTTCCTGTGTAGGTTTTATACTCCCGGTTATAAGCCACTAATTGTGGATCATCAAAATAACTGGCAATCTTTTCACAGCGACCGGGATCTCCCGGTAAAAACACATAACGACCCACATCACCCTTTTTCATGGCGATATGATACATGAGTTCATCTTGAGCCATCAATTCCTCCTGTAGATAAATATTAGTTAGTTTATTACGCCTGCAAAACGTTGCGTAAGGCAATTACAACAAAGGCTAAAAATCCCAACGTCGCAAAAACCACCAGGCCAATGGCGAATGCAGGATGAAAGACCATGGTCTCGCTCCAGTCCAGGCTCTTATCAACAATAATCCAGTATGTCATCCCCGCAGTAAAAACAATTCCAAGGACGATCAATAGGATGTCCCAGAAGGTCATTCGTACCCGTCGGTAACTGGTTTTATGTCCGCTGGAACCAAAAGCGCGTGATTCAAGCGAGATGGAAAGCTGCTGCACCCGTTCAATTGCGCCAACAAAAACCGGCACCATACTGGGCAGGATCGCGCCAAAGCCAGAACCCTTCATGGCACGGGATTTTTGTGCATTCAGAACTACAGCAAACTCATTTTGCAGGATGGGGAGTAATTGTAATGTCATGGTTAAAATAAAATTCAAGACATAGGGCATACCAATTTTCTGCAGCGAGGTAAAAATGTCTGAGGGATGTGATGTCATGATCATCAACATCGCCCAGGTGGTCATGGCAAAAATACGCAATAACATCGAAATACCGCTGTAAATACCTTCCTGGAAGATCGTAAACGGCCCGACCGAAACGATGGGTGTCCATGGCTTGGGGAAGGCTGGGGCAATGCTTTGCAAGACAATCAACGTCAGACTGATCGGGAACAAAATCATTGCAACTTTCAAATATGCATTTCCTACTTGCGCAACCAAAATCAGGATGACCCCAACGACAAACAGGGTGCTCAAAATGAGTGGGTTGCGAGTGGCAAATGAAATCACCAGCACGCCAAAAGCCCAGGCGAGCTTGGGAAGGGGATTGATTCGATGTATGATCGAATCGCCCGGAACCATTGATATGGGAATAACAACACCTTGCATGAGAAAAACCTCCGTTCCAATTATTTATTGGAGAATTTCTGGACTTCACTTACCATTTCATCGATACTCAACGCAACATTATCAAATGCATCATATTTTTCACGCAATCTGAGGGATAATGTTGTGATCTGAGGAGGCGTTAGGTGGGTGCTGGACATGATCTCGTAATTTGAGAAAACTTCCCGGGGAGTCGCGTCCATAATGAGATCGCCATCCCGCAGCACCAACATCCTATCCACAACCTCAGCCAGCAAGATCATATCATGAGCAACACACAAAACGGTCGAACCTTCATCACGCAGTTTCTTGATCAATCGATAAACCGTCTGAGTCGTGATGTTGTCCTGTCCAGTGGTTGGCTCATCCAGAATGAACACAGCCGGGCGCATAGTATAAATAGAAGCCATCCCAACCAGTTTTCTCAGTGGGAAGCTGATTCGGTATGGATGCAGCTCGAGTAATTCTTCCAGATGGAAGAACTCGACCGCCTGCTCCACCCTGGCGTTCACCTCATCTTCCGGCAAATCCAGGTTTCTTGGTCCAAAAGCCAATTCCTCCCGTACCGTTCTGGCAAACAGTTGATGATTGGGGTTTTGATACACATACCCAACATTTGCAGCAATTTGCTGCACTCTCAGAGGCGCAGTATCCTTTCCATTCACAATCACTTTGCCTGAGGTTGGCTTCAGTAAACCGATAAAATGTTTCACCAGGGTGGTTTTCCCCGAGCCATTCTGCCCAATCACGCCAACGATTTCACCGGGATTGATCTCCAGGGAGATGTCCTTCACTGCAACAACCTGTCCCGTGGGATAGATATGGGTTAAGTCCTCAACTTTAATGATCGGTTCCATCGCGTTAACCTGCTTTCTTCTCAAACAGACGTCCATAGGTTTCAACAGCTTGACTGAGCTTCACTGGATAATGACCATTCAGAGTCATAATCCCAAGTTTTTCCAGCTCATTGCCAAAAGCTGCCACCTGCGGCATTCTGAGCCCAAGGCTTTTCAATAAATCAACATTGCTGAATACTTCTTCGGGTGTGCCCTGAAGGACGATTTCACCCTCATGCATCACAACCACCAGGTTGGCGTATTGCGCCATCACCTCAACCTCATGCTCAGCCATGATCACCGTCATATTCCGTTTACGGTTCAATTCATATGCCACCTGGAAAATTTCTTCCTTTCCAATTGGATCCACATTGGAGGTGGGTTCGTCCATCACCAGGATTTTTGGACGCATTGCCAACGCAGAGGCAATGGACAGGCGCTGCTGCTGACCCCCCGAGAGCCCAAATGGCGAGCGTTCAGTCAAACCCTGCAGCCCAACAATATCCAAAACCTCGTCAATGGTTTCCACCATTTCTTCATAGCTATAACCCAGGCTTTCCATGCCCAGGGCAATTTCTTCTCCAACAGACATCTGGCTCAGTTGAAATTCCGGGTTATCAAACACCATACCCACAATTTTTGCCATTTCACGCACAGGTGTCTCAAGCGTATCTTTCCCATCAACAATCACCTGTCCCTCAAAATTGCCCAGAATGTTATTGGGAACAACCCCATTAATGCATAATTGCAATGTTGTCTTTCCGGCACCGTTCAACCCCAATAGTGCGACATAGTCGCCTTCATGGATGGTGAGATTGATATTTTTCAATGCCGGTTCGGTCTCATTCTGCCCATACCAAAAAGTGACATCCTTAAATTCGATAATTGGTTTCGATTCTGACATCTTCACTCCAAGGACTAATTTACAAGATGGATGGTTTTAACCCAATTGGGTTAAAACCATCCATAAATCAATTTGCCAGTAAACTCTGGCATCAATAAAAGGCTAGATTACTCATCCTCTTCTTTGTCATCAAACTTGGCAACCAAAACCCCAACACCAGCTAAAATCACCAGGAGGGCAAGCACGTAGGTTGCTCCAAGCAAAATGGGAAAAGGTTCGCTTGCGACAAATTCGAGATCTGCAATTTGTTGGGCGGCACTGGGCATAAATGCCATCAAAACACCCAAAGCAATGATGCCGAAAGCGAGGCCTTCTTTTGTTCCAACTGTTTTCTTATTCATCAGACTTTTCTCCTTTATATTTTTTGTGAATGCCTGTTACGCAATTGCAAGGAACAGCAGGATGATGGCAACACCGATCAGCACGCCCACAAGTGGGATAATGATCCGTTTGAGACCTTCGGATTTCGGAAGTCGTGCGCTGCTGGTCAGATTCTCCGGAAGAGCTTCAATAATAGCCAGACCAACATAACCGGAGATGATCTTGTCTGCCAGTGAAACCAAAATATTTGAGGAGAACACCGACACAATCAGGTTCTGTCCCATGCCAAGGAATGCGGCGGTCATCACATCTGCAAAGTGACCGGTTGCCCCACCGAAAATGAAGACGTAGATCGGAACAGCAAAGAGTGAGACGACAAAGGCAACCAGAACATTGACCAGGAAGAAGCTCCAGTTTTTACGCGCCCAACCCCAGATATTCGCATAACCCCAAACCAGCGCACCAGCAACATTGCATACGGCAAAGGGCAAACCAATGGGACCGCTGATGAATGAGGAAACCACATTGGTGATGACACCAACCAGGGCACCCCACCACGGGCCAAGAATAACAGCAGCAACCATGGTCCCGATCATATCCAGGAAGGTGGGGAGTTTCAACACTGTGTTAATTTGACCGCCCACAATGTTCAACGCAGCAGCAACTGGCACCACTGCAACAACATAGGTCAGAGGAAGTCGTTTCCTCCGGGGTGCAGCTTTTGTTTTAACTTCAGAAGACATAAGTATTACCTCCAAGAATTGATTAGTAAAAAAATGATAGGTTAAATAAGATTGGGGTTCTGTTATTTTATGCCGCTTCACCTCCATCTATCTATTGGTTGTTTTCCTTCCGATATATTCAAAAAAACACCTGATAGTACTAAAAGTTTCAGCAAATCAATTATAATATAACTATGGACGTATATAGACATCTATTATAAACCAGTTTACCAGATTTCTGTCAACCCCGAGAGATAACATGGCACCCAATTTAAACCACCAAAGCTCAATCCCTATCTACCAGCAAATTGCTGATTGGATGCGAAAGAAAATCCAATCTGGCGAATGGCAAGATGACAAAAAATTGATGTCGGAAACTGATTTGGCAGTTTCATTGAACGTGAGCCGAGGCACGATCCGAAAAGCGATTGAAACCTTGATCTCAGAAAAGTTGCTGTTACGGATCCATGGTAAGGGGACATTCGTCAGAAATAAAATTTTACTGGAACAAAAGCCGACCTGGCGCCTGGCAGGTTTTTCTCGAGATTTGAAAAGCCGGGGTATCCCCTATTCAACAGAAGTCCTGAAAGCGGAAATCATCTTCCCCTCAGAGATAATTCAAGATGCTCTGAAACTCTCTCGTGATGAAAAGATTTTTCATCTCAAGCGGCTGCGGAAAATCAAAGATCAACCTGTGCTATTGATTGAAAATCATATCGTCTATAAATATTGTGTTGGCGTTGAAGAAATTGATTTCAGCCAGCAGCAATTGTATGTCACCCTCGAAGATCAATTCAATATCCAATTTGATTGGTCCAAACGCATCTATAAATCCCAGCAGGCGACATCCGAAATTGCTAAATTGCTCAAGTTAGATCCGAATGCAGCCCTGATGTACATCGAGGAGCTATATCACAACAAGCAATCCCTCCCTATCGAATACACCCGCGCCTGGTTTGATGCACAGGTATTTCACATCACAACAATCATCAAACGCGAAGAAGAAAAAAGAGAATTTGACAACTTATTTCAACAGTCCTACGAATGAATGGAGTAAAAAATGTCCCTCACACCTAAAGAAAGAGTTCTTGCTGCCATCAACCATGAAGAGCCCGATCGCGTACCGATTGTGATCGGTGTCAGCAATGCGACCGGCATCAAAATGAAAGCCTATCGAGAAATTAAAAAATTAGCTGGCATCACCGCACCAGACGAATACATCTACCAATGGCCTGAATTGGGAACAGCTGCGGTGGATGAACAGACCTTACAGCGATTGCATGTTGATGTGCGCGGGGTATTAGACCTTGAACCCGAATCCATTCGCCTGCGAAATCAAAACCGCCCGGCACATTCGCCCTATCGAGATTCCTGGGGCACAGGCCAAATTGAGATTTCAGAAGGCGAATGGACTTCTGGCGCACCGCCCATGAGAGAGGCAAGCACCCTCGAAGACATCGAAAATTATCCCTGGCCAGAAATGGATGACCCCACTCGGGTGGCACATTGCCGGGAACAAGCCAAAAAATTGGCGGAGGAAAATCAATATGCCATCATGGGCACACCCTGGCTGCTTTTCCCATTTGAAAGAGCTACTGGCTTGCAAGGCATGGATACATTTTTACTCAATATGGCGATGAATCCAGATTTTTCGGTGGCACTACTGGCAAAAATCACTGAGAAATGCAAACAAATGATGGATGTCTTTTTGAAGGAAACGGGGGAATATCTGGATATCATCAAAATTGGGGACGATCTGGGCACCCAGGAAAACCTTCTGATCTCTCCCAAGATGTATCGCGAGATGCTCAAACCCTTCCACGCTGACCTTATCGCCTTTGCTAAGGAGCGCACCGATGCCAAGGTATTCTTCCACACCGATGGCGATGTTTTTAACTTGATTGAGGATTTAATTGAAATCGGAGTGGATATCCTGAATCCTGTTCAGACCTCGGCCGGCAGAATGTCGGATCTGGAAGGATTGAAAGAGCGCTATGGTGATCGCATTACTTTTTGCGGCGCAATTGATACCCACTCAGTTTTACCAAATGGCACTCCAAATGAAGTGCAGCAGGAAGTTAGAAGGGTGATCCAAGCCCTCGGACCGGGCGGCGGATATATGGTCGCATCTGTCCATACGATTATGAACGACGTGCCGGCTGAAAATGTGCTGGCAATGGTGGACGCAGTTGAAAAATATGGACAATACCCCCTTAAAGGATAGTCTTTTCGTCCAGCAAACCGGATACCATTAATCTTACATTTCCTTAAAACAAAAAGCCCTCGATGGGCTTTTTGTCATTTTCGTCACATACTGCTGCTTTCACGCTTCTCAGGAATTTTCTTTAGAGAAAAGCTGACCAGATACAATCCCAAAGCGACCAGACCCAACACCGAATTGAACACCCATACAGAGCTAACACCATATCGCTCAATGATCAATCCAGCAGAATAAATGCCCAAACCAGAGCCAATGCTCATCATGGCGATACCATACAAAGCCTGGCCGGTGGCGCGCCATTTTGGATCAACCAGCCGATCCACATAGGCAACCCCAACGACAAAAAAGCTGAACACTCCCACACCATTCAAAATCTGTGTGGGAACAATCCATGCGGGTTGACGAATAAAGATATAGAGCAGCCAGCGTAAAAGGAATGCAATTGAACCAGCCAAAAGCAACCACTTGATCGCGACTCGCTTCAATAAATACGGCGCCAACATCATCATTGGCACTTCGACGATGGCTTGCAAAGAAATGATCACACCAATCAACCAGGACGCTGTATCGATCTCTTGCAAGAAGAGGGTCATGTAGTTATTATAGATCCCCATGGTTGCCCCAAGAAAGACGCTGGCAATAAGAAAGGTTATGAACTGTTGACCTCGGACCACGAGCCGCAAATCCTTAAAGCCTGTATAAGTATAAGGCTGGCGGGCTTCGGGCAATAAAAGGCCAACCAGCGCGAGGGTAAGAAATATACCTCCGGCAAACCATGGGAAGTACAACAGGATCTGATCCAAAAACAATGCGCCCATCAAGACACTGGAAACAGCAAAACCAACTGATCCCCACATTCTGAGCGTACCAAAATCATCCACGGCACCAATACTTTCAAGGTAATCCAGCGCGGAGGCTGTCGCGATGGGACTGATGGGTGCATACATCGCTGAAAACAGCACTACCCAGCCAAAGACAGCAATAAATGAATCGGCAAAACCCATCCCAAGAGAGGCGACTATCAGACCCAGAGAGGCAAAAACGATCAATATGCGTCGCTTGTTCATTACATCGCTCAGATAGCTCCATACGGGTTGGAAGAACATCCCGGCAATTGGCATCATCCCCATCAGTATCCCAATCTGAGCACCAGAGAAATTTTTCTCGATCAAAAACAGAACCAGGTAGGGACCAATTAATCCCACAGAAAAGTATTGCGTAAAAAAGAAAAGTTTGAGTCTAAATTTCATCTATCCCACACCTGATTCCATAATTAGCCTGATAAGTATACACCCATATTTTCACTCACATCCATTACAATAGAATCCGTCTAAAAGGAGCATAAATCATGACTCAGAACACAATCAAAGACCTGGGCGATGGGCTGATCATTCGGCATGGCAGCGATGCAGATGCGCAAGC
>DIXG01000036.1 GCA_002436005.1 Anaerolineaceae bacterium UBA6086 | reverse complement strand
GACCATTCACTGCCAAAGAATTCCCGGTTGATGGGATAAATTTGCTGGTCAAAGGTATCCCCAAGCTGATTCAGGTCTGAGGAACTGTAATCCACCCCATTTTCGATCCAGATATACACATTCTCGCCCAAATAGCGCAAGGCTGCCGTGATTTTAAAGTTCTCGTTCGTGTCTACATTGGTCACCCAAAAATCCTGCGTGTCCCCAACAGCGTAAGGTGCGTTGGCATCAGGGAACGTTTCCGGGATCTCCACCTTGCCGCCCAGCCGTTCTGCCAGGTCAATCGCATTGTTGATGGGAACAACCTCATGCTGCAGCGTCAGCAGAGTCTCAAGCGCGCCCTCCCCCAACGGGGTTGGATCAGGCTCAAAGGTCGGTTTGGGTTCTGTGTCCAGCGGATCCTCGTTGGCCGGGTTCTCATCTTCAACCAAACGATCCGGTAATGGGATCACAACTTCTGCGCTTGGCGTAGCTTTATCCTGCTGAACCAGGAACGCAGCACCGCCGACAAACACCACCAAACAAACCGCCAGGCAGCACAGCGCGGCAATCAAAAGAACGGTTAGGATGATTGGAACGGTTGAGGATTTTTTCTCCATGGTTTTTCACTTTTCCCATATGCACAAATAAAATGTCATCAGCAGTAAATTTACCGCATAATTCATTAATCGGCATCACCCAATTCGATTCTCGTAGATGTGTTTTGCCCAAATGAGATAAAACTTGTAACAATGATGACATTCTCCCAGCACAGTCAGGCTGCTGAAATCACCTTTTCAATGTGATACGATATAATTGCCTTGCTATTTCGAATTGAAATGATTAGTAAAGCTGGAAGGAACGACCATGCAGGACGAATTTGACCCTGGAAAAACCTTGAAAAACCTGATCAACAGCTGGTGGCAAATTATCGCACTGGCAATCATCGGCGGTCTGTTGGGTTTGGGCATATCCTACGTTCTGCCCCCCGCTTACCAGGCTGAAGCAATTTTTCATGCCAGCATCGATTTTACTCAAATCAATTACGATAACATGGTTGGCGAATATGGCGACCCGCTTGTGTGGACTCAATACGAAGAAGATCTTGCCCTGCAAGCCGTTGAAAGGATCTTGCTCAACCGGGCTGACAAGGCTTTTGAATATGCGCTCACACTGGATCCTGAACTCAAAAGGGAAACCTTTGATGAGGATCAACAAATTTCACGTTACCTGGCAAACTGGTTTTTGCGATATCGCCACGAAGACCCTGCAATCGCCCAGGCGATCGTCAACTATTGGGCAGAGGACGGCTACAATGCGCTGATCAGAGCGCAGCAAGCCGACAGGGTGGAATCCTTTGTGATCGTTGATTTGACATCCCTCGCACATCTACCCGAGACGCCAATCTATCATCAACGAAATACGCTGGTGCTTGCCGGGACTGGGGTCGGGTTTTTTATTGGGATTCTCCTGGTCGATTTTCGCGATCGGTTTTTTAGCAAACGAGTGAAGGAGGCCTGAAGTGCTCTCTTCTCTCAATAAGACTATATTCTACCGCACAGGCATGTCCGTCTTGTGGTTCCTGGTGATCATTGCCTTACCGGTCACCAGCTTTCCGCTTCTTGCACAAATGACCGGTGCCATCGTTGCGCCCCTGTCCGCCCTCCCATTGGCAATTCTGCTGATCGTATGGTTTGTTCCCTTCTTGCTCGAAAAAGGCAAATTGCCTGTTGAAATTATTCCCTTCCTCTATTTTGTGTTGGTCGCACTGATCATATCTTCAGCCGCTTTCTTTTTAAATGGCTATTACGACCGCGGTAGAGATTTTTTTGATCAGAGTTTGCGCGCGTTTATCACTGTTGGGATTGGCTTATCTTTTTACCTGGTCTTTTCTTCCTTTCCAAACAGCGAAGAAAGGATCCGTCAGACTCTGCGTTTTATCACCATCATGGGTGCAATTCTGATCCCATGGACGCTGTTCGAAGTCGCCATGCTGCGTAAATATGACCTCGTCATGGGTTTCCCGGACTGGGTGATGAGGATCAGGACAGCCCTCGCAGTGCAATCCCCCAACACAGCCTACACAAACCGGGTGACGGGATTCGCTTATGAACCTTCCTGGTTTGTGCGCATTTTTGGATTGGTGTTATTCCCGATCTGGCTCTCTGCTGTTTTTCAACGAAAATCACTGTTTCGATTCAGAATATGGGTTTTTCAGCTGGAAGATCTGCTCATGGTGGCAGGTCTGATTGTGTTTGGATTCAGCTCACCCAGGATCGGACTGCTGGCATTTCTCGCATCTTTAGCCTACCTGGTCATTCTTTTACTCCAGCGCTTCAATCGCAGGTTCACTGCCTGGGTTCTCAAACGGCTCAAACGCCCCCCAAAGCACCTGCTCTTAATGAAATTACTGCTTGGTGCCTTAATCGTCCTCATCGTGTTTGTGCTTGTTGCAGGCGCATTGATGGCTTATATCACCGCTGCCAGCAACTGGGATCTGCGGTTTGAGTTATTGCTGGTGCAATATTCACTGGATCGCATCAAACTATTTCCACTCTCAGAAACCCGCCTGATCTACCTGGCGCGAGACCTTGCCTTTTTTGAACGGGCGATCTTTTGGTTTGGCGGATGGCACATTTTCAACGACTATCCCTTTGGGGTTGGATTGGGAAATGCAGGCTTTTATTTCTTTGATCACATGAACGGCGCAGGTATGGAATCCTATGAGGTAAGAAATCTCGCCTATCGCGCAAATTACCTCGCCAATACAAAGAACATGTGGACCAGATTGCTTTCAGAAACCGGGTTCATCGGACTGACTGTTTTCCTCGTCTGGCTGCTGGTGCTGTGGCGCAGCGCAAAACTGATCCGAAAAAGCAGTTCGGGCACCATGCAGATACTTGGGCTGGCTGGACAGCTCTTTTTGCTGGCAAACCTGTTTGAATTATTCAGTATGGATTCGTTTGCCATGCCTGACCAATGGGTGATGGCGGGTTTGATTTCCGCAGGCGGTCTTCTCATTCGGCAGGAATTGGCTGCTAAGGATAAGC
>DIXG01000085.1 GCA_002436005.1 Anaerolineaceae bacterium UBA6086 | reverse complement strand
GCGATCTCGCCATTGGACAAACCGCGCGCAATTAGCTGCAGCACTTCCATTTCTCGGGCTGTTAACTCCCCAAAAGGATTATACGCTCTTTGGATCGATCCATTGATCTCCTGGATCACCCTCTCTGCGACACGAGGGTGTAAAACGCCCTCCCCACGAGAAGCTTTGCGGATGGCATCTGCCAGGTCTTCCATGATCACATCCTTCAAAACATAGGAGATTGCCCCCGCCTGCAAAGCAGGGAAAATGAATTCGTCTTGATGATAGGAAGTCAATACCACGATCTGGGTGCGCGGTGTGACATTCTTAACCCTTCTGGTCGCCTCCACACCCCCCATGCCGCTCATCACCAGGTCCATCAACATCACATCTGGCAGGTATTCCTCTGCTGCGCGGACAGCTTCCTCTCCCGTTGCAGCCTCGCTGACCACCTTGAAATCAGGCTGCGCATCCAAAAAAGCCCGCAAGCCCTTCCGCACAACCTCGTGATCATCCACCAACAGGATGGTAATTTTTCTCCCTACCATTTCACACCTCCAAGCTCTGGTACGGATAAGTCAAGAGGATTTTGGTGCCAGCACCAGGTTCAGTTTCGATCAACAATTCACCACCGATCAAGACAGCCCGTTCGTTCATGGATTTCAACCCCATGCCATTGGGTCTCGTTTCCCCGATCACAAACCCCACACCATCATCACTTATGGATAATGCGAGATGATCTGCTTGAAAATTAAAGGCCAGGTCAACACACTTTGCCTGGCTGTGCCAGGATATATTTGCCAGCGCCTCCTGGATAATGCGAAAGATGCTTTTCTCCGCTTCTAAAGGGAGCGGCCTTTCGCCCTGTACATGAATATCGAACTTAATTTCATTCCGCCGACTCCATTCATCAATATACTCTCTCACAGCAGTGGTCAGCCCTTTACCTTTGATTTCAACGGGACGCAGCTCTTGGATCAGCTCTGTCAGCTCCTGGCGTACATTTCCAACCAGCAACTCTGCTTCAACCAGGTGTGAATGCGCTTTTTGAGGGTTGTTTTCAAGGTGTGCTTTGGCTGCGCCCAATTGGGCCGAGGCAGCAAAAGCCTGCTGCTTGACGCTATCATGCAGGTCTCTGGCCAGTCTGTTTCGTTCTTCAAGTACAGACAGCTCCTGGCGTTGGTCCAGCAGGTTTTCCAATTGTCTTGCCATGATGTTCAGGTCGTTAGCCAGCTGCCCCAACTCGTCATCGGATTTATCACGCACAACGACTGAAAAATCGCCCATAGACCAATCATGGGCTGCCTCCGAAACAACCCTGAGCCGTTTGGTCAGGCCGCCAGCGTTGATCAGCCCAAAAATCGAGCCGAGAATTCCAGCAAAGAATGTGAAGACCAATATAGATCGTCCTAACACCAACACAAGATCCCCTAATGGTAAAAAGCCCCAGGGAAAGTACTTGGTAGTAAATATAACGACACCGACCAGTGTTCGCTCTACATCCATGATTGTCTCGCCTGCAGCAGGGAGCAACTCTTCAATTTCCAAGGGCTCAAAACGATAGATCGGAATTGCCCCGACGATACGGTTACCTGGTTCCACCTTTTCGTAAAGTAAATATTCATCTTCAATCCCCATCAGGGCGGCGTGCAGGGGATTCCGCAGCCCCGGCAGGTAGTTGAAAGGGATTTTCTTCCCAATGTCCCCCACAGGGACAAGGTCTGATGGAAAGACATCGATTAGCGTGCGATCCTCCAATATATAATAAAAACTGAGAAAATCCTGTGCGTTCATTCTTAATTCCAGGTTCCCCAGGATCAATAATGGACGCGTTTCAATTACTGATCCCTGAACTTCACCCAGGTAAGTCCTCAGTCCTTCAATGTTCGGTGGGTCCTGTGAGAAGAATTCTTCAACATCTGGCACCCATTCAGTGCGTAAACTTGAAACCAGGTTTTCTGGCGTTAGATCAATATTTTGCACAAAGTAAGCCATCAGGAAAATGATCACAATCAACTCAACAATCAGCAGCGCTCCAACAGTAACCAGAGAATAACTGAGTGTCAGACGCCACCGCAGCGACTTGAAGGATAAGCGTAATTGACTTAAATTTGCCTTGCTAGGCTTTTGCGCTGTTTGCTTCCAATTTGAATGATTTAGCATCATCTTCCCGGTCAGCTTTGAGTGGTTCTATTGATTATGAAACAGAGGGGATCACCTCTCTATTAGCCCAATTTTACATTGAAATCGGAGTTTATCCCATCACATTTCAATTAGGACACCCAATCAATCAAGAAGGTGCGCGGACTTGGCAATAGAAGAACTTGAATTAGCATCTGTAATGAGGCTCTATTTCACAATGAGCAGATCGGGTGATTAATCCAAACAGCCCCTGTTAAGATTAAAACAGGGGCTCATGAACGCCAAAAATGCTAACTATGGCACGGCATCCACCTTGACGATTCGAACCTCGGACCATGGGCCTTTCCCACCAGAAGTATCAATTGCCCGTACCCGCCAGTAATACTTGCCATCCGGAATGACCTGTTCTCCAAATTCATTGGAACCAACAGTGGCTTTCAGATAAATTGAATCGAACAAGCTGGACTTACTGAGTTGAATCAGATAAGTCGCCGCATTTTCCACCCCCTGCCAGGTGAAGATAGGTTCACTGGTGGTGATAAGTTCCTTATTGATGGGGCTGATCAATACTGGGCTGGTGAGCGGGTCCATAGAGAAGAACTTCCAGGCTGGAAACCAATCCCCTTTATCATCCCCAAAAAACGGGCGAATACGCCAGTAGTAAGTCGTGTTATAAAGCAGCTTTACATCAAAAGCGTAGGAAGAATCATCCGTTTTGGTACTTAAAACCAGTGTACTGAAATCTTCTTTGGTTGAAAGCTGGATCTTGTACAGACCCGCGCCCGGTTCGTCTGGCCAATCAAAAGTGACTTTGCTGGTGGTCAATTTTTCGCCATAATCCGGCTCAATATCATCCGGCGGTCCTTCCCAGATCACTTCGGTGCAGTCCCCATCGTTGTCACAGATCAAAGCGTTTCCAATGGACTCGTGAGCAATGTCCCAACCCTCATTACCAAATTTCGCCACCCATGTGCCGTCTGCTTTCGTTATTACCGGGATGCTCACAACTGGTGGTTGATCCCAGGCTTTAAATTCTGAAACAATCAACACACTACCAGGATCAGCCGTACCTTTTACTTTATCGGTTAAAGGATCAACACTGGTAAGTTTGAGAGCGCGCACTTTATGAACCTTGGTATACATCCCGTTAGTAAGCTTAACCTTCTGATCCGTCCGCACATCCAGATCATGAATTACCACATGGCCTTCCTGATCAGCAACTTCAATCGCATAGAATATCCCATCGATGAAAACTTCTATCTCGTCGTAAGGATTCCATTTGATTCCATGTGAGATAATATCATTGGCAAAAAACAGGTGACTGCGGTAAAATAAGAACCAGTAAAAAGCGGGCGTAGCCAAGTGGTAAGGCAGTAGCTTCCCAAGCTACCATTCGCGAGTTCGAATCTCGTCGCCCGCTCTTTCTAAATCTCCACTCTGAGTTTTTTACAAAATCCAGTCGGGTTATATTAAAGCGAGGTATCCATGTCCATCTCAAGAAAGACAATCAGCTGGGTATTAATTATTGGCAGCCTTTTATTGATCATCATTTCTCTGGCTGCAGACCTGATCGGGATTGGCTCTTACCCGGGCATTCACTGGGCGCAAATCACCGGCGTTGTCGTTGGATTGGCAGCGCTGATTGCTGGCGGCTGGCTGCGCAGAACAGCACTAAAAACAAAAGCTTAATTTTTTCCAGACCCGCCCTGGTCGTTTTGCATTTCAATCCAACTTTTGTATCGCAACTCATGGGGTAATGATCCCTGTTATTCAGGTGTTTTAAGTATTCCAATTTGGTTCTGAATCAGAGGCAAAGAAATAGGGTTGTCCAAATCCTTCGGACAACCCTATCTATTTGATGATTATTTCCGCCAGGGGTTAGTTGACCGTGAAGGTACTGCTCACACTGACCGGATCATACCCATCTTTGACCGCTTCAGCCAAAATGGTGTAAACCCCGGTTCCTGTCTTGCGAGTGCTAACCCGGTAGGAGAAACTCGCCACACCATCAGTACCGGTTGTCCCGGTCAAAACCTTAGGGGCACCAAGCGTTCCGGTCACAGTCACTGTGACAGAAGCGCCGCCAACTGGAGCGTCATCTGCAGAAACCTGAACTTTGATTGACACAGTGGCTTTGTCTTTATAAACTGAGCCTTCCGCCGGGCTTGTAATTTGCACAGTCAATTCGCCTGTCGGAGGAGGCGGAGGTGGCGGTGTACCACCACTCAGGTAAGTCAATGCGGCAGCAGCCTGCACCAGCCCGTTGCCAAAGACCACATCTTTGCCAGCGCTGCCAAGGTCGAATGCCGTGGCATTCATCGCTTCGCGGATTTGGACATTGGTCCAGGTGGGATTGGCAGACCAGATCAGCGCCGCCACACCAGAAACATGCGGCGTCGCCATCGAGGTGCCGTTCCAGGCTTCGTACCCGCTGGCCGGGGCTTGATAAGCACTGCTCACATCGGCAGTTGCACCCAATTTATTCGCCACAAGGTATTGGCCGTCTTCCTGGCTGATGGATAACCCGATGGTGGATGAGGTACTCTCACCCATGGTACCGAGGAAGGGTCCTGGAACGTTGTTGTAAATGATTGCTGCAACGCCGCCGCTGTTCTGCACATTCAACACCTTGACAGCAAAATCGACATCTCCGCGTTCACACAAAACGACCTTTCCACCCCAACTGCCGGTTGAAGTGCATCTTCCGCCGTCCACCAGCGCACCGCTGGCTGATCCATATCCACTAAATTCGATATGATAGGCGCTGAAAGACTGACCATCCACAACCAGTGTGTTGGTTTCAATATATGGAATGGTGGAAAGTACGTCAACACCAGGGGCAGCCAACTCAACATAGGCATTCTGGTTTGAAAAGCTTGCAATCGCCAGTTCTGAATCAACTGCAGCGACCGAGATCACCGAGCTGTATGAGGCAGGGTAAGAAATCAAACCCGGTGTTTCCTCTTGCTCATTGCCTGCAGCGGCGACATGCAAAATGCCTGCGCTATAAAGCGTATCAAAAGCGCGCTGTTCCAGCCGGTTGGAGCGACTCCCGCCCAGGCTCATGCTGATGACATTTGCACCATTATCGCGGCAATTATAGATTGCGGCTGTCAGGTCTGAGGAAGCTGTCCAGGCGCCGTCATTGGCAAATATCTTCACAATGTGAAATTCGACTGCACCCGGGTTCACGCCCACCACGCCCAATCCGTTATTGATGGCATTGATCGTGCCTGCCACATGGGAACCATGCCCAACACCATCGACAGTCCAATTGTTATCCACCTGGGACATGCCAGTGACATTGTCGGGTAGATCTTCATGTGCGCCGTAGTAGCCTGTGTC
>DIXG01000035.1 GCA_002436005.1 Anaerolineaceae bacterium UBA6086 | reverse complement strand
CGCCCACCCCGGAGGGGCAGGAGCGCCTGGAGGTTCTGGCAGAAAATACCCAGCTGGGCTCAGGTTATTCAATTGCCATGCGCGATCTTGAAATGCGCGGGGCGGGGGAGTTGCTGGGGACACGCCAGTCCGGCTATATCGCCTCGGTTGGCTTCCACCTCTACACACGCTTACTGGCACAGGCAGTCAAGCAATTCCGGATGGCGATGGGTGTGTCCGGTCCGGAAGATGCCGCCTTGCTGGATGAGGCGCTCAGCATCCCGACCTCAGTCAACCTGCCACTCTCGATCGGGATACCCGCAACCTACATCACTGACCAATCCTTGCGGCTCAAACTTTACCGCCGGTTGGCGGACATCAAGGATGAGACGGCATTAGCTGCAATTGAGATGGAATTTGAGGATCGTTTTGGTCCGCTGCCCGAAGACGTGCGCAACCTGATCTACCAGATCAAGATCAAGCTGCTGGCAGCCCTGGTGGGGTTGGCATCGATCGGGTTTGAGGGCAAACAGCTTGTGCTGCGCTACCCACCGCTGCCGAATGGACTGACGACGCGCGACCTACCCGAACTGGGCAGGAACATTATCACCGGGAAAAATGCTTACCGCATTCAATTTACAAACCCACAAACGGATGACTGGCAATCGGCACTGGTGGACGTGTTACATCAAATCAGGGCATTGAACAACGCATGAAGCCGCTTGCTAAAAATTTTTCGTGTGTTATACTGCGAAATAAGCCCTCCCTGCATTCCAATGGGTTGGGATGGTTGAATCAGGCACTCCTTGACCTATGATTGAGAAATTTCTAAAACTACCCCGTTTTTATCGCATTCTTACAGCGTTACTGGTCCTTTTGGCTGGCGGGGCATTGCTGTGGTTGGGGCTGAACCGCACTGTTACGCTTGTGGTGGATGGATCCGCGGAAACCGTACGCACGTCTGCGCTCCGTGTTTCGGGGGTGCTGCGTTCAGCTGGGATACGTGTTATGGCAGAAGACCGGGTTGAACCGCCGCTGAATCGCTGGATCTGGCGGCAGTCTGTCATTAACATCGACACAGCCCACCCGGTGACGATCCATACCCCTGAGGATGAGCTGGTCTTGCTTACCCCAGAACGCATTCCGGCGAATATCCTGCTGGAAGCCGGCATCACGCTCTACCCGCAGGACCAGGTGCTGGTAAACGGCGCCGTGGTGGATCCCGACATGCCAGTTGAAACTGCCGGCGCTTTCTTGCTGCAATTTCAACCCGCTGTGGCGATTGAGCTTATCATCGATGGAGCAGCGGAGGTCCTTTACACCAATCAACCCACCCTGGGCGCCGCGCTGGAGGCGGCTGCGATCTCTCTTTCCACCCAAGATTACCTTTCAGAGGATTCGATGACACCCGTTCAGGACGGGATGCAGGTGACCCTCCGGCGGGCGAAACCTGTCACCGTCCGATCGGGTGATGTGATTATGACTGGACAGACAGCCGCGAAAACAGTTGGGGAAGCGCTGCAAGACCTGGGCTTTGGGCTTCAAAACCTGGATTACAGCGTCCCAGAGGAGGATGCCCCTCTGACTGCGAATGCTGAGATCGAGGTGATCAGGGTGAGCGAAGCGCTGAGCATTACTACCGAAGAAGTCCCCTTTGAAAATTCCTATGTCGAAGACCCAGAAGCGCTGCTGGATACCTATTCGGTCGTCGAACCCGGGCAGTTAGGTATTTTTGCCACACGGGAACGGGTGACCTATGTCAATGGTGAAGAGGTCCGCAGGATCAGTGATGACACCTGGCAGGCTAGCGAACCCAGGGATGGGGTGATGGGTTATGGTACCCGGGTGGAAATCCGCACTGAGGTGGTGGATGGCATCACGATCGAATACTGGCGCAAAAAGACAGTCTATGCCTTCTCCTACACGCCCTGTGACAACCAGGGCGTGTGTCATGACGGCACCGCTGGCGGCTACCCCCTGCAGAAGGGGATCATCGCCGTCACCCCGCAGTGGTATTCGGTGCCAAACGGTTTGGCAATGGCGGATCTGCCGGTGTATGTGCCGGGCTATGGACACGCCATTGTCGGCGATGTGGGCGGTGGCATTCCTGGCACCCCGTGGATCGACCTTGCCTATCGTGATGAGAATTACGTCTCCTGGCATCATTGGACCACGCTCTACTTCCTGACGCCCGTGCCCGCTTATTATCCTGCGATTATTGTGCCATGAGTCTCGAACCCTTACACATCCCTGATCTGCTCCGCCGCTATCACCTGAAACCGCAAAAGTCCCTGGGACAAAACTTTCTGGCGGATCATAACGCGCTTGAAAAGATTGTGCGGGATGCCGAAGTGAGCCCAGAGGAGGACGTGCTTGAGATTGGTGCTGGGCTCGGCAGCCTGACACGCGTGCTGGCGGTCAATGCCCGGTCGGTGGTTGCTGTGGAAATTGATGCCAACCTGTTCCCTGCGCTGCAAGCCATCACCCGGCCCTTTGAGAATGTGCGCCTGATCCATGGGGATATCATGAACATTGCACCCGAATCCTTATTTTCTGATGCCTACTGTGTGGTGGCAAACATCCCCTATTACATCACTTCAGGCGTCATCCGCCATTTGCTTGAAGCGGCAGTCAAACCCGACCGGATTGTGCTGACGATGCAGCGCGAGGTGGCTGAGCGCATCCTCAACCAGGATGAGAAGATGAGTTTGCTTTCGCTTTCCGTGCAGGTCTATGGGCAGGCACGTATCGCCGCCCACATTCCTGCTGCCTGCTTCTATCCGCAGCCCAAAGTCGATTCCAGCGTCCTGATCATTGATGTCTATGATCAACCCAGGCTTTCTGATGAAGGTATTTCACGTTTGTTTATGCTGGCGCACAGCGCCTTCAACCAGAAGCGTAAGATGCTGCGCAGTTCCCTCAGGCCGCTCTTTGGCGGAGACGCTGAGACCGTTGCGATAGTGTTGGAACAGGCGGGCATTGACCCGACCAGCCGACCGGAGGTCCTGCAGTTGGAAGATTGGATTCGCCTGACAGACGTTATCTCAGAGGCGAATTTCCACTAAGCACAGTGCTTT
>DIXG01000049.1 GCA_002436005.1 Anaerolineaceae bacterium UBA6086 | reverse complement strand
GAACAATTAAAAACGATCGAAAATGAGCTTGGCAGAGATCCAAAAAACCGCAAGTCAATTCCAATAGACCTCGATATCCTGACGTATAATGGAGATGTCATCATCCAGCGGGGACTGCACATACCCGATCCGGATTTGATACAATACCGATACATTGCCCAGCCTGTGGCAGAAATTATGCCCGATTTTCGCCATCCAGCGAGTGGTCAACCAATTGCTTCAATTCTTGAAAAGATGAGAGATGACTCACAAGTTATTAAGCTAAATGAGGTGGAAAATGAACCTTCAGGGTAAGAATGCTTTGATAACCGGCGGTGGGATTCGCCTTGGGCGCGCAATGGCGCTGGCACTGGCAAAGGAAGGCGTAAATGTGGCAATTCACTACAACAGCTCACGCCAGCCTGCTGTTGAAACCGCCCAGGATGCAGAAAATCTGGGCGTTCGTGCCATTGCCCTGGAAGCCAACTTTAATGATCCAGACGCCACAGAAATGCTCATTCCGCAGGCACTACAAGTATTTGATCATCTTGATATTCTAATCAATAATGCAGCGATTTATCTGCGCGGCACAGGGCTTGAGACAGATCGAGAGACCTGGGAAAAACAGTTTCGGATCAATTTGCAGGCACCGTTCATCCTCACGCAAGCCTTTGCGCGCCAGCTGCCTGCAGGGCTTCCTGGCAGAGTCTTGAACATCGCCGATGCCCAAATCATCAAACCAAAACCAGATCACTTTGCCTACCGGCTGACCAAGCAAGCGGTAGTGGAGATGACCCACATGTTTGCGCTCGAGCTCGCACCTCATATCACGGTTAATGCGCTTGGCTTGGGGATTATGCTCCCGCTTGCTGGCAGAGAAGATGTGGATCTTGTGGCTTATGCCCAAAACCATGTGCCGCTCAACCGGACCGGCAGCCCTGAGATTGCCGCCCAAAACGCATTGCACCTGATCAAGAGTGACTTCACCACCGGTGCGTTTTTGCGTGTGGATGGGGGTCAGTATCTATAGCCTAATCCGGTCAGGCACTGCCATAAACAGGAATGGCTGCACCTGTAATCGCATCGGAGGCAGGTGAGCACAAAAAGAGGATCACCTCTGCAAGTTTTTCCGGTGACACCCATTTTGAAAAATCTGCTTGAGGCATGGCTTTGCGGTTTTGCGGTGTGTCAATGATGGCAGGCAGCACGCAATTGACCTGAATACCATTTTCTTTCAATTCCGCTGCCAGGCTCTCTGTCAGGCGTAAGAGTGCCGCCTTGGCGGCGGAGTAAGCGCCAGACCCTGCCCCACCTTGCAAGCCAGATTTCGCGCCAATCGTGACGATCTTCCCGCTGCCCTTTGATTGCATTGCTGGAACAAATGCCGCGCTGAGATTCAGAAAGGAATGGACATTCAGATCCATCATCATTTGCCACTGAGCATTAGAGAGTTGATAAACCCGTTCACCTGCAGCATAGCCGCCAACCGTGTTGACCAAGATATCCGCTTTACCACCCAGAGTGTCAATTTGCTGGGCTACATCAGCGACTTGCTGCATTTTTGTGACATCCACACCTTCAATGATGAATAACTTGTCGTGAGCAGGACTGGAATCCAAGATATCTGCAAGGCGACCTTTTTGATGATCTACTGCACAGACAGTGCCGCCAGCATCTAAAAATGCGGCCACAACTGCCTGTCCTAAATTACCCGCAGCGCCTGAAACAATCACAACCTTGTTAGAAAAATCAAACATGTTAACCTCTTTCACTATTTTACCAAACCGGTACAAGCCAGGTATTCTCGAGCCACACCTGCCAACGATCAGGTGAAATTCCACGATCTAATGCATCCTTCTGGGTAATCTGAGTGCCCCTTCCCAACAATCCATGAAGGTCACTGGCGGGTTCAAATGTGCCCCGGAAATCATGATAAAGTCGCTCGCCCTGCAGATAGCACCATGGTGCGAGGCAAAACGCCTGATCTTCGGTCATCTTTGCGCGGGAAAATTCCAGCCGCGCTCGCTTTTCAGAATTAACAATGATCTCTGCGTAGGCATTGACCTGACGGTCAAAATCCATCGTCTTGCGCAGAAAAGCATCAACCTCATCCCATGGCAGCGTTTGCCCTTTGTGAATCGCCAGCACCTGCTCAGCTGCAGCGCTTACATCACCAAAAGGAACCTTATAAATCAAATCCTCCGGCAATAGCGTTCGGTGAACGCCAACTCGGGAGACCAAGCTGGGCGTGTGGCACGCCAGCGATTCATATGCCACATTCCCAAATGCTTCAACAATATTTCCCAAGCTGAGGGTTACATCTCCCAGGCTGTAAAGTTCAGGCATACGAGCATTGGATAGCCAGGGAAAGAACCGGAACCTATCCCGGACACCCATCTCATCCATCAACTGTACCATCTCCTGATAAAATGCGGATTCCGCCGTTGATACCATTTCATCAATCCACTCCGGAATGAGCACCATCAGGTTGGAGATGTGATGACGATGGACCAACTCTGCCGCCACCCGGATCGTCTCCGGCAAACCTTTCCCACGCTCTGGACGGTGGGGGTGCAGAAGGATCAATTCTTCATCGGGTTGGACACCCAGCTCTTGTGCCAATACGGAAGGATCACGGGGAGAAAACTCATTAAAGTCAATCCCATTGTGCACCAGCCACATCCGCTCCCGCAATTGTGGGAAAAACCTTCCCGCAGTGGCTTCAATCACAGATTTAGAAAAGGGGGATACACAAATCACGTCATCTGGCTTGCCAATGAAGGTCCCTAAGACCGATTCCGGGTAAATATTATCGCGAAAGGACACGACTGTTGGAAGGTGGTTGTATAGGTCAGGAAGCAGCCATTCGCCATCGTGAATGTAAAACCGATCTGCCTCCGCCAGCGCAATTGATAAGGTCTCTGTCATCCAACCCAGGTCCGCACCGCTGATGGCATAGGGCTGCGGAAAGGGCAAGCTGAATGGCAAAGCGGGATAAATCGTGACATTGCTGCCTTCTCCCCAGTTAAACACCTCAGAACTGCTATCTGATTTGGCGCAATAGATTTCCACCTGGTGCCCGAGCCGACCCAGGTGAAGAGCAATATGAAACAGGTGTTTCGAGGCACCGCCTGTCACCTTCTCAGGGTAAAGCGGATTAATTGAAAACATCATGATCTTCATAGCGTCTCAAATCCTATTTTATCGGTACAATATACTGGACAAGAAAGCGAGCACCTATGGATATAATTTTTATTGATAATTTAAAGGTTTACGGCATTCTGGGTATCCATGAACGAGAACAGCGCAATCCGCAATTAATTCAAATCAGCCTCAGGGCTGAGGTGGATATTCAAAACGCCGCAGTTAATGACGATATCCGTCAGACTGTCAATTACTCCACTTTGGCGAAAAAGGTCATGCGTTTCATTTCCGAAAACCACTTCCTGACCATCGAAGCCTTAATCGAAACACTGGCGATGACCATCCTCGAGAATCAGCGAATCACATCCCTCTGGCTGCGGGTTGAAAAACCTCACGCCGTGCCAGATGCCCAATCCGTCGGTGTCGAAATCACCCGGTCAAATTCAAATTAAAAGTGCACCTTGCCTGCGCCTCTTGAAATATTGTCCAAGAACTCCATCCGTGAGGTGATTTGATCTTTGAAGACGCCCAACATGGTGGAAGTGGTCATGCTTGCATCATGCTTTTTCACGCCGCGCAATGTCATGCACATATGCACGCCTTCCACCACGACAGCCACCCCTTGTGGGTTTAGTACCACATCGATAAATTCAGCGATCTGGCGCGTCATGCGTTCTTGAACCTGCAGCCGCCGGGAAAACAAATCCACAATGCGTGGAATTTTCGAAAGGCCAATGACCTTGTCCGTGGGAATATAGGCAATATGGGCATGCCCTATGAAAGGCAGCATGTGGTGCTCACACATACTGTAAAACTCGATATCGCGGACGATCACCATTTCGTCATAGGCAACATCAAAAATGGCGTCATTAATCAATGCCCTTGGGTCCATCCGGTAACCGGCGAGTAATTCCTGATAACTTTTCGCCACTCGGTGAGGTGTTTTCTGCAGCCCTTCCCGTTCGGGGTCTTCTCCGATCGCAATCAGGACATCTTTAATTGATTTTTCAATGGTTTTCAGATCCATTTCCTCTTCACAAAACAAATCTGCTGCCAATGCAAGTGAGTCATTACAATCGTTTATCATCAAAGCCTCCATGTAAATTCATCTTTTGATTCTATCATATGCAGATTAGTTATACAAAATAAAAACGGCCTGTACAAAGGTTTGTACAAGCCGTGATCTCAATAATAGGGAGATTACCCGATTATCGGGATGATCACACCATAAGTATCATCTCTTCGGCGGTAAAGCACATTAATTTCATTCGTGTTAGCATTGTAGAAGATGAAGAAATTCTCATGCCCAAGCAGTTTCATCTGTTCCAGCGCCTCCAGTTCATCCATAGGGGGTAAGGAAAATCGCTTTCGTCGAACAATGGTGCTTGGTTCTTCTTCTGGCTCCAAAGCCTCCGGGAATCCATGGGTGACTGCATCAGCGATGGTTTGGCCATCTCCCCTACCTCGATCTCGTTTGCCTTTATAACGGGAGATTTGGCGGCGCATCTTATCAATGGATGCGTCCACTGCAGAGAACATATTATCTGAGCGTTCTTCCGAGCGTAAAATAAAACCTTTGCCGCGTAAAGTTAACTGGGCTACATGACGATCATTTGCATTCCGTGCCGTCTTTGCGTATGAGAGATCAACCCGGCATTCATCCACCTCATCCAGAAATTTTTCCAGCTTGCTGACTTTTGTCATCACATAATCATTCAAACGATCCGTTAAATCTAGATTCTTAGTAAAAATATCAATTTTGACAGTCATAACAGCCTCCATTCTAATGTGGTTAAGGAATTATACTTGATGCTTTACCTCACTGGAAATTAAGTTTCTGTTGGCGAAGCCGGCAAGTGTGATGCAATAAACCATACCAGCGCCAGCCGAAAGCACGGCGTCTGAACACGCCGCAAGGGTTGCGCCGGTGGTTGAAACATCGTCAACCAGCAATATTCGTTTACCTTTAACAAGTTCGGGGATGGCCCGAAATGCGCCTGCAACGTTTGTCCGCCTTTCAGACGCCGAAAGCCCAACCTGCGAAGGCGTGTTCCGGATACGGGAGACGCAAATTGGCAGGTAACGAACGCCAAGATGTAATGCCAGAGGCCTGGCAAGCAGCTCAGACTGGTTATAGCCCCGCAAGCGCACCCGTTCATCACTAAGCGGCACGGGAACTACCAAATCCGTCACCCAGTTCATCGCTTTCACCAGGTCACCCATCCATGGCGAAAAAAACTCACCCAGGCTCAGATTGTGATCATACTTGAGCGCGTGGATGCACTCTCTGATGACTCCTTCATACTCAGCCAGAAAGACCCGCTCAACCGAGCCACAATTCTGATTATCACAGAAAGATCGGTCTGATTTTCTTTTTGTCGTATGCTCAGTGAATTGGATCTTTTGCAGACATTCTGGACAGACCCGGTATCCTGGTTCACCACAGGCTGCACACTCAGGGGGATAGATCCAATCCAGTGCTGACCAAAATCCTTTGTACAACAGTCCTGTGATCTGCATACCCAATACTGACACCACCTGTAATTATTGCTGAAGGGACAATAAAAATTCTTGCCAGAGATTAGAGAGGGCTGGCCTGAGCAAGAGGAAAACCGTGACAAGGACCAAGATAATTAATATGACAATTAAGATCCATTCGAGCAACCCCTCCCCCCGATCATCTGGTTGATACACCATATCACCTCCGAATTTCTTTATCTTTATTATATACTATCTAAAAGATGATTTATAATCATTAACAATAATGATCACTGGAACAATTCCTAAGATAATCTATTGCTAAGAAATTGCAGAATTTGTATAATGAAATTGTAAACAACAATATTCGATCAAAATCGAGCCCTAACCAAAGAAGGATGGAGGAACTATGAGTGATATATTCGATAAAGTGACCGGAGACCAGGACCCAATCAAAAAAATCTTAGCCAAAATCCCGGGCTTCAAAGGCTATATCGAGCGCGGTGACCGGAGAATGTCTGACAAACTTCTTCGTGATACGATTGCGGATGAATTTGAAGCGTTGAACCAACGTGTTTCGAGCCTGCAAAGAGACCTGATCAGCCAGGGAGAAATCGGCTATCTTGACGATCTTGAAGCCGCTGCGATCAAACTTCGTCAATTCATTGACCGGGTGCGCACAGCCTCCTATGGCTATGCCGGGCTCTTTGACGCGATCAAGATCAAAGAGGACGAATTGGCACAGGTATACGAGTATGACAATGCCTTGCTCGCTCTCTCAGACCAGGTGCGATCAGCAATTGATAACGTTGAAACCTCAATTGGCACAGAAGGCCTGGATGCAGCCATCCGCCATCTGATTACCGTCAGCCAACAATGTGTGGATGCCTTCAACAAACGTTCCGAAGTGATGAAGGGCATTGCACCGGAAGCGTAATTTACCAGCAATTGGACTAGAATCTGGATCAAGAATCAGGATTAGAAATTGGAGTAATGAATATGGCTAGAATTTTTGACGTAGTTGAATATCCTCGAGAGATGACGGATGAGATCGTTCATCGTTTTCCTGAGACCGGTGTTGCCGATCTGAGGATTGGGTCGCAGGTTATCGTGCGAGAAGGGCAAAATGTGGTCTTCATGCGAGATGGACGTGCGCTGGATGTATTTGGTCCCGGACGTCACACCATCACCACTGCCAACATTCCCTTGCTGGTCAACCTGATCAGCAAAGCCTTTAATGACCGAACGCCTTTCACTGCTGAGGTATTTTATGTCTCGATGCGTGAATTTGCTGACCAAAAATGGGGCACCCCCCAACCCATATTGGTCAGAAACCCTGGCGTCGGGCTTGGCATTGCCCTGCTGCAAGGCTTTGGCACCTATAGTTTCCAGGTTAGTGACCCGCAGCAGTTCATCAGCCAAATTGTCGGTGCGCAGGGATTTTACCGCACCAGTGACATCGAAAATCGTCTGCGCACCATGCTGCTCTCAAAACTTCAGGATTTACTTGGCGAACAAGCTGCAAAAAACGATGTTATGCAGCTGATTGGTCTGACCAACGAGCTTTCTGCAGGTGTGCGCGCCCAGTCCCAGGATGATTTCAAAGCCATTGGCCTGACCCTGAAATCCTTTTATATTGGCAACCTGAAACCTTCCACCAAATCCGCCGAGGAACTGCGGGCAATGGGCATGCTCGACATGCAGACCTATACCCAGCTGCAGGCAGCAGACGCCATGCGGGATGCTGCTCAGAACCCAAGTGGCGGTGCAGGCCTGACAGCTGGCATTGGTGCTGGAATGGGGATTGGCAACGCCCTGAGCGGTGCACTCTCAAGCGCCAGCCAGGGTCAAACTGGCGCGACCACCCCTGGCGCCGCCGCTCCTGCCGCCGGCGAAGGTGCCATGCCTGATGTGATGACACCGGATGAGGCAGCGAAATTCCTAAAGGTTTCTGCTGAAGATGTGATCGCCGCCATTGAGGCAGGCGACTTGAAAGCAAGGAAGCTTGGCAGCGCATATCGTATCAGCAAAGATTCGTTGAACGATTTCCTCAAAGGATAGTTCACAGCAAAACGATAAATCACAAAGCCCAGCACATCCCTGTTGGGCTTTTTTGCTTAATCCAAACAGTCATGCTCTTTTAGCCGTGGGAAAAATCTGCGTGGTATAATCCTTTATTAACAAATCTTTAAGAGAAAAAACTGGCTCAATGAGACTTCACGAATACCAATCCAAAGAGATTTTCACCACTTACGACATTCCAATCCCAAGAGGAAAGCTTGCATCCACACCGGAAGAAGCCAAATTAATTGCAGAAGAGCTCAACTGCGCTGTTGTGCTCAAGGCACAGGTGCTGGTTGGCGGTCGCGGGAAGGCGGGCGGTATCCGGCTTGTTAGAACGCCCTATGATGCTGAAGAAGAAGCCTCAAAAATTCTGGGGGGACGGATCAAGGATTTGCCTGTCCGCAGGCTCCTGGTGGAAGAGGCAGTCAACTTCAACCAGGAGATATACCTTGGGATGACGGTTGAGCGAAAATCAGGTCAGACCCTGCTGATTGCCAGCGCTGCAGGCGGCGTAGACATCGAAGAGGTCGCCCGTTCAACACCCGAAAAAATCTCCCGTATCAGGGTCAATCCCCTTTTGGGACTGCGGGATTTTCAAGCCCGCAATCTTGCCTCAGAAATTGAAATTTCCCGTGAACTGTGGCGGTCTTTTATCATCCTCACCCAGAATCTCTATCGAGCCTACACAGACCTGGATGCAACCCTGGCGGAAATCAACCCCCTTGTAGTCACCACTGAACAACGTTTTATTGCGCTCGATGGCAAAATGATCCTTGATGACAATGCCCTCTTCAGGCATCCCGAATTTGTGGATAAAAGGGATATCTCTGCCGAACAGCCCGAAGAATTGGAAGCCCGCAAGTTTGGTCTTTCCTACATCAAATTGGAGGGCAATATCGGCTGTTTGGTCAACGGCGCTGGCCTGGCGATGGCGACCATGGATATTATCCAACACAAAGGAGGCAATCCCGCCAACTTTCTGGATATCGGCGGCGGCGCCAGTGCAGAAAAAGTGGCTGCTGCTCTGCGCATCATATTGGCGGACAAAAATGTCAGGACGGTGTTGATCAATATCTTTGGCGGCATTACCCGCTGTGATGAGGTGGCGAAAGGGATTCAGCAGGCTCTGCAGGAAATCGCAACAGATATTCCATTTGTGATCCGGCTGGTTGGCACCAATGAGGTGGAGGGCAGAGCAATCCTTGCCAGCGCGAATCTTGATACAGCAGAAACCTTGCAGGAAGCCGCTGAAAAAGCCGTAGCTATGTCCAAGGAGAGCCTCCCATGACGATCCTCACCCACAACAACGAAACGCGTCTCCTTGTTCAGGGCATCACCGGGCACGAAGGCTCTTTTCACTCGCAGCAAATGCTGAGCTACGGCACCAATATTGTAGCTGGTGTTACGCCAGGCAAAGGCGGAGAGTGGGTTCTGGGCGGTAAAGTGCCCGTCTTCGATTCCGTTCATTCGGCAGTAGATGTAACAGGCGCAAATACCAGCGTTATCTTTGTGCCTGCCCGGTTTGCCGGGGATTCCATCCTGGAGGCGGCTGATGCGGGCATTGATCTGATCATCTGCATCACCGAAGGCGTCCCTGTGCGCGAAATGTTGCATGTCAAGCAAATGATCGAGAGGAAAGAAATTACGCTGATCGGCCCGAACTCACCCGGTTTGATCTCCCCACCCCATACCAAAATCGGCATCATCCCCGGCAATATCACCTTTGAAGGCTCCGTTGGCGTGGTCTCGCGTTCCGGCACGCTCACCTACGAAGTCGTTTATGCCCTCAAACAAGCCGGCATTGGCACCAGCACCTGCTTGGGGATTGGGGGCGATCCAATCATCGGCACATCCTTCACCACTGTTCTCTCCCATTTTGAAAGCGATTCCCAAACCGATCTGATCGTGATGATTGGTGAAATTGGCGGACAGGACGAAGAAGAAGCCGCAGATTTTATCACCTCTAATGTGACCAAACCTGTGGTTGGGTTCATCGCCGGCCAGGCGGCGCCGCCAAACAAACGCATGGGACATGCAGGTGCGATCATCGAAGGTGGGGTTGGAACAGCTGAATCAAAAATCAATGCACTGAGCGAAGCGGGTGTTCGCATTGCCCGTTATCCAGAAGAAATACCAGCAATCATCGCTAAACTCTAAAATCAATCTTCTGAGTTTAGCACCGGCAATTCAAATTCTATTGTGGGATCAGTGGAACAAACAGCTCATTGTAATAACCATACAGATGTTTGTTCAGTCAAAAACCAGGTATTAAATCAATCGCACAACACCTTTAAGGGAGATAAATATGAAAAAGTATCAGTGGGGCATCCTCAGCACAGCCAATATCGGTCAGAAAGCGATGATCCCCGCCCTCAAGGCTTCAAAATTTGCAAAAGTGGCTGCTGTCGCCAGCCGTGATGCTGATAAAGCCCATCAATTCGCCAACAAAATGAGCATCCCCATCGCCTACGGCGACTACCAGGCACTGCTCGACGATCCAGCGATTGAGATCATCTATAACCCCCTTCCTAACCACCTTCACAAACCCTGGACGATCAAAGCAGCAGAGGCTGGAAAGCATATTTTGTGTGAAAAACCCATGGCATTAAACCAGGAAGAATGCCGTGAAATGATCGCTGCTGCCAGAGCAAACGGCGTTTTGCTGATGGAGTCCTTCATGTATCGCCACCATCCCCGTATCATGGCAGCGCGCGAAATGGTTCAATCAGGCAGGCTTGGTAAAGTTCACACGATCGAATCCGCCTTCACCTTCAAATCACAGCATCAGGTGGATATTCGTTATGATCCTGCGATGGGTGGAGGCGCGTTGATGGATGTGGGTTGTTACTGCGTCAATATCAGCCGCTTAATGGCAGGCAGGGAACCCCTCACGGTTCAGGCGCGCGCTGTCTGGACTCCATCAGGTGTGGATGATCAGTTGACAGCCATTCTTGACTTTGGCGATGAGCTTCTGGCGCATTTCGACTGCGGATTTAACCAAAACACGCGCCAGCGATGCATCATATCAGGAACGGATGCTTTCCTGGTGATTCGAAAAGCCTTCGTACCAGGCAAAGGGAAAAGTGCGCTCCACAAAGTGGTTGGCGATCAATCCAATAAAATCGAGTTCGCCTGGGTGGACCAATATCAAATGATTGCAGAAGATTTTATGTCCGCTATCGAAACGGGTGAGATTGCCTATCCCGCGGAAGACGCTGTCACAAATATGGCTGTGATTGAAGCCCTGCTTGAATCAGCCAAACAAAATGGGAAACCTGTGGATTTATAGGTTGAACCATTATTATGCTCCGGTTTTCCTTACGCTGTATAGCGGCAATATCGTAAATAACAAAAGAACCCTCAGGCTTTCCGAGGGTTCTTTTTTGGACCTAATTAACTATGATTCGAGCGCTAAGATGCAGACGATGCAAAAAAGCAATTGCCCTTTGCGGTCAATGATTAAAGCAGGGTTTCAATGAATTCAACAGCATCTTTAACCGTCTGGAGTTTGCGCGCATCCTCATCAGAAATGGAAATGTCAAATTTCTCGCAGAATCCGTCAATCAAAAAGAATTGATCCATTGAATCAGCCTTGAGATCCTCAATGAAACGTGTATCCTGGTTGATATTCCCATCCTCAATTTTCAATACGTCGACAATGACTTCTTTTACCTTTTCAAATGTATCGGACATAAAGCCTCCTGTATGTGATATGATTATTCAAATTCTAACGCGCCTTGGCAAACTGTCAAGGCTTCAGTCTAATTCTTCGATGTTTAACCCGTTAAAATGAAAAAAGATACGACAATTTCCAATCGGAAGAACGAACATATCCACATCAACCTATTAGAGGATGTTAATTCAGGACGCCAGACGGGGTTGGAGCAATACCATTTCATCCACCAGGCTTTGCCAGAGATATCACTTTCCGATGTTGACCTTTCGCAAACGTTGTTTGGCAAGCGCCAGGCTGTCCCGGTGCTGGTTTCTTCCATGACAGGCGGATCTGAAGAGGGTGAACGCATCAATCGCAATTTGGCTGTTGCTGCGCAGGAAGTTGGCATGGCAATGGGCGTGGGATCACAGCGCGCCGCCATCAGCGACCCATCGTTGGAAAACACCTTCAAAATCCGCCACCTTGCTCCAAGTATCCTTTTGTTTGCCAACCTGGGCGCGGTTCAACTCAATTACGGCTTCACCATCCAGGAATGTCAGAGGGCGATAGATATGATCGAAGCCGATGGTCTGATCCTGCACCTCAATCCCCTTCAGGAAGCCCTGCAGCCCAAAGGAAACACAGACTTCGGCGGGTTGGCGAAGAAGATCGCTGAGGTGCGGAAAGCCATCCCTATTCCCCTGATTGTGAAAGAGGTCGGCTGGGGCATCTCAATCCAAACGGCACAGCTGCTTTACGATGCAGGTGTTGACGCTGTAGATGTGGCAGGCGCTGGGGGCACATCCTGGTCCCAGGTAGAAAAGAACCGGATTGATGACGAATTCGGTCAGCAAACGGCTGGCAGCTTCATCGATTGGGGCATTCCAACCGCTGATTCGCTTGCCAATGTACTCTCAGTTCATCCAGAATGGATTGTCTTTGCTTCTGGTGGACTGGTCAATGGGATCGACATTGCCAAGTGTATTGCCCTGGGCGCCAAGATGGGCGGTATGGCTGGCAGGTTCCTGCAAGCAGCCAGCATCTCTGAAGAGAATGCTGTCAACGTGATGCGCATGATCACAGACCAGATCCGGATCGCTATGTTTGCCAGTGGGTCTCGCGCCCTGGCTGATCTGACCCCCGATAAACTCACCCGATCAGCAAAAGGATAAGTCCATGTCCCTTGCAGCCTTACAGCAAGAATATCTGCCGTTAATCGAAACAGGGATGAGGGACTTTTTGGACGCCCAAAGTTTTGGTAGCAGCACATTGCTCAAGGAGATGCTGGCTTATCACCTTGGCTGGATGGATGGCAGCCGTGGCAAGCGTATCCGCCCCCTGATCACGCTGCTGTGCACCGGTGCTCTTGGTGCACCCGCAAAAAATGCACTGCCAGCGGCGATCTCAATTGAATTTCTTCATAATTTCACGCTGATCCATGATGACATAGAAGATCAATCCCCCACGCGACATGGACGCCCAACCGTATGGCAAAAATGGGGTCAAGCCCAGGCGATCAATGCCGGAGACGCACTGTTCAGCATCGCGCAACTGGCAATGCTTGATCTCGCCAGGACTTGCAGCAAAGACACTGCTGCTGAAGCAGCGAACTTGCTGAATCAGACCTGTCTGCATCTGATGCGCGGCCAATACCTGGATATGGCATTCGAATCGGCTGGAGAAATAGAACTGGAAACCTACCTGGAGATGATTGAAGGAAAAACAGCAGCCCTGCTCGCGTGTAGTGCTGCCGTGGCAGGGCTTATTGCTGATCGAAAAAGAGCAATCAATAATCTTTCAGATTTCGGAAATAACCTCGGGATGGCATTCCAGATCAAGGATGACATCCTCGGCATCTGGGGGAATCCGGATTTGACCGGTAAGTCCACTGCCAGCGATTTACATTCAAAGAAGAAGACTTTGCCAATCCTTTATGGACTTAAGCACTCTACCGATTTTCGAACGCTCTGGGCAGAAGATGATCTCTCATCGGCTCAAATTGAATCCATGGCTGAGATCCTGTCCGCTGGTGGAGCAAAAGAGTACGCTGGTACACTTGCTGAGACGTATACAATCCGCTCGCGTCAAACGCTCACAGAATTAGCCCATGATCCTGCAGCCAGGAACGATCACGCAGATGCTCTATTAGAATTATCCGAAATGCTATTGGACCGAGAAGTCTAAACCTGTAAAACGCCCGATGGGCAGTCTTTCAGCGCCAGTCTCTGTTTTCTGCTGCGGACCATTAGCCACAGCCCCTGCCCCAGATGCGCGATCGTGTAGGCTGCAGAGGCAACAAAGACGCCCGGAAAAGCCTCGCTTGCCACACCCACGATCAACACCACCACCATAGAAAGCAAAAAAATGACGACAGCCTCAGCAACAGGCCCCGTTTTTTCTTTATACACGATCGTTCCCTGGTAAAAACTGATGTAGATTGATATAAACGTCAAAGGGACGCCAAGCACCACAGCAATCACCGCCACTGGAACAAATTGCGCTTTTAAAGACGCCAAATAAGTAAACCAGAGCCGGGAAAGCGGTGTGAGCGCAAACCCCAACGCTAACCCAAAGGTGATCAGCGAAGAAACCCAGGAAAATTTGCGCAAAACCCTGTAAGCGCAGGGAGATTCCATCAGTGCAACCACTGCCTCGTTGAATGCCACACCCGGACTGCGGAACACAAAAAGCAGCCCCGTGACTACAGACCAAACCGCCAGAGATTCAAGCGGGTTGGGCATGCGGGAGATGGCAGCGCTGATTAACGGCTGCCACAGTAGCCACAAAGAAGAGGTGAGCGCCAGGGGGATGTAAAAGGATGCAAACCGTTTGAGCGTCAGCGGGGTTTCGGCTGGCGGCGCTTGTTTGATCTCAGATCTCACTTTGCGAATACGCAAGCCAGCGTAAATCGCTTCTGAACTCACTCCCAGCCCCTGCGCCAAACCAGCCAGCACAGTGCCCGGGATAGTTTTAACGATGATGCCAATCGTCAATACCACGCTGACGGTGATCAACCGGACCACCGTGATCTCACCCACCATCCTGGCATGGCCAAAGCGAATCATCGTTCCCTGCTGGAAACGGCGATACGCAATCCCAAAGGTCCACGGCGAGATAAACAGCAGCCCAATTCTGCCAGGCTCCAGAACTTCAGCTGGTGCGCCCAAAATCACGTTGACAATGAAATCATAAATGGGTGTCAGGGCAACCACTACGTGCAACACGGTGAGCAGTCCACCCATCCACAGCGTAATTCTCTTCAACCGTTGATAGGACTGCCAATCCCGGCTGAGGGCGGTGGATGCTGCCAGCAGCATGATCACCGGTGCCTCGATGGTCAGCGCGATCGGAAAGACCACACCGCCATACGCCGCCAGGTTGACTTCAGGGTTTGCCAGGCGCGCGACAATCGCGTTGATCGCTGGCAACTCAATGCTCATCAACATCCAGCTGGCAACCAGCGGGAGCCAGGTGAGCAGCACTCTCTTTGTTGATAACGGCTCAGATTGGCTGCCGCTTTTCTCGATGATGTTCAAATCGTTTTTCTGATCCTGATTCTAATGGACGTACTCGCTCATAAAACGGTCTATTTCATTTCGATTTTAGGTTCCTGTGTGAGGATCTCAATGGCACCCTGGGCAATGATCGCTACAGCATAGGGCAGGCATGCCTCATCGATGTTGAACTTGGGATGATGATGACCAAATACCAAGCCTTTTTCCGGGTTTGCAGATCCAATCATAATGAAGCACCCAGGAATATCATGCATCATGAAGGAAAAATCTTCAGAACCCATGGTTTGGTGCTGGTGATCAATTTTCGCTGTGGGATCCAGGCTGTGCACCAC
This sequence comes from Anaerolineaceae bacterium UBA6086, assembly GCA_002436005.1. Taxonomy (GTDB): domain Bacteria; phylum Chloroflexota; class Anaerolineae; order Anaerolineales; family Anaerolineaceae; genus Brevifilum. The sequence continues at coordinate 381 of DIXG01000049.1, read as the reverse complement.
GTCTGTCATCAGACTGACCAATTCCGGATTGTTGATCACCGGGAAAGTCACCTGTTCCATGGTTATCTCCGCAACACACCCCATCGCAGCAGCAATATTGCTGACAATGTCGTTAAAGCGTTTGATCACTTCCTCTGTGACTTCCGGTTTAAAACTGCGAATGGTGCCCTTCAGGATAGCTTCCTGGGGAATGATATTAAACGCCGTCCCAGCAGAGACCTCGCAGACCGAAACCACTGCACTATCCAGTGGATTGATGTTGCGGGAAGATATGGTTTGCAGGGCAGTAACGATCTGTGCCATCGCCACCACGGGATCGATCGTGTGGTGGGGCGCAGCGCCGTGTCCGCCCTTGCCCGTGAGCTTGATGGTAAACACCTG
>DIXG01000099.1 GCA_002436005.1 Anaerolineaceae bacterium UBA6086 | reverse complement strand
ATGGTGGTGATTGAAAACGGCCACAAGTTTATCGGTAAAACCATACCCATCTCTGTCACCAAAGTGCTGCAAACAGCTGCCGGACGCATGATCTTTGCAAAACCAGAAAACGACTGATTGGCAACGGATTAACTTAACTGGAGTAAAAAGAATGGCTTTACGAGTTTACAACACCCTGACACGTGAGAAATCCGATTTTGAAACGATCGAAAAAGGAAAGGTTCGCATGTATGTGTGCGGTCCGACAGTCTATGACAGCGCACATGTTGGGCACGCCATGTCAGCCCTGGTCTTCGATGTCATCAGGCGATATCTCATCTATAAAGGCTATCAGGTTCAATACGTGATGAACTTCACCGATGTGGACGATAAGATCATTGACCGCGCAAATCGACTGGGCATCGAACCCATCGAACTCGCAGAAAAATACATCAACGAATTTAAGAAAGACCTTGAATCGCTCAACATCCTTCCCGCCACAGAACATCCCAGAGCCACCGAAGAAATCGATGAGATTATTGGAATGGTGCAAACTTTAATTGAACGTGGTGCTGCCTACGAGGTCGATGGGGATGTCTTTTTCAGAGTGGAGCAAGCCAAAGATTATGGCAAGCTCTCGGGGCGCAAATTGGAAGAGATGAATGCGGGCAGCCGCATCCGGGTGGATGACCGTAAAGAAAACCCGATGGACTTTGCGGTATGGAAATTGGCAAAAGAGGGCGAACCCGCGTGGGACAGCCCCTGGGGACCCGGGCGGCCAGGATGGCACATCGAATGCTCTGCCATGAACCTGAGCCACCTCGGTCAGCAAATTGACATTCATGGCGGCGGGAACGACCTGATCTTCCCGCACCACGAAAATGAAATTGCCCAAACCGAAGCGATCACCGGCAAGCCCTTTGCTCGATATTGGATGCATAACGGGATGCTGCAGCTCAAGGGCGAAAAGATGTCCAAATCCCTCGGCAATTTGGTACCGATCAAAGAATTCATTGAACAACACAGCGGTGATGTGATGCGCCTGATGGTGCTCACCTCACACTACCGCAGCCCGCTCACCTTCAATAATGAGGTGATTGAAGCGAACGAACGTGCCCTGGAGCGTTTGGCTTCCGCCAAACGACCTGCCATGCCCGAAGCAAAAGGCGCCCCAGGTGACGTGCTGGATGAGTTGACCAAACAGGTTGAAACCACTCGCCAGGCTTTTACCGACTCGATGGATGAAGATTTCAATACCGCAGGTGCGCTGGGCTCCATCTTTGACCTTGTGAGAATGATTAACCTCGCCAGATCGAAGGGTGCCACAGATGCACAACTCGATCCTGCCCAGCAGACCCTGACCGAATTGACAGGTGTTCTGGGTCTCAAATTAGAAACGGATCAAAAAACCAGCAGTTCAGCTGATGCCTTCATTGACTTGCTCGTCGAACTGCGCCAGGAGCTGCGCCAGGAGAAGAACTATGCCCTGTCCGACACAATCCGGGATCGCCTGGCAGGTTTAGGAGTGATCATTGAAGATTCTGCCCAGGGTTCAACCTGGCGCTGGGAGTAACTTGTGACCGAGTGGATCACCGGCCGAAACCCGGTCTATGAAGTGCTGCGAGCGCGCCGCCGTCATATTGCTCACGTGTGGATTGCCCAAGGGGCAAAAGAACAAGGACGGCTGGGAGAAATTGTTCAGCTTGCCCGAGCCCAAAATGTGCCCATCAAGTATGTCAGGCGCACTGATCTGGACGGGATTGATCCACACCATCAAGCTGTAGCCGTCAACACGGGTGCCTATCCCTACAGTGACCTGGAAAGCATCATCCAAACCGCAAAAAGAACAAGTGAACCCCTCTTTGTGCTGCTCTTGGACCTGATCCAGGATCCGCAAAACCTGGGCACCTTGCTGCGTTCGGCAGAAGCCTTTGGCGTGCACGGCGTGATCCTGCCCACCGCACGAGCCGCTTCAGTGACCCCGGCGGTCGTTAATGCGTCTTCTGGTGCCACCGAAATGCTCCGCATAGCCCAGCACAACCTTGCCCAGGCGATGGATCGCCTGAAAGAGGAAGGTGGCTGGATGATTGGATTGGAAGGTAGTTCGGAGGCTGAGATCCCTTCAAAGGTTAACCTGACAGGAGGTGTTGGGCTGGTGATCGGCAGCGAGGGCAGCGGATTGCGCCGTCTCGTGAGAGACAAGTGCGATCTCTTGATGAAAATCCCCATGCAAGGGCAAATCGACTCCCTCAATGCGGCTGTAGCGGGATCGATCGCGCTGTTCCTCGTTCGGCAATCGCGCATGTAACCAAACGCAAGCATTTTCATCTAACTAAACATACACAGCAAAAATAAAAATTGATCAATTTGGAATTTTTGCAGTAGTTAAACAAAACAACTGAAAAACAATTAAACACTACAACAAGTCGGAGGATGTCAAATGAAAATCAGCAAGAAACTTAATGATGCAATCAACGCTCAGATCACCGAAGAACTGAAAGCCTCGAATGCCTATGCCAACATGGCAGCTTATTTCAATAGCCTGGGTCTGCTCAGATTGACCGGAATGTTCTTTGAGCAATCGGAAGAAGAACGCGAACATGCAATGAAATTTGTGCGCTATCTTTTAGAGGTTGAAGGTGATATGGCGATTTCAGCCATTCCAGCAGTCCCCACAAAATTCGAAAGCGTTCAGGCAGCCTTTGAAATGGCATTGAACTGGGAAAAAGATGTCACCAGCAAGATCAATCACCTGATGGACCTGGCGATCGAAGAAAACGACTATCCCACCCAGGATATGCTGCGCTGGTTTGTGAATGAACAGGTCGAAGAAGAAGCCACCATGTCACACCTGGTCTTCCTCGCTGAACAGTTCAAGAATCACACCCCTCTGATGATTGAAAGCCACCTGCCGAAATAAGGCGCTTTCACCAGCCTGGCTAAGAAAAAAAGAGCGGTCAAATCGATGACCGCTCACACATTACAAAGTTCGACAGGGCGACGCATGCGTCGCCCTGAATTCTTAATAGAGCAAGAAATACCACATTACAAACAGCGCAATCATGATGGAAGCAATGATCAGGCGGGTGAATACCGCCCAACCGCACCCCATTGCCATACTGGAGGTAGATTTGAATGCCGCCCGGTAATCCTTGATCCGGATCAGCTCCACCAGAAACAGCACCAGTAAAGTGGCAGCCAGCCCTGCCAGGGGGGTCAACAGGATGCTGACGAGGACCATGGCTAAAAAACTTAAGATAATCGCCCACCAGCTGGCGCCCTTTGACCGGGCTCCCCCAGCCATGAAGATATTATCAACCACGTTGCCCAGGATCATCAACATCGTGATCACTAAAAAGGTAGCAATCGTCAGCGTGAAAGTCCAGGGACCTGTGCGATAGTTGAACAGGGTTGCCAGGCCCCACAGCAGGATCGATGCCCAGATGACCGTCAGCCCCGGGAAGAAAACCAAAAACAACCCGAAGAACCCAAGCAGGATTCCAAGGATGACGACAACAAGCAGGGGAATTTCAGCCCAAAGAGACATTAAGCAGGACGAATCACCTCACAACCCCGCATCAAGGGGCGCAGCACCTCTGGCACCACCACAGACCCATCCTCCTGCTGGTAATTTTCGAGCACAGCTATCAGCGTGCGCGGCATGCCCAATCCGGACCCATTCAATGTGTGCACAAACTGCGTGTTCTTTCCATCTGCAGGGCGATAGCGGATCCCTGCCCGTCGTGCCTGGAAATCGCCTACATTAGAAATTGAAGAAATCTCTAACCACTCGCCGCAACCCGGTGCCCATACCTCGAGGTCATAGGTTTTGTGCGACCCAAAACCAAGATCGCCGGTGGATTGCAGCATGACACGGTACGGCAAACCCAGCAATGCAACCGTCTCTTCTGCGTCCCGCAACATCTTTTCATGTTCCTCGCGCGAATTTTCCGGTTTACAATAGGCGTACATTTCCACTTTGTCAAATTGGTGACCGCGCTTGATCCCACGCACGTCTCGCCCTGCGCTCATTTTCTCACGGCGGAAACAAGCTGTATACGCCGTATAATGCAGCGGCAACTGGTCTTCTGTCAGAATTTCATCCATGTGCAGCCCGGTCAGCGGCACTTCAGCTGTCGGTACCATCCACAGATCCTCTTCGGCATCCCGATACAGGTTGTCTTTAAACTTGGGCAACTGCCCCGCCCCATACAGAATGTCGCCACGAACCATGAAGGGTGGATACTTCTCAAGATAACCTTGCTGAATGTGCAGATCAACCATCCAGTAGATTAACGCCCGCTGCAGAAGCGCACCTGCGCCGCTCAGGACGTAAAAACGCGAACCAGAGAGCTTCACACCCCGATCAAAATCAATGATGCCCAGCTCAGGACCCAAATCCCAATGCGGTTTGGGCTCAAAGTCAAATTCAGGATATTCCCCAACAGTCCGCAGCACAACGTTGTCGCTGTCATCCACGCCGACCGGCACCTCAGGGTCAGGGATGTTCGGGATTTGCGAAATGACGTCGGTCAATTCAGTTTCCACTCGGCTCAGATCAGCATCCAGCTTGTCAATCTTTTCACCCAGATCACGCATCGCCTCAATTTTTGCCTGCCGCTCCGCCTTATCCTTCATGCGGCCAATTTCCTTAGAGACGGCATTCCGCTCAGAGCGCATATTTTCCACATCTACAATCAGCGCTCGCCGCTTTTCATCCAGCTCAATCACCTGGTCCACCGAATCGGGTGACATTTGCCGTTTGACCAGGGCTTCTCGAACGCGCTCAGGCTCTTCTCGGATCAATTTAATATCAAGCATTCAGGCTTCCTCCATCTCTATATGTGATGCTTTGATTGTACCTCAAACAGCCAACTCTACGTCTTCAGCTGATGCCGATGGTTACAGGAAAATTCAATTGAATCGATATTTTTAGAATGGAAAATGCCAGCATCTAACAGGACCCTGAATGAGCTGCCGGATGGCATTGCAATCCAAAACCAGGTGCTTTTCATGATTGCCGTAAAGATCCATAGGATCGGGCTTCAAACCGAATATCCCCTGACCAACCTGATGATTCCAAAAATTTTCGGCTATAATGTTGGGAGCAGTTTCATCAAAGCCGACATTTGAACATTACTGGATTGGAATTTATGACAGGAAAATTGAGAAAAATCTGGCCGCTCACAGGGTTTGTGGTGCTATCTACGATGGTCATCACGCTGCTGGTCTCAACCGTGCTTTCTGCGTTCAGCTACCATCTTTCAGGAGGGATTATCACCCTGGTCGTGTTGGTGGGTGCGCTTGTTGCGATCATCACAGAAGGCAACAGGATCATCACAGAACATAATGAAAATGAACAAACCCCGATCATGACCCTTGTTTGGGAATTCATTGCGGTTGTGGTTGGCGGTGGCCTAACCTGTTTGCTTTCGCTTAACCTCGGATTAGGTCCCGTCGTTGCAGCCAGCCTGGTGGGCATCATTGCCCATCTCGAAGTGCCAAAATACGGCGTGCCGGTCTATACGGGTGCCTTTGTAGGCATGACCAGCAACGCGCTCCTCTTCAATCGTTATGAAGTGATCATCGCCAGCGTGGTGGCAGGTATTGTATTCATCCTCGCCAGGAAACTGTTTCCTGGTGTGGGTGGGAAATTAGGGACCACAGCCCTGATCGGTGTTACTGTAACAGTTCTCATCCTCGGCAGGCAGTTTTTCGCCACGCCAATGTTTGATGCCCGCACCAATGGGCTGATCATCCTTGTGGCGGTCATCGCCACCCCGCTCACGTTTTACCTGAACTGCATCAAAGGGCATGGACCGGTTTTGGCTTCTGCTTTCGTTGGTCTCCTGGCTGGCTTACTCCTGCCAAACTTGCTGCCAGATTATGGTGCTACCCTGGCGGTTGTCGCAATCTGCGCCAGTTTTGGCGGCATGTCCAACCAGCTGCGTTGTCCCCACATCTGGATGTTGGTGGAAGCGGGATTGTTCACAGGGGTGGTCTTTGTCTATAGCACGCCAGTGTTGGGCGGCGCAGGCGGCAAATTAGGAACCATCGCTTTTGGATCTATCCTTGCCACCCACGGCTACCTGCTGTTATACCGTCGTTTCTCGCATCATTCATCACATTCAGTGCCATAGACATTGAGACATCAAAACACTGAACAAGACCAAAATTGATAGGTTCTGAACTCACAGTCACTTTTTTAAGTCAAACACGCTATAATAATGCCATTATGCAACAAAACATCAATCGCTTTATGATTGTCATATTAGCGCTTACGGCCCTATCAGCCTTTGTTAGCCAGCCAGCTTCTGCCCAGAGCGCCACAGCTTCGGAGATAATAAACGCTGTCAACAACCTGAGACAGAGCCAGGGCTTGGCACCTTATACTGTGGACACCTTCTTGATGGATTTTGCCCAAAGTCACAGCAATTATATGGCTTCACTGGGCAGTTGGACCCATACCAGGGCTGACGGCTCATCTGCTTTCGATTATGGTATCAAAGAAAATGTAGCCATGGGCAGCAATATGTCGGCTCAACATTGTGTTTATACCGTCTGGGCCGATTGGGTTCACATGCAGACGATGACAGGCTTCTCAGCCGGAAAAGTCGGCGTCGGCGTTGCTGTGGCAGATGGCTATGTATATTACACGTTAAACGTTCTCCCTGAGGGCAGTGCTGTTAAAGATAACACCAGCCCGGCCGGGGAAGCAGAACCTGTTGCTGCATTGCAATACCAGCCAGAACAGGCGGCACCCATGATCATCTCTCAACTGGTCACCAGCACACCGGATGAAGATGGCATCATTATCCACACAGTCCAATATGGCGAAACCCTCTGGACAATTGCAGAAGCTTACGGTGTCACGATTGACACCATCCTGACAAATAGCGGCCTGAGCCTGACAACCACAACAGTGTATGAAGGTCAGGAACTCGTCATTCAAACAGCATCTGAACCCACAGCAACGCCCACCTTCACGCCAACTGTGGACCCGGGAACACCGACACCCACCCAGCCGCGCCCGACACTGACGCCCTTCCCCACCCGCACTCCCGCCCCCCCACACACACCCACCCCTGCACCATCCATTGTTCACCGAGCCTTTGGCGAAGGCAAAAATGTTGGGCTGGGACTCATCCTGGTGTGCGGGATCGGCTTTGCCCTGGTCATCTATCTGGGATTCATAAAAAAGGGCTGATTGAATTCTTAAAAGCGATAACTTAAAAGCGATATCTTGACAGCGCAGATAATTTTATGATAAACTCGTAATGGTTAAAATTTGCCTGGTTTTCACAGGCGCTGAAGCGAAAATTACAAGAAAGGAGCGCACTCGCATGAGCAAAATGTATCAGACAATCACGATGCTTCG
>DIXG01000081.1 GCA_002436005.1 Anaerolineaceae bacterium UBA6086 | reverse complement strand
TTCAGCCTCGGTTGGGACGAGCGTAGGCAGGTAAGCCATGCTGACCCCAACGCCATTATCTGGCGCAAAAACTGGATAAGCCAGGTTGCCGCACACCAAAACCGTCAGCACCATTGCCACAGAAAACAGCACACCCGTGCGTTTCAGTCGCCGGCGGTAATAACGCTTTCTAGCGCTCAATGGCGTTGAGCGGCGATCGCCCATTCCAAGCCTCCAGAATTATGTCACCCTTCACCAAATATCCATTATATTCCACCCCATAGCCAACAGTTGACCAGCCATCCAAAATGAGGGGTAAGTCCGAATCCGCTGCAATCCATTCTCCATTATACCGCCTGGCAATGTGGAGATGCGTTCCTGCCGAAAACCCACCCTCGCAGGAAGGGTGTCCGATCCGGTCGCCCGGATCCAAAAACGCACCAACTTCAACCCGATCTGTAGGATCAATGTGCATATAAAGGATGGACCAGCCCGTTTGCCAGATGCCATCCCCATCCAGATCCTGGATGACTGCCCCATGATCCGAATAGACGATTTCACCGGCGGCAGAAGCTGCCACCCATGCCTCACTGGGGAAACAACCCAGCGCATCACCAGGCGGGGCAAAATCGATCGCTGCCCAGGCCGAACCAGAAGCCCATCCGCCATGTGGTCCACCTGTAAAGGACCAGACATCCCCAACCTCAAAGGGCAGCTGCATCTCTGGCTGAGCTAAGCCCTCGGGCAGCATCGGTTCAAGCGCAAAGTCAAAAGGATAGCCAAAGAAACGGTAAAACGTGGCAAAGATGCCATTGACCGAAATTGCCTGATCCCATGAGGTGCCGTGCGTCAGGTAGCGCATCAGGTTCAAGACGCCTGCGGTTCCCGGGTTGATGGTTGGGTCCACCTGGATCACACTGCTGTCAGAAAGCGCCCAGATGCTGATCGCATTCAGCTTCCAGAGGTAATAGCCCTCATTCAATAAGTTGGCAGCCCATCCCAGCTGCTTATATAACCCGGGATGCCAGGCATCGTAAAAACCCATGGGGTAAACGAGGGTTTCCTCTGCAGGGGTGTCATCCGTCACCCATTGGCTCTGATATTCAAGCACCGTCAGCAAAAGGCGGGGATTAACGGAATATTCCAACGCCACGCGTTTGACAATTTTTATCCCGGTCAAGGAGTTGCCATCCACCTCCTCCGAGTAGGAGGCGAGATATCCCCCCTGGCTGCGCACGAACTCGGCAACATCAAAATCAGCATTGGAGGGGCTGTTGACCAACTCCGAATCAGGAATAATCTTAAAGGGTGGTGCTACCAAATCGAGGTTGGGTGGCGGGATCAAAAATTCCTGTCCCACTTCGATCAGGTTCGGGTTTTCAATCCCATTTTCAGTCACAATCTGATTGACCGACACCTGGTAGCGCTGGGCAATTCCCCTCAACGTGTCGCCTGGCTGCACTGAATAGGACACGGTTTCACTGCGAGGGGTCGGCAGCATGATCGGGGGATTGGGCGTTGGGGTTGTGCTGAGGGGCGGCAGGGTTGGATCAACGGTCTCCTCTTCAGGTTGACCAGGGGGAGAAAGCGTTTCCACACCCTCTGCCGGACCAGAAACCTGCCACACTTTTGCGCCAGGGCCTGGTTTATAGCACCCGCTCAAGAGCGCCAGGCTGAGAATCACCAACAAAACCACATAAAGCTTTTTCACAGGGCTAATCTCCATCCTGGGGCTGACAATACGAAGCGATATAAGCCAGCTCTTCTGCTTTGAGGATTTCAGCCGCCACACGGGCTTCCTCCACGATCTGTAAAGCCTTTTCCAGCGCAGCATCAGCCGCTGTGGACCAAAATCTCGGCAGAACAAGCAGCGGCGCACCCATCGCTGTTTCCTGTGGTCCCAGGGGAATCCAGTTATACATTACAGGACCGCGCGAAAAAACCGTAAAACCCAGTTTGAACCCTGCCTCCTGTGCCAGCTGGACAGAAATTTGATTAAAATTTCCGCCAGGCCAGATCAATGCACGGGGCGTGGTGCCAAAATGTGATTGGATTACCTCAATAGGTTGATAGACCTCTTCCTCTATCTCTTCCAAAGGCGTGTAATCCTGGATATAGATATGATCATGCCCATGCGATTGGACATCAAGATAACCCGTTTCTGCCAAACTTTCCATCCGTTCCCATAATGAGTTGCTGGTGGCATCCGTGGTTGGCCAGGCAAGTGTCAGCGTCCAGTCATTTTCTTCAAGATAGGGCATAAAATACTCTTCAATCACACCAGGGCGCCGATCATCCAAAATCAGGATCATGGAACGTTCAGGAATTTTCTCGTTACTTTCCAAAAATCCAATCAGCTCTTCTGTGGTGATCGTGCTGAAGCCCAAAGTCTTTGCTCTTTCCATAAAATAGTCCAGATATGCCACTGAAATGGTGGTTGAATCTGTGATCTCTCTGCCAGGTTTGGCAACAGAGTGGAACATAATAGGTACAACAATCGTGCCAGGTGCGCTTTTGTCCTCATCCCAACGGCTGATCAGGTAGTCACAGGGGTCTTCAATGTAGGCAACCGGCTGAACGCCCTGGTGCAGATCTGAATAAGAAAAGGAGATCAGGTCTGGCGCTGTTGGAGTGCTGGTGGGCGACGGCGTTAGCGACGGTGTTGGTGTTGGTGTCTGCGTCAGGGTTGGCGCGGCGGTCATTGTTAGTGTAGGCTCAGGGATGGGTCTAGAAGTTGCAGTTGAGTCTGAATTCCCGGTAATTTTCGAGGCTTCAGTGTCAATCATGCGACCATCAGCAGTTTCACTGCCCTCTTTGGCACTGAGAATCGAACCGGCTATTGAAGAAGAGGAACAGGAAGATAACAATAAACCACAAATAAAAATCGATAAGCAAAAAAACTTTTTCATAAATGTTCCAGAGGATCACATAGGTTAACTTGATTATACCGAAACTTAATTTTTCAGACAGTCAACAAAAATTCAAGTCAACAAAAATTCAGATTTTCATGTAAAATAGGAATAGAATTTTATTGTTTGAATGGGAGAGGACGATTATGAAAAATTTTGTTTGGCCGTTATTAATTATATTCTTTCTTTTAGGAGGTCTCGCCGCAATCTTGATTGGTGAGATTGTGCTTCCTCCTGAGCCCCGACCCGAAACCGTTGAAGCCATCAGTGAAAAATGGATTGAATCAGGGCATGCGGATGCGGAATCCGAATCCTTTGTCCACTGGGACGAGGAAGAGGTGCCAGAGGTGCCTGCCGATTGCACCAAATGCCACAGCGGCATCGGGTATTTGGATTTCCTCGGAGAAGACGGGACCGAACCCCTATCGGTTGATTCTGCCGCCAAATTAGGTTCAGTGGTTAGCTGTTTTGTATGCCACAACCCCACCGCACACGAAAAGGAAACCGCTATTTACCCATCTGGCGCCGAAATCAGTGACCTCGGGCAGGCTGCGAACTGCGTAGAATGCCACCAGGGACGGACCGCCGGCACCACTGTGGACAACGCCACAATGAGCCTGCCTGAGGATGAAGTGAACACAGACCTGGCGTTCATCAATGTCCATTACAAGGTCGCAGGCGCAGTTCGCTTTGGCAGCGAAGTGACCGTGGGCTACGAGTACCCGGGTAAAACCTATGGCGGTTTCTATCCCCATGTCAGCGATTATCAAGCCTGCACCGATTGTCATGACCCACATTCACTTGAGCTCACCGCGACGGAATGTGCAGCCTGCCACCCGGTCGTCAGCAGTTTGGATGACCTGAAGAAGATCCGTGTGGGCAGCACACCAGATTATGACGGGGATGGAAATGTGACAGAAGGCGTGTATGATGAGATGATGGCAGTTCATGAAGTTCTCTACAGCGCAATCCAAAGCTATGCAGCTGAAACCCTTGATGCACCCATCCTGTATGCCCAACAATTCCCCTACTGGTTCAATGACACCAATGGCAACGGGGAACCCGATGAGGGTGAGGTTGCCTTCCCCAATCAGTTTGCCAGCTGGTCCCCGCGTCTTCTGAAGGCAGCCTATAACTACCACCTTGTCCTTGAAGATCCAGGTGGCTACATGCACAACGCCAGTTATTTGGTCCAGGTGATGTATGATTCAATTGAAAACCTATCGGAACAAGTTACCATTGACATGAGCAAACTGGTTCGGCCAGAATAAATCATAGAGAATCAAAGCAAATAGGCTGCCGGTAAATCGGCAGCCTGTTTTTTTATATTTTTCCTTCATCAATAAAGGATTGTTCGAGTCATCATAAAAACGAATTCGAACAGATAACCCGTGACAGAATTTTCCGATCCCTAGAGGATCCCTGCTTGCAGAAGCCCAAAGAGAATTGCCAGCACAACACAAAACAAGACTGTCAGTAAGACAAACCATCGCTGAATAATATGCATTATATCCATTTTTTCTCCTCTTATGCCATTTCGTATTTTTCAGAGAAGATCCTGGCTGAAGAAACATCCATTTTAGCAAGTGCGCCTTCAACAGCATGGATCATCGGCATGGGGCCGCACAGGAAGAATAAGTATTCCCATTCTTTGTAATTTTCAGGCAAATGTCGTTTTAGAACGTCCGCAGTAATAAAACCTGCCTCACCTTCCCAGCCCTCTGGCGGTCGTTCCAACACATGGACCACTTTAAGGTTGATTGTTTTTTCCATTTCAGCCAGTTCATCACGATAAATGATCGTTTCCCAGGTCGGATTTCCATAGAAGAAAACCACTGGTCGTTTTCGACCGCGATCTCGCATGGTGCGCAGAATACTCATCACAGGCGCAGAGCCAATCCCCCCCGCAATCAGCACCAACTGGCTATCATAATGCTCATCAAGGTTGAAGGTGCCATAGGGTCCATCCACATATATCCGGTCACCTGGCTTCAGGTCTTTGATCGTGCTGGTGAAATCACCTAACTCCTTGATGGTAAACCCTACCAGACCGTCCTCACAATCCGAGCTTGTAGAAAAGGAGAAGGGGTTTTCCCGGAAGATGAACGGGGATTCTGTTGTGATCCAGGCAAACTGCCCTGCCTGGAATTTGAAACCTTTGTGCCCATCAGGCCGGACGTAAAGCGACCAGGAGTCTCCCAGCTCCTCCACAACTCGCTCGACCACATAGGGTCGTTTGAGCATCAGCACAGGACGAACCACGCGGATATAAAGAATGATTGCAACCCAAATGCCTGTTAGGGTCAACCAGAGCACCTTTTGATAGGTCAAGGACATATAGTAATTGACTTTGAACATGTGGAAGATGCCTAAGCCAATTGCCAAGAATGCCAGCCCATCATGTATCCAGCGCCAAACATCATACTTGACTTTCATCACCTCTCGCCAGACCGATGTGAGCACAAGAATCATCATCGCCAACACAGAAAGCACAGCTGCTCGTGCACGCCACGGCGCAGTCACCAGGTTCAGCAGCTGGAGTGTATTGGGATTGTTGATGAACAACAAGATGGGATGCGCCAGGGCAATCACAAATGTGAAGATAGAAAGCTTATGATGGATGTCATACAGCGTTTCCATCGGAAAGGCTTTCGTGAAGAATTTCAAGCGCGATGTGGGGATGGTCTGCAATCCCAGTAATGCCATTGCCAGGAAACCAAGCGCAACTGAGATTTCCCGTAAAAATTCACGCCCTTCTGGACGTGGGAAGATCATCAGGAGCACAAGCGGCAAAAAAACCATCAAGACGTAGACTGCCAAATAAAGATAAGTTAGTGTTTTCTTTTTCAATCGTCTCTCCTTCAACAAATAATCCGGACCGTTTTAATATGCCATCCCTATAATTTTACCCGAAATTTTTCAAAATTCGGTTGATGAGGGTGTTGAAAAACAAGTCACTGTCACATTATACTCTGTCACATTATACTCTTGACAAATTAGACACCTTGCCTATAATTGGGATAACAATTTGATAAATACAGATGTTGATGAGGAAGAGTAGGCACTGAAACGGTGTCACAGAGAGCAGCGGATGGTGAGAAGCTGCACACACGCTGGTGTTGAATGGTCCTCGGAGTTTTTGAAGCGAAAGGCAACGATTAGCTTCAAACGGACACACCGCCGTTATCAGGGTGAAGGGTATACGCAAGTTATTGCAGTACCTGAGTAATGAGTGAGGCTGGCCTTTTCCTGTTGCATCATCAACGGGTTTTTTGTTTAAAGGGTTGCCTAAACTGGGTGGCACCACGGACAATGCGTTCGTCCCAATCTGGGATGAGCGCTTTTTTAATTCCTCTACTCATTACTCTGGCAAATATCTAATCCTTATCAGACCTGGAGGTAAAAAATGTCACAAGAACAATATAAATATCTGTTGAGCGAGCAAGACCTTCCAAAACAATGGTACAACGTCAGGGCAGATATGCCGATTGAGCCAACACCGGTACTGAATCCTCAGACCAAAGAGCTGATCACACCCGAATTTCTCAATGTTTTGTTCCCGATGTCTTTGATTGAGCAAGAATTGAGCATGGATAGGTATATCGATATTCCTGAGGAAGTTCGGGAGATTTACAAGCTTTGGCGTCCAACCCCCCTGATGCGCGCCCGTCGGCTGGAAAAGATGCTGGGAACCCCCGCCCATATCTATTACAAAAACGAAGGCGCGTCCATTACAGGCAGCCACAAGGGCAATACTGCGGTTGCGCAGGCTTATTATAATAAGATCGATGGGACAAAATCGCTGACCACGGAAACTGGTGCTGGACAGTGGGGCTCTGCACTGGCTGTTTCGTGCCGATTCTTTGATATGAATCTGGAAGTCTTTATGGTCAGGGGATCTTACGAGCAAAAACCCTATCGGCGGATCATCATGCAGAGTTATGATGCGGAAGTCTACGCCAGTCCATCAGAAGAGACGGATTATGGTCGAAAGATCAGACGGGAAATGCCGGATACACCGGGCTCTTTGGGGATTGCCATCTCAGAGGCAGTTGAGGCGGCTGTAAAATCGGGCGGTAAGAAAAAATACAGCCTCGGTTCCGTCTTGAATCATGTGCTCTTGCATCAAACTGTGATCGGGCAGGAAAGTTTGAAGCAGATGGAGATGGCGGATGAATATCCTGATGTTGTGATCGGCTGTGTGGGGGGTGGATCCAATTTTGGCGGGATTGCTTTCCCCTTCCTGCAGCAAAACCTGACTGCAGGTAAAAACACGCGGCTTATTGCTGTGGAACCCACAGCCACGCCAACGCTCACCCGGGGACTGTATGCTTTTGATTATGGGGATACCGCCAAAATGGCGCCGATTTTGAAAATGTTCACCTTGGGTCACGATTTCATTCCAGCCCCAATTCACGCTGGTGGATTGCGCTATCACGGCATGGCGCCCCAGATCTGCATGCTTTATGAGGCAGGGCTGGTTGAGGCTGTGGCTGTACCCCAACCAGAAACCTTTGCGGCAGCAATTCAATTTGCCCAGGCTGAAGGAATCGTTCCTGCACCTGAATCGGCACATGCTATTCGAGCAGCGATCATTGAAGCCCTGGATGCGAAAGAAAAGGGCGAAGAACGCGTGATCCTCTTCAATCTCTCCGGGCATGGCTTGCTGGACCTGTCTGCTTATGATGCATATCATCAGGGCAAGGTGGTCGATGCCACACTGGAAATCACCCACGAACAGATCCGAAAGAATCTCCCGGTGGTCAACTTATCCTAAATGTTTTTGCATCAAAGAGTTTCTTCTCCAAACCGTCCCCTCTGATTGATTCAGGAGGGACGATGGTGTGATGTAAATTCAAAATGGCATGATTTAGGGCGCGATTGCGGTGGTATAATTAATTGATTTCTGAAATTTTCCCTCCAGAATCTTGTTTTATGAATGATCTGGAAAATACTATAGGAGGCAAAAAGAAATGGTTCATTTATATTTATCTCTTGTGCCAGAAGCGTTGATTGCATCGATGTTGGACCCAGAAGAATTCGGCAGTTATTATGCTGTCGGGACCAAGAAGAAATCCAGCGGTCAGGCGATTTTCTTTGAGGTTGATCCAGCATTTCGCAGCAAATACTTCCGAATTGAAGAGGGATTATCACGGTGTGTTCCCCATGAGGATGGCTCACCCAAATCGTCCATCTACATCAGTGTTTATCGCGTGCTGGAGCATGTGGATATCTCAGCTCTGGGTAAGCTCTACCTGTCAACGCAGGACGGTAGGACGCTCGGTTTGGATGCAAGCGACGAAGTGCCTGCAATGAACGGCGGATTACATCTTTACAAAGAGATCGTCCCGGTCACACCCCTGGTCGCCAGCCGGTTGAATGCAGTGGAATTTTTCGACCTGATCGTGAGAAATCCCACCTCGCTTGTAACGCTGCCGGCAATTGCCTTTACTGAGTTACGCCTTGGCGAGCTGGCAGAAGATCCTGAAATGGGCGAGATTGGAGATCTGCCTTACTCAAATATGGATCACTTACGGGAAGTGCTGCGAGACCTGAAAACCAAACCGGTTGCCACGAAAATGGTGGATCGTGCCAGCCCGGCGACGCTCGCCTATCGCACCGTCCAAAACGGATTCTATGTTGGGAATGAATCGGCACTGACTTTTTACCCGATGCCCAGCGCAGATGCCCTGAAGGTGAACAATTATCGTTGGTGGCGTTCTGCCAATATGTAGGCATTAATCCAGCAGTCAATTTAGCTTGGCTGTAATCACTTATTTTTTAGGAGTAGATGTTAGATGACGGAACAAACTTGGCTTTATATCAGTCTGGTTGCCAGCCTCATATCCATTGGGGTTGCATCCTATTTATACTATTGGGTAAAGAAACAAGATCCTGGCACTGCGCGAGCCCAGGAAGTTGCCTCCTGGATTCGTGAAGGCGCAAAGGCGTATCTGAAGCGGCTTTATCTTGCCCTGACCATCGTTGCTGTGATCCTCGGTTTTATCATTGCCGTGGTCTTCAGCTTTGATCTGTCGGAGGTTGCCCAGGAAAAGGTTAGCTTTTCGCCAACGAGCGGCTTGATCATGGCGGCTGCTTTTGTGGGCGGCGCATTGTGTTCGGCAGTGGCAGGATACATGGGCATGGGGATTGCTGTTGAAGCCAATGTGCGCACAGCAACCGCTGCCAATGAGTCGCTCAATAAGGCGTTTAGATTGTCCTTCTATGCTGGTTCTGTGATGGGTTTGGCGATGGTTGGGTTGGCGGTCATGGGTATGAGCATTCTCTTCTTGCTGACCGACAGCGCTGAAGTCGTTCTGGGATTCAGCTTTGGCGCCTCTGCCCTGGCTCTTCTTGCGAAGGCTGGCGGTGGCATTTACACCAAAACAGCGGACATCGCTGCTGACCTGGTGGGTAAGGTCGAAGTCGGTATCCCTGAAGATGATCCACGCAATCCGGCTGTTGTGGCAGACAACGTAGGTGACAATGTGGGTGATGTTGCAGGCATGGGCGCGGACATTTTCGACAGTTATGTTGCCTCAACTGTCGCAGTCATGCTGCTGGGATCCTCCCTGGGTGCAGCTCTGGAATATCAATACACTGTCCTCCCCCTGATCCTGTGCACACTGGGTATTTTTGCTTCCCTGATTGGCATCCAGTTTGTCCGTGTTGGCAAAAATGGGATGCCAGGCCCAGCCCTGAATTTTGGCACGATCATCACCACGGTCATTTTTGGTGCAATGGTGACAGGGCTTGTTCTCCTCAGTGATGTCAAAGTTGGCGTTTTATGGGCGACACTGACCGGTTTGGTGGTAGGTGTGGTGATTGGTTTCACCTCAGATTATTTCACCTCAGATCGCTTCAAACCTGTGCTGGAAACAGCCCGGGTCTCGGAATCCGGTGCGGCAATCAACATTATCACCGGTTTCAGTTACGGCCTGGTGAGTATCGTTCCCTCAGTGATCGGCATAGCCATTGCGACTCTGCTTTCTTATTATCTTGGCGTTGCAGGTGGTCTGCCCGGCATCTATGGCATTGGCATCAGCGCGGTGGGAATGCTCTCAATCAGCGGCATGATTGTCTCGGCAGATGCCTACGGCCCGATTGTGGATAACGCCCGAGGTATCGCTGAAATGGCTGGCATGGACGCAGAGGTCATTGAGAAGGCGGATGTGCTGGATTCGGCCGGGAATACTGCCAAGGCAATTACCAAAGGCTTCAGCATCAGTGCCGCAGCGCTGACCGTGCTGGCATTGTTTGCTGCTTATGCCGAAGTTGTCACTGCCTCTGGTGCTGAGGTCAACATGAGCCTGCGTGATCCAATCGTTGTCGCTGGCGTTTTCCTGGGTGCGATGACGCCGCCCCTCTTCAGTGCGCTGACGATGCTCTCCGTGACCCACAATGCCTTTGACATGATTGAGGAAATCCGGCGGCAATTTCGTGAAGAACCCGGCATCCTGGCAGGCACCGTCAAACCTGATTACGCCACCTGTGT
>DIXG01000082.1:3489-7488 GCA_002436005.1 Anaerolineaceae bacterium UBA6086 | reverse complement strand
GTGTTGATGTTTTTGATCCTGGGCATTGGGCAGATGCTTGTGGGGTTGATCATTGCCCTGCCGATCCTCATCGTCCCTGTGCCGATATTGATCAACCTGATTGCGACGAATTTCAGTGGGGTTGCGGTAGGGTTGCCCATCAGCCTGCTCTTTTTGCTGGCAATCATCCCGATTGTGGTTTTCCTGTCTGGTGTTTTGAAGGCTTATGTGCTTTCCAGCTGGACCCTGTTTTACCGTCGGTTGACCGGTGTGGAAAGCCAGGAACCTGTTGTCCTTTCCAGTGGGTCGGAAGAGACACCGCAGGAGCAGGGCTGATGTTGATGCGACCATGAGGAATGGTAGGCTTAGGTGGCAGTGCAAGGGGCTGGTAACAGTCCCTTGTGTTTTTCTCAGGCAGGGGCTGCGAATATTCCTGGTGTGGGGCATATTTCTGTCCCTGGGATTTTCCGCCCTGTCTGCATCGGCGCAATCTGAAAACTCACTGCAGGTTCAACCGCCTGATACGGCAGATTTTCCGCTTATCCAACTGACGTTTAAGCTGCCTGCATCGTCTGATCCTTCAATCCCCCTTGAGGTGGGGCAGCTGAGGGTTTTCGAGGAGGATTGGCAGGTGTCTGTTTCCGATGTGAGCCAGGAACGCAAAGGCGTTCATTTCACACTGGCAATCAACGGTGGGTATGACCTGGCGGTGAGAGACGCAAATGGGGTCTCTGTCTATGAAGCCCTGAGTGCCGCGTTGATGGATTGGGCGGACACGCGCCGATTTGATCCTGGTGACTCCTGGTCGTTGGTCACCCACGAAGGCGCTGCAGTTCGCAATCAATCCACGCCCGGTCCCTGGGTTAATGCGCTTGCGGCTTACCAGCCCAATTTCCGGACGATGACCCCTGATTTTTCAAAAGTAGAAACGGCTATCCAATTGACCCGGGAAAGGGTGGTTCCTTTTGGCGTAGATAAGGTACTGCTGGTGCTCACCCTGCCGCCTGCGCCGGATCAGATCGAAATTGTTAACAGAATGGCTGTGGAAGCGCAATCCGCAGACATTCGGGTTAATATCTGGATGGTGGGGGATGCTTACTTCCTGAATAACGAACAAGGACAATCTCTGGTCAACCTGGCATCATCCTCTGGCGGGGAATTTGTCCACATAGACGGCAGTGATCCGCTCCCCGATCCTGAAGCTTACCTGGCGTCTTTGGGGGTTGTGTATCATATATCGTATCTCTCAGACATTCGCCAGACCGGGGATTACCGTGTGCAAATTGAGGTGGATCATGGCGGTGAGACCTACAGCGGTGAAAGCGGGCTATTTCACCTATCCGTATTGCCGCCCAAGCCCATTTTGGTCTCGCCACCCCTCAGCATCACACGCCAGGAAAGGCCCGAGACGACAGGCAGCATGAGTGTGTACTCCCATGGGCAGCAGGAGGTGAAGTTCCTTGTGGAATTCCCTGATGGCAGAATGCGCGATATCGCTGCCAGCCGGCTTTATGTCAATGACAGGCTGGCAGATGAAATTTCTGAACCGCCCTTTGACTCATTGATGTGGGATTTGTCTCAAATTACCGAGTCCGGGAAGTTTGTCGTTCAGGTGGAAATTGAGGACGCCTTTGGGTTGACCGCACGGACAAACGCTGTGCCTGTGCAGGTGAATGTCATCCAGCAGGAAGCAGCAGAGGGGCTAACCAGCCGACAAATTGGGTGGATCATGGTGGTTGTTCTGCTGTTGGGGGCAGTGGTCCTGCTGCTGGTGTGGGCGGTCCGACGCTGGTGGCAGTCTTCTATTTTTAAGGAAGTTAGAGCAAGCCTGAAGACATTGTTCTCGGCGGGCGAGGTTGAAAAGACAATTCAACCCGAATCAGAATTACCCATCCTTGCCCATTTAATTCCCACAGGTGTGATAGATGAGGGTTGGCGTATGCCAGCAATCCCGATCAGGGGCACAAGGGTGAGTATTGGGCAGGATCCTGAAAGTGGCAACCTGGTCATTAACGAAAACGCCCTGGATGGGGTGCAAGCACAGATTTTGATTCGCCATGGAAAATTTACCATCACCGATTTGGGTGAAGAAGGCTGCACCTGGGTAAATTATGTCCGGGTGGAGAAAATCCCGGTCCAGATGAAAACGGGGGATTTGATCCATTTTGGAAATGCAGGTTTTCGGTTTACAATAATTGAAGACCAGATATCTGAAAAGCCAATTATTGAACCTTATGAACCGCTTCTATGAGTAAATTGGAACGACCGCATCTCAACATTGCTGCTGCCAGCCATCCCGGGATGGCACGCAAGCAAAATGAAGACCGCTATCAGGTCACGTCCTTCAAGGCTGGGCGAGGGGCGCGAACCTCCTCAGTGCTGGCAGTGTTGTGTGACGGCATCGGCGGGCACCGCGCAGGTGAGGTGGCTGCCCAGATGGGGGTTTCACTGATCAGTGAGCAGATTGAAAATAACAGCACAGCCGATCCGATCCAAACCATGCGCGCAGCGATCACCTCTGCCAGTGATGCGATTTATAAAGCTTCGCTCTCAGAACAGGGGCGCAGCGGGATGGGTGCAACCTGTGCTTGCGCCTGGGTGATTGGGAAACGGCTCTATACCGCTAATCTCGGTGATTCTCGGATATATCTTTTGCGAGAGAAACACCTGGTGCAGGTTTCAACTGATCATACCTGGGTGCAGGAAGCGATTGATGCGGGTTTGATCACCGACCGTGATAGCGTGGAACATCCCAATGCCCATGTCATCCGCCGCTATCTTGGCTCAAAAGCCACGCCAGAGCCAGATTTCAGGTTGTGGTTTTTTGCGGATGAGCAGGATGGAGATGCCCTGGAAAACCAGGGGTTAGCACTCAAGCCAGGGGACAGAATTTTGCTGTGCAGCGACGGTTTGACAGACCTGGTCTCGGATGACGAGATTCGGGATGTGATTCTGACCGAACCGGCGGACAGGGTGCCGCAGATATTGATTGACCTGGCGAACCAACGCGGTGGGCATGACAATACCACCATTGTGCTGCTGGGTGTGCCTTCGAAAGGCAAGGCGAGCTCGGGTTCTCGTCCAAAACGGCATTGGAAAGCAGGCTGCCTAGCAGCAGTAGTCGTTATCAGTTTGCTGGTCGCTGCGGTTCTGATTGGCAACCGCTGGTGGCGCACCCCGCAACGCGAGCAGGAAAAGGCAACGCCAACGGAGACACTCTCCGCCCCATTCGAAGAGCCCCCTGAACATTTCACGCTTGTGCCCAGTCTGACGCCGTCATTACAGGAAGAATCTTTTACACCTGAAGCGACTCCTGCCTTTTCTCCCAGTCGAACGCCGTGGCCAACCCACACGCCTGGGCAGTAAGGTCAGAAAATTTAGAAAAGCGAGGGAAGGATGAAACAAATAACCCCAACCCGGGAATTACCATCCAATTATGACCTGATTGATCAGCTGGACCTGAGAGATAACCCGGGCTTGGCGATGATCATCAACCTGGTTGGCGTGGGCTTGCTCTTTGGTGTGGCTTGGCTGCTCGTCAGGAGCCTTTCTTTCTTGCGGCCGGCTTATCTGTCATCAGAAAATATTCTGGTGATCACAGGGATGCGCGAGTTTTGGCGGGGAATCTTGCTCCTGGCGCTGTCTTTGGGGTTGATGATCCTCCTCAGTGAGGGCTTGCGGTGGCTGCTTTTTTGGGTGATAACCGGTCAACGCCCGCGCTTGGGATTCAGTGGATTTTATACCTATACCAGTGCACCAGAGTGGTTCATCTCACGCAGCACCTATCTGATCATCCGCCTGGCGCCGCTGGTGGTGATCACTGTGTTTGGCCTGGCGGCGGTTCCCATTGTGCCCCTCAACCTGGTTCCTGGTGTGCTGCTGTTGATTTCGCTCAATATTGCGGCTGCTGTCAATGATTTGATCTTTGTGTGGTGGATTTTATCCAAACCTGCAGACGTCCTCATTCAGGATTTCAGTGACCGGGCGCTGGTCTTTCATCACAGCAATTCAGAAGCGGGC
>DIXG01000082.1:2484-3445 GCA_002436005.1 Anaerolineaceae bacterium UBA6086 | reverse complement strand
CCAGTTCTGGAGGGATGGCCGAGTGGACTATGGCGCCTGTCTTGAAAACAGGTGTGGGTTTGCGCCCACCGTGGGTTCGAATCCCTCTCCCTCCGCCTGAAAACAGGAGGGTTATTAAAATCGAATGGGGAGGTGCCAGAGTGGTTGAATGGGGCCGCCTGCTAAGTGGTTGTTGGGTATATAGCTCAACCGAGGGTTCGAATCCCTCCCTCCCCGCCTTACCTTTCGCTCGTGTGCTTTGCACACGAGCGTTTGCGTATCACAAGAAAACCGGACAAAGAAAACCGGACATGCTTGATTTTTACCTAAAAAAATACTATTGTTAATGGCATGGTTTTAATTACAATCATCGGTTTGCAGCACTTTGTCAATATGAGGGTCGATTAGACATACTGACCGAAATTCCGAATACCCGAAAGAATTCGAAGGAGTCTATGAGCAAAAAACCCACATCAAATCATGGTTCAAACGGAAACAAGGAAATTTCCCCTCTTGCCCGGCTGCTGCAAGTTGGCCGGGAAAAATCCTTTATTTCAACACGAGATATCCTTGAAATATTCCCAGAGGTGGAACAGGAAGTGGATATCCTTGACCATGTCTTTGCATCCTTGCTCAGCGCTGGCATTCCCTATGTGGAGGATTTGCCTTTGATGATCCAGGACGAGGATTCTGACCAGGATGAACCGCACAAGCAAATAAAAGAAAATTTTTCTGACGATGAAAATGCCACGAATGAGAGTCTGGATAATATTGAGACCAGCGATACCATCGGTATGTATTTCCGTGAAGTCAGCCGTGTTCCCTTATTGAGTTATGAAGAAGAAGTTCAGCTTGCCCAGGCGATTGAAGGTGGTCGGATGGCAAGGGAAGAGCTGGCAAGAGGTAATATTTCAGCCCACAGGCGTGAAAAACTGTACGCTTTGGTGGAGGCTGGATGGAAAGCCAGGGAACATCTGATCAC
>DIXG01000082.1:0-2393 GCA_002436005.1 Anaerolineaceae bacterium UBA6086 | reverse complement strand
CAGAAGCTTGATCGCAACCCAACCCTTGAAGAGCTGGCTGAAGCGCTTGAAGTGCCGCCGGAAAAGGTGACGCATATGCAGCAGGTTGCCCAGAGGCCTTTATCGCTGGAGCTGCCAACCGATGATGAAGGCGATTCGATGCTGGGTGATTTCATTGAAGATGATGACATGCCCCCACCAGACGATATCGCCACTTATAATCTTCTGAAGGAAAATCTGGATGTTATCCTGGAATCCCTGCCTTATCGGGAAGTGCGCATTTTGCAGCTGCGCTTTGGCTTGCTGGACGGGCAAGCCTACACCTTGGAGGAGGTTGGCGAGAAGATGGGGGTGACAAGGGAACGAGTGCGGCAGATTCAGGCGCAGGCGCTTTCACGATTGCGGCACCCATCGATTAAAAGGCTTTTGCGGGATTACCTGGGATAGCGCATGATCGCTCATCAAAAGCCGATCAGAACCGATAATTAACAAAGGAGAATGCCCCTGGATTTTCGGGGGCATTTTACGTTGTCCAGGCAGTTGCTTGTCAAAACAAGTTGCTTAGCAAGACCAGTTGCTTGTCAAGTTGCTATTGATGTTTTTTGAAAAACCTATTATGCTATTATTACAGCGTGATCATTATTGTTTGGCATATAAGAGCTTATTGGAAGTAAAAGATGGCGAAAAATACGCAAGGTGAACAAATCAATCAAACGAAGGAGCTTTCTCCGATCGCTCAGCTCTTTCAATTAGGCAGAGATCAATCTTATGTCACTTTTGCGGATATCCTACGCTTTTTTCCTACGCCTGAATACAATCTTGAGCAGCTTGATCGTATTTTTGCGGCGCTTTTATGTGCTGGCATCCCCTATGGTGAGGATGCCGATCATCTTTGCTGCCCGTTTTCTGACCCCAAAGATACAGATAACTGGTATTAATCCCTTCATCTCGACGGTCTGATCAATCTATGGCGTGAAGTCTTTCCATTCTGCTAATGTAACTTCGTCCGTTTGGGTGATCATAAACGTGTCATCCTTCTCTTGCAGTAAGAACACGATTTTAAATTCACCTCCCGATTCATTTATCATCCCATCCGCATCCCTGTAGGCATACAATCCCATTCCATGGACCAAAACGCGCCATTCGGTATCGTTTTGTGAAATTTTGATTTTTTCATAGTATTCAGGGAAGAAATTTCCATCCACCAGTTCAAAATCCTGCATACCGGCAAAGTGTTTTGATTCAATATTGATCCCTTTTTCAGTCTCCATTCCTTCTGCCAGCGCTGGATAACGCTGGAAGAAGGGGGTGGTATCGCCAGATAGGGTGGATTGCTTGCGTAAGTAAAAATATTCCCTGATGACAGGCATCAGGCGAACGTAGGTCTCAGGATCTGGCTCTTTAAAATCTATTGGAGGTGCGGTTTGGGCTGACGCGCAAGCAGATAGGAATATCAGAGAAAGGCTGATCACTATCATAAATTTGCCGATTGCGTTCATTTTCTGCCTTTCTGCACGGCTGGACAGGTAAGATTATTATAGATGAAAGTGGGGGTTTTGCTTTTAATCCGATTGAGACAATTGAGACAGGACTTGCCGCCGATTTCTGCTTAGCTGGTTATAATCTATTTGATTATCGGTGGTGGGAATACTGTTGAATGCGGATTCGATATAAAAGCTGGCGCGAAAAGGAGCAAAGATGAACCCTGAACTGGATAACCTGTGGAAATTCTCTCGACTGGTACGATCAGAGGATGGGCTGGCTTATCGTGATTTGAACAAAAACGGCAAGCTGGACGTGTATGAAGACCCGCGCCAGCCGATTGAGGCACGGGTAGCTGACCTGCTTTCGCAGATGACGCTTGAGGAGAAGGTGGGCACGCTGTTTATCAACGGTTCTATCGTGAATGCGGACGGCTCAATTGATCCCCCCGAGACTGCAGATAGCACAGGTGACTTTGCTGGCGTTCCCCCGTTGGTGGCAAAGACCCAGATGCAGACGCACCTGATGACCCATTTCAATATCTGGGAGATTCCCGGTGCCCTGGCGCTGGCAACATGGAGCAACGCACTGCAAAGATTCGCAGAGGAGACCGGGCTGGGCATCCCGGTGACGATCGCTTCTGATCCTCGCAATCACTTCAGCCGGTCCATCTATGAGATGAAAGCAGAGGATTTTTCACAGTGGTGTCAGCCGCTGGGACTGGCTGCCATCGGTGATGAGGAACTCGTTTGGCAGTTTGCAGATATTGCCCGGCAAGAATATCTGGCTGCCGGGATCCGTGTGGCGCTGCATCCGCAGGTTGACCTGGCGACTGAACCCCGCTGGCCGCGTATCGCCGGTACTTTCGGAGAAAATGCAGAGCTGAGTGCACAGTTAACGAAAGCCTATATCAAGGGCTTTCAGGGCGAGAG
>DIXG01000048.1 GCA_002436005.1 Anaerolineaceae bacterium UBA6086 | reverse complement strand
GAAGAGATGCACGGCGGCGAGGTGTTTGTGCCCAAGATCCCGAGCATGAAGATGCTCGACCTGGCGAGCGCGATTGCCCCGCAAGCTAAGGTGCGCATCATCGGCATTCGTCCGGGTGAAAAACTGCACGAGGTGTTGATCTCGGAAGATGAGGCGCGCACCACGGTTGAACTGGATGATATGTATGTGGTGCAACCCGCAGCTGCCTTATGGTTTGGCCACCATTGGGCAGAGCTTGGCAAAGCCTTGCCGGATGATTACCACTATGCCAGTGACAACAATACGCACTGGCTGTCGCTGGAAGAGATCCGCGAAATGGTGGCGCCGTTTGAATCCGGGCTGGACCAGGACTGAGGACTGAATGCGCTTACTCATCACGGGTGCAACCGGGCTTTTGGGCTTGAATCTGAGCCTGGTAGCGTCTGCACGTGGGCATCAAGTCATCGGCTTGTCGCACTCCCGCAAGCTTTCCGCCATTCCCTTTGATCTGTACCAGGTAGATCTGCTGGATACGGATCGGGCACTGACAGTGATAGCGGATGCCAGGCCTGAGGCGATCATCCACTGTGCAGCCCAGGCGGACATCAATGCCGCAGAAAAAGCCCCTGAGAAAACCATGACATTGAACCGGGACGTGCCTGCCAGGCTGGCTGCGATCTCATCGGAATGGGGTATTCCTTATATTTATATTTCCAGTGATGCGGTTTTTGACGGCCAGGTGGGTGGTTATTCAGAATTGGACCCCACCAACCCCCTCAGCCTGTATGCCCGTACCAAACTGGCTGGCGAGCAAGCCGTACAGTCAGTTTATCCTGACGCCCTGGTTGCAAGGGTGGTGTTCTTTGGGTGGAGCCTGAGCGGTAAACGCAGCCTTTCTGAATTCTTCTTCAACAACTTGCAGAGCGGACAATCGGTCAAGGGCTTCACTGACACTTATTTTTCACCGCTGTACGTGGAGGACCTGGCAGATCTTTTACTGGATTCGCTGGCGGCAAGCCTTTCGGGCATTTATCACCTTACCAGCCCGCAAGGCTTGAGTAAATATGAATTTGGCGTCCGGATTGCCCATCGCTTTGGCTTTGATCCGACTTTGATCGAACCCGTACGGGCAGCTGAGACTGATCGCGGCGTGGCGAGGTCTTTGACTCTGACCTTACGCTCAGATAAAGCCCAGGCAGCATTGGGCAGGCCGCTGCCCTCAGTGGATGAGGGCATTGAAAAGTTCTACCAGCGCTGGCAAGATGGCTACCCAGGCCACTTGCAAAGCCTTGCCGTCTGAACTTAGGAGCAGAAAGGAGTTATGATGACACTGAAAATTGGGGATCGTCTTATTGGATTAAACCATCCCACCTATTTTATTGCAGATATTGCAGCCAACCACGATGGCAGCCTGGAACGTGCCAAGATGCTTGTAAGGATGGCAAAAGAAGCCGGGGCGGACGCAGCAAAATTTCAGAACTTCCAGGCGCAAAAGATCGTTTCGGATTATGGGTTTTCACACATGAACGCCCAGGTGTCTCACCAGGCAAAATGGGAAAAATCAGTTACAGAAGTGTATGCCTCTGCCTCTGTGCCCTTTGAATGGTCGCCGATCTTGAAAGAGGTCTGTGATGAGGTGGGAATTGCCTATTTTTCATCTCCCTATGATTTTGAAGCCATTGACATGCTGGACCCCTATGTGCCCGCCTATAAAATCGGATCGGGCGACATCACCTGGCTGGAAGCCTGTGAACGGATTGCCAGCAAAGGCAAACCTGTGCTCCTGGCAACAGGTGCTTCCACCATTGGGGATGTACAGCGGGCAGTCAATGCCATCCTGGCGATCAATTCAGACCTCGTGCTGCTGCAGTGCAATACCAACTACACGGCGGCGGACGGCAATTATGACAATATTCATCTCAACGTGCTCAACACTTATCGCAGCATGTATCCCGAATTGGTGCTGGGGTTATCGGACCATACCCATGGGCATGCCACTGTTTTGGGCGCTGTGACAATGGGTGCGCGAGTGATCGAGAAACACTTTACCGATGATAATGATCGTGTTGGGCCAGATCACCCCTTTGCCATGAATCCCGAATCCTGGAAGGCGATGGTCGTTGCGACCCGCCAGCTGGAACGCGCCCTGGGCTCTGGCGATAAATTTGTGGCAGATAATGAAATGGAAACGGTGATCATCCAGCGGAGATGTTTGCGCGCCGCACGGGATATTAAGCCCGGTGAGGTGATCAGCCGTGAGATGATCGAGGTGTTGCGCCCGGCGACCGAAGGCGCCATCATGCCCTATGAAATCCAGGATGTGATCGGGCTGAAGGCGTTGGAGCGCATCCCGGCTGGTCAGGAATTGCACTGGACTCAGTTTGGCAACCCCTGAACCCTTTTGATGAGATGTATTTGACGAAAAGAGGCTCCTGATGCGTGTGCTCTATTTCACTGAAGGTGACAGCCCGCATGACCGGCGCTATTTGACTGCCCTGGGTGCCACTGCTCACCAGGTCGGTGTGCTGCGGCAGCGAAAACATGCACAGCAAACCATCAGGGGTGTGCAGGAACTCAACTGGCCGGAGGGAATGCCTGATTGGTCAAACTGGAGGGGTTGGACTGAAGGAAAAGTCCAGCTGAGGACATTGATTACGGATTATCAGCCTGACCTGATCCATGCGGGACCTGTTCAGGGACCTGCTTTTTTGGCTGCTCTGGCGGGTTTTGGCCCATTGGTGACAATGTCCTGGGGCTATGACATGCTGCTGGATGCCCGGCGCAGCCCCTGGATGCGCTGCGCCACGCACTACACCCTGAGGCGTACTGATATCCTGATTGCGGACTGCCAGGCGGTTGCCGATCGGGCGCTGACCTTTGGATTCCCGGCGGAAAATATTGTGCAGTTTCCCTGGGGTGTGGACCTGGCGCATTTTTCACCTGAGAAAGGAAAGGATGGCGGTCTGGCGTGGCGGCATTCGCTTGGGTGGGAAGAGAACTTTGTGCTGCTCTGTAACCGCTCCTGGTCGCCCAAGTATGGGGTGGACGTGCTGGCACGTGCTTTTCTTGGTGCAGCCCAACACAACCCTGATCTGCGCTTGCTGCTGGTTGGGAGCGGACCGCAGGGGGATGAATTGCGTCGGATTTTGACCCCTGTGCAGGAAAAGGTGCACATGCCCGGCTGGGTAGATCAGGCGGATTTACCTGCGGTCTATGGCGCTGCTGACCTTTTCATCACACCTTCCCATTGTGATGGGTCTTCCGTTTCCCTGCTGGAAGCCCTGGCGTGCGGTGTGCCAGCCCTGGCTTCAGATATCCCCAGCAATCTGGAATGGGTTCAACCGGGTGTAAACGGGGATGTGTTCCCGGACGGGGATGCTGCTGCCCTGGAGGAGAAAATCCTGGCGCTGGCAGCCGACGCTGACCTTCCGATTTATGCCAGCCAGTCACGTCGAATGGCGGAACAGCGGGCAAACTGGGGTGAGAATTTCGGTAAATTGCTGCACACCTATCAGCGTGCGGTGTCTGAGGTCGCTGGTTGACCCTCGTCCGTTAATTAATGGGCAAGCTGATAGAGTTGGTGATTAATCCTTTATGCGATAAAATTTAATTCTGAATCGCAGTATTTATTAGAAATGTGATCTATGAAACAAAAATCTCTCATCTTTTGGATCAGCCTGATGCTGATCTTTATCACCTCTGCCTGCTTCTATCCGCCCTTTCTGATGGTCCTGGATGTAATAGAGTCCCCTGCTGAAAGTGAGGGTTCGGACCAGGTGGAGGGAGATATACCGGCGGGGTATGCCGTCTTCAGCGCCAACGGCGTTGAGGTTACCCTGCCAAGTTATTACATCCTTGGGGATATTGGCTCTGCCATGCAAAGTTTAAGCGGTACGGATGCAGCATTCTTCCTGCAAATTGCCCAGGACAATCAGCTGGAACCTGTACTGTGGGCTTATTCGGCTGAAACCCACCTGGTGGTGTTGAAAAACGAAACCTATGCCGGGATGCCGTTGGCAGTCGTAGCGCCGGTTGTTAGCGCCATGATGGGGGATGCAGTTGAGTCACTGGTGCAGGACCGAATTTCACTGGGTGAGAGAGAGGCAGTTCGCTACCAGACCACAACCCAAGAGGCTGAGACTGAATCTTCTCAGGTGACGTATATATTCAACGATTCTGGCCAGTTGTGGGTGCTCGCATTTCTGTCCAGCGCCACACAAATCGAGGGTAACCTGGCGGCTTTTGATGCGGCGACCGCGTCTTTTACGGTGGCGGAGTGATCTGATGTCAGGATTTATTCCCAGAGATCCTTCGGTTGTCGCCATCATCCAGGCGCGTATGAGCTCCAATCGGCTGCCTGGTAAAGTGCTGATGGAGATTGGCGGTAAGCCGATGCTCTTCCAGGTGGTGCAGCGGGTGCGGCATGCTCAATCTGTGGGGCGGGTGGTGGTTGCCACAACCCATGACCCGAGTGACGATCCAGTCGCTGAATTTTGTCGGCAGCACGGTTTCCCCTGTTACCGCGGTGAACTGCAAGATGTGCTGGATCGCTATTACCAGACGGCAAAATTATTTTCAGCGAACACGGTTGTTCGGATCACAGGGGACTGCCCATTAATGGACCCACGCGAGATTGACCGCACCGTCAGCGCCTTCATGGAAGCGGGGGTTGATTTTGCTGCCAATCGCCTGCCGCCGCCCTGGGAGCGGACCACACCCATCGGGATGGATATTGAGGTGGTGCGCATGGATGCGTTGGCGCGTGCCTGGCGTGAGGCACAGGCAAAATATGAGCGCGAACATGTCATGCCCTATCTTTACGACCAGGAAGGGCGTTTTCGCACCCTGCTGGTCGATCATGACCCGGACCTGGGGCATTTACGCCTGACAGTGGACACCCCCGAAGACCTGATCCTGGTGCGCCGGATATTTGAACATTTTGGCAATACAGATGATCTCTCGCTGCACACCTTAGGGCAATTCTTTGAGTCACATCCGGAACTGCGCCAGATCAATGCCAATGTGCGGCATAAATCCTTTACAGAATTTGACAATCAGGGCGAGAAAGCCGGGGGTAAATCAAGTGGCTGATCCCTCACACGCCAAACCAAATGCCCATCGCCGAGTCTTTTGGCTCCTGTTGATCCTGTTGCTGGCAGTTTTAGCTTGGACTGGTCGCTATTGGATGAGCTCGGAGTTTGGCTTGTATGAAGATGACCTGACCTTTATTCCCGGCGCAATTGAGGCAACCTTTGACGAGGTGCTCAGGATAATTTCAGGTTATTTCTCCACGCTTGCTGAGCAAGGGCGTCCCTTCATGTGGTCTTTTGTGATCCTTTTTGCGCATCTTGGCTGGCGCCTGGGGGGCTTGCAGGCGATGTATCTGCTTGCCTTCAGCATCTGGTTCGTGAACATCCTCCTGTTTGTATTTCTGCTCAAACGCCTGCGGGTGCCATTTTTCTTTGCGGCGGTTGCCGGGTTGTCATATGTGCTTTTTTCAGCCGATACCAACCAGGCATTTCTTTTTAATGCTTATGGTCTGCAGCCTGCGATCAGCTTCCTGCTGATTGCGCTGCATCTTTACCTGGTGCAGAATCGCTGGCGCTGGTTGGCTTATCTTTTTTTGGCGCTGGTGATGTTCACCTACGAAACGCCTTTTTGGCTTTTTCTGGCAGCGCCTTTGTTGACCCAGGACACTGGCAAAACCCTCTGGCGCAAGGTATGGGTCAACACCGCACTGACTACTGTGATTTTTCTGGTCATCTATGTTTTACGAGTAGCTGTGGGTGAATCTCGCGTGGCAAGCCTGGGTTTCCCCGAGATTCTGATCACACCAATCAAACATATGCTGGTTGGCCCTCTGGTCAGCATAGGGACCTTTGCCCTCAGGATTATTCAGGTGCTGCGCCAGGTGTCGGTTCAGGCTCTTTTGGCAGCTGGCTTGAGCGGCGGGTTAATCTTCGCCCTCCTGTTCTGGTTGGGGCGGTCTATGGAGCGAGCGCCCATAAGCCTGCTGCCTTTCAAGCGCGGCTGGTGGGAGAGGCAGGATGCGCTGACCCAGCAAATGCTGCGTTTGTTGGGGGCGGGCATCATGATGCTGGTCTTTGCCTATCCGCTCACCTTCATTTTGCGCCCCTATGCGGTCAGCGGTCGGGAGACGCGTGTGCACATGGCTGCGGTGCTGGGGTCAGCCTTTTTGATTGCCAGCATTCTCACGCTCCTTTATGGTGCAATTCGGCAGAAGGGCTTAAGCACCGGGTTACTGATAATCGTCAGCCTGGTGCTCGGTTTCAACCTGGCTTATGGAATTTACATTCAGGAAGGTTACCAGCGCGCCTGGGATTTGCAGCAGCGCTTTTGGACGCAGCTGATTCCCCTGATCGGGGATGTAAAAGAGGGAACCGCCATCCTGGTTCAGCCTGAAGGGCTGGAAGATGTGCATTATATTGACGCCAATACCTGGAACCTGCCCAAACTGCTGCCGCAGATGTATATTTTCCCTGAGAAATGGGCAGCGGAACCGCAGGTCTTTCGTTTGATTGATGGCTGGCAGGATAATATCATCCGTGTTCCCGGCTATTTCACCCTGGATGGTTCCAATACCTACGCCAACATGGTTGTTTTTGGCGATTTTCTGCAAAAAAATACGATCCTGGTTTCAGCAGCCAGCGGCACACTGGAGCGTCAATTTGAAACCCAAATTTTGGATGAGACGATCCTCCTGAAGCCATCCGGGAAAGATGTTCTTTCGACGCTCGAGACCCGGCCGCTGTATCATCTGCTGGTTGATGGGGAATAGGGGCAGGCTATGGATGTTATAATTTCGCCACATTCACCTGTGAGTGAGGCATGATGAAATGTAATTTATGTGGATCTGAAAAACAATCCGTATTTGACTGTGTGGAGTCCTTTGGTTACGCGCTGATTTATTATCAGTGTGAGCGGTGCGGCCTGGTCTTTCAGTCCGCGGAACAAAGCCAGGCTGGTGATCCGACGTTTTACGCCGAAACCTACCGCAAAATTTATCAGAATAGCGAGATGCCGACCCCCAAGGACTTGTGGGTGCAGGAAAAACGCGCTGCACACCTGGTCATGCTTGTTCGAAAAGTTCTACCAGAAAGTCCCAAACGACTTCTGGATATTGGGGCGTCCACCGGCACACTGCTGGCAGCTTTCCAGAAGGCTTTTGGCAGTCAGGGCGTCGGGGTAGAACCGGGGGATGCTTATCGAGCGCATGCTGAATCCCGTGGCTTGGCGATGGTGGGCTCGCTTGAGCAGTTGTTTGAGCAAAAGCCAGAACGCTTCGACCTGGTGAGCCTGATCCACGTGATGGAACATCTCCCTGAGCCGGTGGAAACACTGCGCAGGATCCGAAAAGAATTATTATCTCCGGATGGCTTGCTGCTGGTCGAGGTGCCGAATTTTTATGCCCATGACAGTTATGAACTGGCACATCTTTCTTGTTTCACCCCGCACACGCTGAAAACTGTGTTGTCGCAGGCTGGGTTTGATATAAAGGGAGTCTTACGCCATGGTAAGCCGCGCTCTGCCTTGCTCAACCTGTATATTACTGCATTTGCCCGTCCGCTCCCAGAGGGCAGCCTGCCCCCAGCGCTGACGCCTGAGAGGCACGTGCAGCGCAAACGAAAGATGGGGCTCTTCTATCGACGGGTGGTCCAGAAAGTGTTACCTCACCGGGCGTGGCTGCCTCTACCCGAAGAAACGGGAGTGAGGGATTGATGCTGCTGCTGACGCTCTTCACCGCGCCAAAGCCCTTTGTGGATCCACACATCAGCCTGATCCAGACGAATATGCTGAGGAACTGGCAGGCGCTGGGACCGGAAATTGAGATTGTCGTCATCGGCGATGAGCCGGGGATTGCTGAAATTTGCAGTAAACAAGGGATACGCCATTTACCTGAAGTGCACACCAACCCGCTGGGCACGCCGCTGATCAGCTCGATCTTCGACCTTGCCAGATCAGTCAACGAGTCACCCTATCTGGCTTATGCCAATGCTGATATCCTGTTCCTGCCGCAGTTACTCCCCCTGATCCACAGGCTTGGCGAGGAAAAGAAGCGTTTTCTGGCGGTGGGTCAGCGGTACGATCTGGATATACACGAACCGCTGGACTTTTCCGGCGATTGGGCAGACGCGCTGGAGCAGCGCATTCAGCAGGAGGGGGCTCTGCATGGGCAATCGGGCAGCGATTACTTCATCTACCCACGGGCCTGTTTTGAGCACATCCCGGATTTTACGGTGGGGCGCGCCGGCTGGGATAACTGGATGATCTATAAAGCGCGGCGGGAACACTGGCCGGTGATTGACCTGACCGGTGCCCTGACGATTATTCATCAGAATCATGATTATGCCCATCTGCCCGGCGGGATTGTTCATTTTCACCAGCCAGAAACCGCCGACAACGTGCGCATTGGCGGTGGGCGGCGCACGATCTTCAGATTATCGGATGCCACGCATCACATTTACGATGGAAAGCTGCGGAGGATCCCGCTCACCTGGGCGTCCTTTTGGCGCGAAGTTGAGATCTTCCCACTGATCTGGCTGAGATCCAGGCTTTTGGGATGGTTTTCTTTTGCGATTTTTCACCCGGTGAAAGCATTCAATGAGGTCAAAGGCTGGCTGGCATACAAACTGAAGCAGCTCTCCAAAAAGACATAAAGGCGAAAGCACAGGTAATGGATCATGCCCAGAATTGGCTATAACCCCTCCCGGGGGCAAACCCTTGATTTTTCACCCGCCCGCACAACGGTAGCTGTGCTGGTTTATGCCCCCCATCAGGCTGGCTATTTCCAGAATCGCATGGATGTGACCCGCATGACTATTGAGAGCATTCTTGCCAATACCCAGGAGCCCTTTGACCTGCTGGTATTTGACAACGGCAGCTGCCCTGAAATGGTGACCTATCTGCAGTCGCTCTATGAGCGGGGTGCGGTTGATTACCTGGTGCTCTCCAAACGCAATATCGGCAAATTGAACGCGCTCAGGATGATTTTTGACGCTGCCCCGGGCGAGATTGTTGCGTATACCGATGACGATGTCTTTCATCTGCCGGGCTGG
The DNA here is from genome assembly GCA_002436005.1 of Anaerolineaceae bacterium UBA6086. Lineage (GTDB taxonomy): Bacteria > Chloroflexota > Anaerolineae > Anaerolineales > Anaerolineaceae > Brevifilum. The sequence continues at coordinate 14,054 of DIXG01000048.1, read as the reverse complement.
CTGGGGGCACACCTGCAAATCATCGATACCTTTCCGAATGTGGGTGCGGTGACCGGGTTCTACATCCGCCAGCGCGTGGCGATGAGCTCGGAAAGCACGCTTGCCTTTGCTGCTCAGCCCGAAGTTGAAGCCCAGCGTGGACTGTTGATGCCGCGCAAGTGGGAAGAAGAATACCTGGTCAATTCAGGGCGCACCTGGGAAGTCTATCAGTCGGAAGTTGCTGGCATTGAGGATGTGATTGTGCGCTTTCAGGGTTTGGAAGCCTGGGTATCCGCGCATCATTTCCAGATGGTTTGCCCAAAGGCTGTGATCCAGGATGTGCTGGCGGAGATGTTGCCGGAGGGCTGGAGCGACCAGATGATGGGGCGCATGGTGGAGATGGATGATTGCATGGATGCCAAAGGCTACCTGCGCTTCTGCACCCGTGAACAAACGGTGCGCCTGATGGGAAATGCCATTTCTGAGGAGGTGGCGTTACTGGCGGAACAGGCTGGTCTCTCGGTGCGCGCTGCCGGTATCGTCAATCGTCCAAAAGGCGTGATGAGCCGCCTGGCACAGTTAAAACCGATCCGCTATGTGCTGCAGGGTGTTGTCAACCGGGTCTATCGCTGGCTGAATGAGTGATTGGGGTTTGATGTGAAATTTCTGATTGCAGGTTTGGGCTCGATCGGCAGACGGCATTTGCGCAACCTGGTTGCTTTGGGGCAGGAGGACATTCTGCTCTACCGGACGCACCGCAGCACCCTGCCGGAAGATGAGCTGGCTGCTTATCCCGTAGAGACAGATCTCGCCGCTGCCCTGGCGCATCACCCGGATGCGGTGATTGTTGCCAACCCCACCGCGCTGCATATGGAGGTTGCCCTCCCTGCTGCCCGAGCTGGGTGCCATCTGCTGCTGGAAAAACCGATTGCAGACCGGGTCGACGCGCAGGTTGAGCTCTTGCGTCAAACCGCTGTAGAGAACCAGGTCCGCATTCTGGTGGGCTTTCAATTCCGTTTTCATCCTGTTTTGGGCAAAATTAAAGCGCTGTTGGATTCGGGAAACTTGGGGCGGGTGCTGTCATTCAGGGTGCACTGGGGTGAATATCTGCCAGATTGGCATCCCTGGGAGGACTACCGCCAGGGCTATGCCGCACGCAAGGAACTGGGCGGCGGCGTGGTCAATACGCTCTGTCACCCGTTGGACTATGTGCGCTGGCTGATGGGTGAGGTAAGCTCGCTCTCAGCGCACACAGGGCAGGTTTCCGGCCTTGAATTGGATGTGGAGGATGTGGCAGAAATTGTCCTGTCACTCTCGAATGGCGCGATCGGCTCCATCCACCTGGATTATTTCCAGCGTCTACCGCAGCATTCGCTCACGATCTATTTGGAACAGGGACAGATTCAATGGAATAATACCAGCGGTGCAGTGCAGGTTTACCATGTTAGCAGCCAGCCATGGGAGGAGATAACCCCCCCAGCAGGGTTTGAGCGCAATGACCTCTTTTTGGAAGAGATGCGCCATTTCTTGTCGCTTATGCGCGGCGAAACACAGTCCCGCTGCAGCCTGGAAGATGGAATTCATATCCTCAACCTGGTGGAAGCAGTGCATGAATCGAATCGCCTGGGCAAAAGGCTGCAGTTGGGCTGATCGGTCTGAAAGGGTGATTAACCAGCCTCGACTGGTATAATAACACCCATACAAAGCTTGGTTTTTCCTCAAGATTGGATCATGGCAAATGTCAGATATCATGGATAAATTTTCATTAAAGAACCGGACGGCACTGGTGACCGGCGGTGCGGGATTACTGGGCAAACAGTTCACCCGTGCCCTCGGGCAGGCAGGCGCGCAGGTGGTGGTGGCGGATCTTGATTATGATTTGGCTGCGGCGCATGCCAGGGATTTGCAGGCGGAAGGCATTTTGGCGATTGGCGTCGGGGTAGATGTTACCAACCCGGATTCGGTCAGCGACATGGTTGCGCGTGCAGTCGGCGAATTCGGAAGCCTGGATGTGCTGGTGAACAGCGCGGCAATGGATCCGAAGTTTGACCCGGGCAACCTTGAGGCGCAGTCAGCCAATGCTTTTGAAACCTACCCGCTGGAGACCTGGCGTAAAGCCATCGACGTGAACCTGACCGGGATGTTCCTCTCCTGTCAGGCGGCTGCCAGGCAAATGCTTGCGCAGGACTATGGCGTGATCATTAATATTTGTTCGACTTACGGCTTGGTGGGACCGGATCAACGCCTGTATGAACGTCCGGATGGCTCCCGGCAGTATAAACCGGTTTACTATACCGTCAGTAAAGCTGGCGTTTTGGGGCTCACCCGTTATCTGGCGACCTACTACGCTGGCAAACCCATTCGGGTGAATGCGCTCACACCCGGCGGGATCTACAATCAGCATGATGACGTTTTTTTGCAAGCTTATTCAGCCCGCACTGTAATTGGAAGGATGGCTCATCTCGATGAAATGAACGGTGCGATTGTGTTTCTGGCGTCTGAAGCCTCTTCCTATATGACTGGCGCCAACCTGGTGGTGGATGGAGGCTGGACGGCATGGTAGAAAAGCTGGAAGTCTTAGCCCTGATCCCGGCACGCGGCGGTTCGAAGGGCATCCCTGGTAAGAATATCCGTGAATTTGCAGGTTATCCATTGATTGCTTACAGCATTGCAGCGGGTTTGCAGGCGAAACTTGTGACGCGCGTGATCGTCTCCACGGATGACCCGGAAATTGCGAGGGTTGCACAGGAATTTGGGGCGGAAGTGCCCTTCTTGCGTCTGGCAGAGCTGGCACAGGATGATACCCTGGACCTGCCTGTGTTTCAGCACGCGCTGAAGTGGCTGGTGGAGAATGAGGGCTACCAGCCTGACCTGGTCGTGCAGCTGCGACCAACCTCACCGATTCGCCCGCCTGTCCTGGTCGATCAGGCGATCCAGATCCTGTGTGATCACCCGGAAGCCGACTCCGTGCGGGGTGTGGTGCCTGCGGGGCAGAATCCGCACAAGATGTGGCGCATTGAACCCGATGGGAAGATGCGCAACCTGCTGGATGTGGAGGGCATTGCAGAGCCTTATAACGCGCCGCGGCAAAAGCTGCCGCCGGTTTACTGGCAGACGGGCCATATTGATGTGATCCGACCGGATGTGATCCTCAACCACGGGTCCATGAGCGGTCAGACGATCCTGCCGGTGCAGATTGATCCTGTTTACACAGTCGATATTGATAACCTGCGCGATTGGGCACGTTACGAGTGGTTGGTGCGGGAAGCTGACCTGGAAATGGTGCACCCGGGGGCACAACCCCGACCCTGGCCTGAGAGGGTTTCGCTGGTTGTGTTTGATTTTGACGGCGTGATGACGGATAATCATGTGTGGGTGAGCGAGGACGGCAAAGAAAGCGTGGCGGCCAGCCGAGAGGATGGCATGGGCGTTGACATGCTCCTGGCTGCCGGGTTTAGAGCCGTGATTATCTCGACTGAACCGAACACGGTGGTGGGCGCACGCGCCAAAAAGATCGGCGTGCCCTATTTTAATGGCGTGGGTGATAAGCCCGCCACGTTGACAGCTTATTTGGAGACAGAGGGTATTCCCGCTTCTGAGACGATTTATGTCGGCAACGACGTTAATGACCAGGGGTGCTTTCCGCTGGTTGCTTTTGCGCTGGTGGTGGCGGATGCGCACCCGGACGTGCGCCGTCAGGCAGACCATGTTCTCAGCCGGATGGGCGGACATGGGGCGGTTCGTGAGGTTTGTGATATGCTTATTCGCCGCTATCGGTAAGTTAGTGTGATGGTTAAAGAAAATCACAAGGAGCATTCAATGACTCGAGAAATCAAATTTGGTGATCGACTGGTGGGGGACGGTCACCCGACCTATATCATCGCAGAAATCGGCATCAATCACAATGGCAGCGTGCAGGTTGCCAAAGACTTAATCCAGGCAGCCCATGAGGCTGGAGTGGATGCCGTCAAGTTTCAGAAGCGCACGCCTGAACTTTGTGTCCCTGACCATCAGAAAAACCAGATGCGCGATACCCCCTGGGGCTATATCTCCTATCTTGATTATCGCCACCAGGTGGAGTTTGAACAGGAGGAATACCAGGAGATTGATGCCTACTGCCGGTCGCTCGGTGTGGATTGGCTGGCAAGTTCCTGGGATATCCCTTCCCTGGCATTTATCGATGCCTTTAATCCACCAGCCCACAAAATTCCTTCGGCACTCTTAACCGATCACACCCTGCTGCGTGCCATTAAAGACACAGGTCGCCCGGTAATCCTTTCGACGGGGATGTCCACCATGCAAGAGATCGAGGAGGCGGTGGCGATCTTTGACCTGGATAAATTGATCATCTGCCATACTACCAGCAGCTATCCCTGCCCGCCAGAAGAACTGAACCTGAAGATGATCTCCACCCTCAAAGAGAAATTCTCCTGTCCGATCGGCTATTCTGGACACGAGGTGGGTCTGGTGCCCTCTGCGCTGGCAGTTGCCATGGGCGCTTCTCTGGTGGAACGCCATGTCACCCTCGATCGTGCCATGTGGGGTTCAGACCAGGCTGCTTCCGTCGAGCCGCACGGGATCCGCACCCTGGTGAAATATATCCGGGTGACGGAAAAAGCACTGGGGGATGGCGAAAAACACGTCTACGATAGCGAACAATCGTCGCTGCAAAAGCTGCGCCGCTATAGCGTTTAGATTTTGGATACATGATGGGTCTGTTTGATAAAACCAGGGATTTCCTACAATTAAAGGGAACGCGCCTGGGGGTGAATGCGGATATCCGTAAAATGGCAAAAGTCGTTGCCAAGGAGGCGCCCAAGCCAGACGATGAGCGGATCGTGGTCTCGTTCAACGCTTCTACTCGCATCAGCGGGTTGAGCCTGAACGCCGCTTTTGCGATGCTGACTGGTTGGTCACTGCGCTTGCAAGGCGTGAGGGTGGCAAATGTCGTCTGCCAGCGGAGCATGACGCGTTGTGTGCTGGGCACGGATCAGGATAATGTCCGGCAGATGCCGCCCTGCCAGGAGTGTATGCTGCAGTCATCCGCCATTTATGATCACTCCGACCTGATCTGGATGAAATTTTATCAGAGTGAAGCGTTGGCAAAGGCTTTACAAGACACAACGCTTGCGACGCTCAAGCCTTTTAGGTTTGAGGGGATTCCCCTGGGAGAGCTGTGTTTGCCCTCAATGCGCTGGATTTTGCGCAGGCATCATCTGGTTGATGATGAATCCACACAAATTCTCTACCGTCATTACATCCTTTCAGCCTATAAAATTGTCAAAAAGTTTGACACTTTATTCAAAGAGATCACACCGCGCGCCCTGATGGTTTTCAACGGGATGCAATTCCCGGAGGCAGCAGCCCGTTGGACAGCACGCAAACATCATATTCCGGTCTATTCGCACGAGGTAGGTTTGCTGCCATTCTCGGCATTTTTTACCGATGGCGATGCCACGGCTTACCCCGTGGATATTCCCGATGCTTTCCAGCTCAATGAGGAGCAAGATGCCCGGCTGGATGATTACCTCTCCAAGCGGATTAAGGGTGATTTCAGCATGGCAGGTATTAAGTTTTGGCCTGAGATGACCGGATTGGACGACGCATTTTTAGCCAAAATGCGATCCTTTAAGCAGGTGGTGCCTGTTTTTACTAACGTGATCTTTGATACCAGCCAGCCGCATGCCAATGTGATCTTTGCAGACATGTTCAGCTGGTTGGATCACCTGCTAACGGTGATCAAAACTCATCCGGAAACGCTGTTTGTGGTCCGGGCGCACCCGGATGAATCTCGACCTGGAAAAGCCAGCCGGGAAAGCGTCTCGGATTGGGGGCAAAACAGCGGCGCTGATCAGCTGCCGAATGTGGTCTTTGTTGGTCCGGATGAGTATTTCAGTTCCTATGAAATGATTCAACGATCCAAATTTGTGATGATCTACAATTCAACAATTGGCATAGAGGCATCCATCATGGGCGCGCCGGTGCTTTGCGCCGGCAAAGCACGCTTCACCCAGCTGGATACGGTATTCTTCCCGCAATCGAAGAAAGAGTACCTGGCACGATTAGAAGAATTCCTTGCGGCAGACCAGGTGCAAGCACCGCTGCATCATCAGGTAAACGCGCGCCGTTTCCTGTATTACCAGCTTTACCGCACCTCCCTGCCCTTTGACCATTTCATTGAGCCAGATGGACTTTGGCCTGGGTTTGTGCGTTTGAAGGATTTTGCCTGGCAGGATCTCTTGCCGGAAAATTCACCAACGCTGAAAGTGATTTCGGAAGGATTATTAGGGGGAAAAGGGTTTTTACTTCCTGAGGAGTAATTTAGCATTTTGGAAATGAAAAAGGTACATCTTATAAAGGTTGGAAAGTTGATCTTGATTAATTGTTTATGCTTTAAAGGATTGAACAAGCGCATAAACATTCATGAAGACTGGAAAAGGATGTCTTCTTCTAAAAATGTTCAATCATTTGCTTGAAGTTTAATATCCCAGTTATTCTTCTAAACTAAAGCCGGATATTCACGAGCGGTAAAAACTAATGGTAAATTGTCCTGAAAATTATTAGGATTTAAATAATTACCCGAAGATGACCGATTAAGAAGCTATTGGATCTGATAGATATCCCACCCATACTCGAAGATAGAAATGTCAAAAAATGGATCCGGATTTTTGCAGTAAAACCCTCTATTCCCAATCACTGGACAAAAAAGAACAGGCAGGTTAAGGTTGACGATACGATATTGGTCACGCACATTGGTCAGAAGAACAAGGATTTCACCTTTGTTTCGAATTACAATTTCATTCCAAGCCATCGTAAACTCTTCATCAACACCTGCCCGCACTGTTAGTTTTGGTAAGTTGGACACATAGGGCATTAAGACAATTCCTCCAGAGTGCCAGTGAAGTCTTTCCATTGTTTCCATATCAACATGGTCATAATGAATCTTGTCAAGTCCATACATATCAATCAGGAAGTACTCTATCCCTTCAACGTACTCTTTTTTTGTCTCAAAATTTGAAAACACAAATCCTTTTTTGGGCGTGATTTCTTTGGTTATCTCTAACATTTCATAATTCATTCGATCAAAAATTAATTGGGTTTTTGCGTGTGTGCGATAATGGGTCAGAGAGGCAAGAGCCACAAGAAAAAAAATAAAAGTTAGAAATTTCATCCCAAAGCGGAGGCTATTTTTAGAATGTTGTAATAAATTTCTGATTTCTGGCGCGATCAAGCCTATTAGAATGGATACACCAAAGCTAAATGCAAGAAGATAATATGCACGAGCATATTCCCATGGGATTAATGCGCCAACCCATGCCAATATCCAAATTCCCCAGGAGAAATAAAGAAATTTCTGATTGGGTTTAATATCACGGTTGACCATTAAAACTATCAAAGCCATTACACCAAATGGAATAAGATAGAGATAGTAATTAATATATAAGGTAAACCAGCGGGGAATATTTGAAAGTAAAGCGTCTAAAGTAAAACTATAGCGTTCTGTAAAGGTGCCTCCGGTTACAGAAGGTGTTCCAATGATCGCGCGTATCAGGAAAAAAGCGATCATGGCTACTGCCATACACAAAAAGTAAATCAGGTAAGCTTGTCTTTCATTTTTAGAAAGAAATTTTCGATAGAGGAATGCCATGCCTACCCACACTGCAGAAATTGGCGCCATGATATAGGCAGTCTCTTTTGCCCAAATGGCACAAAGGCCACTAACGAATTCAAGAAAGATATATATCCACTTGGATGTTCGAGTGTTTAATCTCTTTAATTCTTCCAGGATTATCAAGGAGATTAAAATGAAAACCAGGGAAAGAGGATCACCCTTTGATAAAGTATAAAAATTCTCGATAATTGGAATTGAGAATAAGAATACCAGGCTTGTGAAAAGAATTTGCCAATCTTCTGCCTGCCAAAATTTCAATAATACTCTCATCTCTACAAGCAAAATTATCAGAATAAACCAATGACCTATAAAAAACCAGACAGGGTTTGATCCGGCAAGCAGATAAATGGCGGTGAAATACAACCAATACAATGGGCGAAAACGACCAGCTTGATTGTCATATTGCATACTGAAATCACCTTGCAGGATTTTTTGAACTTCAGTATAGATCCACCCATCGTCAAACAAACCAAACTGAGGTGACATCAATCGGGGCAGCATTATTAATGTGGCTATAAAAAACGGTAATAAGGCAAAAAGCAGTGTTTTTTGTTGCTTGGTCATCGATATCTTTCTCCAGAGCTCTCTTATTATAAATCAGGATTCTTTTTTATAATCAATATATGAATCATGCACCTGTTATCCAAAATTAATTTAATTTTTTAGGACTGGTATAATCGTGTATTGAAGAATAGCACTGAATTTATGTGGTGCACTGAAAGGATAATAAATTATGGAAGAAATAACCAACATTGTCCGACAAGCCTTCGCGGGTATGGCTTTGACTGGCGCGGACATCTTTAACATCTTCTTTTCTTTGTTATTAGCTTTTTTGATCGCCCTGGCGATTTCGCAAGTCTACAAGATCACCCATCGAGGGGTCAATTATGAACTGACCTTTATGACTTCGCTGGTGATATTGGCGCCGATTGTGGCGGTTGTGATGATGTTCATCCGGGGGAACCTGGTTTTGTCTTTGGGCTTGGTGGGTTCGCTATCCATCATTCGCTTCCGCACGCCCATCAAGGATACTCGCGATATGGTGTATCTCTTCTGGAGCATCGCCGTTGGGCTTGGTGCGGGCACCTATAACTGGGGATTAGTCACACTTGCTTCGGTATTTTTGGTCGCGGTTATCTTTATTTTGTATTTGATCAAGTATGGACGCTCACAAAACCATGATTTCATCCTGGTGGTTTCCGGTGAATCCGATTATGCCAGCAAATTGCTGATTGATATTATCCGTAAATATACAAAGGAATCCAAAATCAGGTCGCAGAGAATCAGCGATGATCAGTGGGAAGTGATTTTCGAACTGCAATTTAGTGATGAGCAGGCTGTTCTGGACGAACTGGTGAAGGAATTGAAAGCCGTTCAGGGTGTGGGCAGCGTTTCTTTGCTTGCACCGCAATTAGCCCTTCCAGTTTAGTGAAAAATTTGGCAGTGTATGAATAGTTCAGATTTCGAACTCGAGACGAATCTCCGTTACGAATCGAAGTTTCGTATTAACGATCATCAATACTTTACAATCAAGAATGGGTTGTATCCGTATGTCAAAATGGATACCTTTACCCAAATTGCGCCCAATAATCGTTATCACGTGCGCAGTCTCTATTTTGATACATCCGATTATCATATCTATTTTGAAAAAATCGGCGGCAATAGTGATCGTTCAAAATTCCGCATCCGGACATATAGCGATGTGATTGCGGATCGTCCCGACATTCGGGTGGAGATGAAGCTGCGCCGCGCGGATTTAACAAAAAAGTATGGGGCGTATATCGGGATTGAAGATTGCCAGCATTTTTTGAAGACCCGTCATTGGCTGAATGGGGAACATCCCGTTTTGATGGAATTTGAGCGCCAGGTGCTCTTGCGAGATCTGAAGCCAAAACTTCTGGTGGAATACAGCCGTGAAGGGTATGATGCGGTGGATGGGGAGGACATTCGCATCACCTTTGATCACCAGGTATCCAGCGCGCCATCGCAGTCATTGTTTCCCAACACCGTTTTCTGGCACAGACATTATGAACAGGGTATCGTCCTGGAAATTAAGCACAAAGGAAATTTGCCATCCTGGCTCATCAGGGTCGTTAAAGAAAATGGCCTGAGGCTGGTGGCAAACAGCAAATTTGCCCTGGGGATTGAATCGAGCCAGCCAGATATCCTCATGCCTGCCTGGAGCGATCGCTGATAATTTTTTATGAATAAAGCTCTGATATTTTTGCTCACTATCTTAATATTGTCCGGATTATTCATTTCAACGGTTGCCGTAGATCAGCCCGTTTATTTTGCCGATGAGAACTTTGAAAACACGGTTCGGAGTATTTTGAATCACTTCAGCAAACCAATCTACCGCAGCCAGTTGTTGGAAATTGTCAGTTTAAACCTGAGCTACCAGGGCATAGAAGATCTGACAGGCATAGAACATTTTCGTAACCTGGAGGTGCTGAACCTCTACAAAAATAATTTAAACGATGTTAGCAGGCTGAAAACACTGACCAATCTCAAGGAATTGAATTTAGGTGGTAACCGCCTGGTAGATTTAAAAGCGGCAAATTTTGATGAGTTGAACCACATTGATTTGCTCAGCTTGAATTTAGATCAGAACGAATCCTATGATGATGGAGGTTGGCATCAGCTTTCTGATATCAGCCTGCTTGAAAGTTTTGCTTCATTGGAAACGCTTACCTTGCAAGATAACGCAATTAAAGATTTCTCGCCACTGACCACCCTGCGGAAGCTGACCTCCTTGGACCTGGCTAAAAATCACATTGAAGATATCAGCTTTTTACACCGCTCTCCGAATTTGCGCCATCTAAACTTTCGAGAGAATGATATTCAGGACATTTCTGTTTTGAGCGAACTCAGAGATCTGGAATACCTGAATTTGCACTCGAACGAGCAAATTGAAACCATTCGGCCAATTTCCGGGTTGTTGAAGCTTGACAAACTGATCTTAAGGAATGTACCCATTGGGGATGAAATCGATGCGATCGCAGGGCTGCCAAATCTGACCTATCTCAATGTTCGAAACTGCTCAATCAGTGATTATGGTGTGATAGCCAGAATGATGTCGGAAGGCATATTGCAGGATGATCCTGAAAGAGAGATTATGGCATTTGTCAACATTCGTGACAATCTCCTCACGACAACTGCCCCAGACCCGCTTGCTCCTATTCGACCCTATTGGGGAAACATCTCACAACGCGAGCCTTACCAGCTGCCCTCCTTTGGCTCATTGGTTGAAATGCCCGATATTTCACATCCGGGCGGTTTTTACACAGAGGGATTTGATCTATCGCTGTTTGTCCAAAATCCGGATCTGGAGATTTTTTACACCCTAGATGGTTCAGATCCGAAGGTAGAACACGTGGATGCCCCACCAAGCGCCTATCAGCAGACCTTTCGCTACGCTGAGCCCATCTCCATGGAGAGCAGGGCAGGGGATGAGAATGTGTTTTCAATGATCCAAACAGCTTATACAGGCAGATACTGGTTGCCTGCCTGGTATCCGCCGAAGGGTGAAGTCTTCAAAGCAACGACTTTGCGGGCGATTGCTTATGATCCCATGCGCGGTCTGCAAAGTGATATTCTGACACAAACCTATTTTGTGGATGAGAATATTGATGAGCGTTATGCCACCTTGCCGGTGATTTCCCTTGTGGGAGATTATGACGTCCTCTTCCATCCTGATGACGGTATCTATATCACAGACTTTTATGGTGCAGAATTTCTATTTAACGAATCACGGGTGCCCGTAAATATCGAGTTCTTTGACGAGGACGGCAGGTTGGGTTTTCAAGGCCGTTATGAGGTCTCTTTGCAAGGCTCCACCTCACCGGCGAGCCCACAGAAAGGACTGCATGTTTTTGGGGGGTTGTGGTCATCTGGAGAGGAGTTCATTAATTATCCGCTCTTTAAGAATTCAGACTCAAAAGCAAATCAGCTGACGCAATTCCCTCGTTTTATTTTGCGAGCCTGGGGCAGCGCGCGAGATTGGCCCATTTTCTTTACGGATGCCTACAACCAGACTCTGATGGCTGAGTCTGAGCAGGATATCCAGGACTATCAACCCGTGATTGTTTTTATCAATGGGGAATATTGGGGACTGCAAGAAATCCGTGAAGCCAACAAGAACCCTGATTATTACAGTGCTCATTATTATGATGGTGCAGAGAGGGCATTTGATATGCTGGATATGGGCGGAAAAGTGGTGGATGAGGGAGACTCCGACCATTGGGATGCGCTTTTGGATTTTCTGTATGAAAACGATCTTTCAGAGGATGAGAATTACACCTATGTCAAAACACAGGTGGATATTGACAACTATATTGTTTACGTAATTCACTGCATCTACACAGGAAAATTGGATTGGCCCGAGCAAAACGAATATTTTTGGCGGCCAAAGACGGAAGAGGGACGCTGGCGTTGGGCGCAATTTGATATGGATCATGGATTAAATATTTGGTCTGGTCCAGAGACGGATTTGTTATCGGACATTTTGGCTATAGATGATATGCTGTTAAATTTTCTCCTGGAGAATGATGGCTTTAAACAGCTGTTTCTCAATTATTATGCAGACTTGATGAATACTTACTTCCTGATGGAAGTGGAGGTCGCCCATTTTTCTGAAATGGTGGAAGAACTTGAGCCGTATATGCCGGAATACCAGGATCGCTGGCAGTTAAATCAGGATTATGACACGGATAAAGCATTTGCGCTAAGCCTGATCCAACAGCGTTGGGCGTTACGTCGTCAACAGGTGATTGATAATTTTGAGCTGAGGGGCAGCGCAAATATTAAATTAAGAACAGACCCGACAATGGGTAAAATTGCCATCAATTCGATTGTCATTGAGAGGGACACACCAGGTGTTGTTGATCCCTCATCCTGGCAGGGAATGTATTTTTTGGACATTCCAGTCACCATCCGAGCCATTGCAAATCCCGGTTATCAATTTGTTCGTTGGGAAACACCTGCTACCATTGACCTTCACAGCCAGGAAGCTATTGTGACGCTGGAAGAAGATTTAACGATCAAGGCAATTTTTGAACCCGTGAATTAATCAACTCAGTAAATGTCTGAGCACCCGAATTAAAGGGGTATTTCTGCCTTTTAATGAACGGGTTATAATGATGGGTGTCAAATAAGAACGCTTAAGGGAATCACTATGAAACCAAGAATGATTGCACTGGTGCCAATGCGCCATCACTCAGAGCGGGTACCTGGCAAAAACTATCGAGAGCTGGCAGGGAAACCACTATTTCACCATATCCTTAACACGCTTGGGGCTGTTCCCGAGCTGGATGGTGTCCTGGTTGACTCCGACAGCCCGGACATCCTGGAAGGGTTGACGCAGCATTTTCCTGATGTCAGGACGATATCCAGACCGGAGCATCTGCGCGGCGATGGCGTCCCGATGAATGAAATTTTGATCCATGATACCGGTGTGATTGAGGCGGATTATTATTTACAGACCCACTCAACCAACCCGCTGCTGCGTGCGGAGACGATTTCCGCAGCCATTCAGACTTTTCTCAAGGGTTTACCGGAATATGATTCACTGTTTGGTGTCACCCGTTTGCATACAAGGCTATGGGATCAGCTGGGCAGGCCGGTTAATCACAACCCGAATGTGCTGCTGCGTACGCAGGATTTGCCCCCAATCTATGAAGAAAATTCCTGCATGTATATTTTTTCCCGGCCTTTGCTCATCGCTCGCCGCAACCGTTTGGGAGAACGTCCATTAATGTTTGAAATCCCATCAATCCAAGCCTGGGATATTGACGAAGAGCTCGATTTTACCGTTGCAGATACGCTCTTTCGCAAGCTTTATCCGGATCAATGAGAGTTAACCGACCACAGCCAGCAAAAGGAATTTGATGATGAAGTCAGTGCTAATCACTGCCCCCTATATCCTGCCCGAGATGGACCGCTTTTCACCCGTTTTGAAATCTTTTGGCTTGAACCCGATCATTGCGGATGTGAATGAACGCTTTTCCGAAGAAGAAATCCTGGCTTATGCTGGTCAGTTCGACGGTACAATTTGCGGCGATGACCGCTATACCCGCCGGGCGATTGAAGCCTGCTTGCCGCGCTTACGGGTGATTTCAAAATGGGGCACGGGCATCGATTCGATTGACCTGGTCGCTGCAGGTGAATTGGGCGTGATGGTTGGCAACACGCCCAATGCCTTCACAGTGCCCGTCTCCGAAAGCGTGATCGGCTATATGCTGGCTTTTGCCAGGCAGATCCCGTGGCTGGATGCTGAGATGAAAGCTGGGCATTGGCTTAAAATTAATGGCAAAACCTTGAGCGAGAGCACCCTGGGTGTGATTGGTGTGGGTCATGTTGGTCAGGCTGTTTTGCGGCGAGCCAGGGGCTTTGGAATGACCCTTTT
>DIXG01000084.1 GCA_002436005.1 Anaerolineaceae bacterium UBA6086 | reverse complement strand
GGGTCATACCCGCCATATTTCAAAACAGTCGGATGGACCATACCGCAGCCTAAAATCTCAAGCCAACCGGTTTCCTTGCACACGCCGCAGCCCGCCCCGCCGCACACGAAGCACTCCACATCCATCTCCGCGCTGGGCTCGGTGAAAGGGAAGTGTGAGGGGCGCAGACGCGTGCGAGCCTCTTCACCAAACAGCCGCCGGGCAAAGTCCGTCAGCGTGCCCTTCAGCTCCGCAAAGGTCACCCCTTTGCCCACCACCAGCACCTCCACCTGGGCGAATTCAATCTCGCTTCGGGCAGAAAGCTGCTCATAGCGCATGGTTGCGCCGGGCAGGATCACCCGGATGGGTTCCGTCGCGCGCTCACGCATTACCCGTATCTGGCCCGGTGAGGTATGAGTGCGCAGCAGAACACCATCTTTTTTGGTGTAGAAGGTATCCCACATATCCCGCGCCGGATGATAGGGCGGCATATTCAAATAGGTGAAGTTGTAATCATCGGTTTCCACCTCGGGCGAACGATAAACCTGGAAACCCATATCGCCAAAGGTACGGTAAATCCGGCGCAGCACCTGCGTGAGTGGATGCAGCCTGCCGCGCGTCATTGAACGCCCAGGCAGAGTCACATCTAATTTCTCTGTTGCCAGCGCCTGCTGCAAGGCAATTTCTTCCAGCGCCTGGCGCTTTTCTGCCAGTGCTGATTCCAGTGCCTGCCGCACTTCGTTGGCTGCCTTTCCCATGATGGGACGCAGCGTCTTATCCATGGTCGCCATACTGCTAAACATACCCATCACTGCAGAGCTTCGGCCCAGGTGCGCCACGCGCCAGGCTTCAAGCGCTTCTCCGTCACTCACCTCAGCCAATGCGCTCAGCGCATCAGCCTTGATCATTTCCAATTTCTTTAATTCAGCTTCCTTTTCTGTCATATTTACCAAGCCTCCATCGATAAATGCCAATCCTGCAGCGGGTCCTTAAACAAATCGCCCGTCCTCACTAAAGGACGGGATCACCGCGGTACCACCTTCATTGACTGCACAGGCACACTGCGCAATCCACTCAACACCAACAGCCCAAGGAGCAATTGGCTACCCGTGTAACGTCGGGATTACGGCTCAAACTACCATCCCAATTCAGTGGGACTTCACCTGAGCGGCTCGGGAGGGAACTTCAGCCGGGTTCAGCAGGGTGCAGGTCTCAGTCTTGCCCGCACCGCCCTGTCAACTTCCGCCAGCCTACTTTCCTCCGTCAATGCGGATCGGTTTTTCAAGTGTCTTTATTATGACAAATATGAAAGGGCATGTCAAGATGCAGATCCCCGATGACTCTCCACTGCCAATATATTATAATGGGAACAAGAAGCGTTGCAGAGATTGATCTGAGCAACCCCAGGCTCTTGGAACGAGCCCGCATGCTCAGATCAGGTATCTGCCGATGTGTAAGTTAATCAAACAGGAAGGGACACTTATGAAAAACTCAGAAAAAATCGTCAGGAGTTTGCTGGAATCCGCAGAAGTCCAGGTTAACGGATCGCGTCCCTGGGACATGCAGGTACACGATCTGCGCTTCTATGACCGGATCCTGCAGGATGCTTCCCTGGGACTGGGTGAAGCCTATATGGATGGCTGGTGGGATTGCGACGCCATCGATGGTCTGATTGATCGAGTGCTGCGTGCCGATCTGCGCAAAAAGGTCGAGAAAAACCTGAACATCGCCTGGCACGCCCTTAAAGCCAAGCTGTTCAATCGGCAATCGATCAAACGATCACCCCAGGTGGCGCTGCGGCACTACGATCTCGGGAATGACCTTTACCGGGCGATGCTCGATAAACGTCTCAATTACACCTGTGCCTATTGGAAAGACGCCACCAACCTGGACGATGCCCAGGAAGCCAAGCTGGAACTGGTCTGCCAGAAAATCGGGGTTTACCCGGGTATGCGTATCCTGGAATTGGGATGCGGCTGGGGCAGTTTTGCAAAATATGCTGCGGAGAAACATGGCGCCTCCGTTATTGGCGTCAATATCTCAAAAGAACAGGTCACCCTGGGGAGAGAACTGACCAAGGGCTTGGATGTGGATCTGCGGTTGCAGGACTACCGTGAGGCTGAAGGACAATATGACGCAGTCATCTCAATTGGTATGATGGAACATGTCGGGCATAAAAATTACCGCACCTATATGCAGGTGGTAGATCGCTGTCTGAAGCCAGATGGCATTGCCTTTGTTCATACCATCGGTAGCAACCGCTCGATCACCACAGGCGAACCCTGGACCGATAAATACATCTTCCCCAACGGGATGCTGCCATCCATTGCCCAGCTGGGCAAAGCCATGGAAGGTTTGTTTGTAATGGAAGACTGGCACAACATCGGTCCCCACTATGACCCCACTCTGATGGCCTGGCATGCCAACTTCACCCAGGCATGGCCTGACCTGAGTGAAAAATATGGCGAGCGCTTTCGGCGGATGTGGAACTATTACCTGCTCAGCAGCGCTGGCGGCTTTCGTTCTCGCTCAAATCAGCTCTGGTAAATCGTTTTCACCCGGGTCGGCACGCTGCAGCCCGATTGTCGCGTCAGTTAGGACACAGCATGATCAGAACCGAGGTCATCATTGTGGGTGGCGGACCTGCCGGTGCGGCTTGCGCTCTGCGCTTGAAGCAGAAAAATGTGGACTGCCTGGTGCTGGACCGATCCCCCTTCCCGCGCAGCAAGCCCTGTGCAGGCTGGATCACGCCTGGTGTTTTTGACCTGCTCCAAATTCAGTCCGAAGACTATCCGCACAGCCTGACCCGGTTTGAGTCCTTTAAGATCTCACTGCGAGGGTTCAAATTCCATCTGCCAGCCCGTCAGTATGCCATCCGCAGGATAGAATTTGATGCCTGGCTGCTGCACCTCGCCGATGTCACCCTCATCCAACATCAGGCAGAAACTATCGAGAAAACCAGCAATGGCTATCGAGTGGATGGGCAGTTTGAGGCTAAATACCTGGTCGGCGCGGGCGGCACCCACTGCCCGGTCAGACGAACCTGTTTTTCGTTTGAGCCGGCTGATAAAAGCCAGGGTCTGATTCTTGCAAAAGAGGAGGAATTCCGGTATGCCTTCTCGGATGACCGCTGTCACCTGTGGTTCTTCGAAGAAGGCTTGCCCGGTTACAGCTGGTATGTGCCCAAGGCGGGAGGATGGGTCAATGTCGGGATTGGCGCCAGTGCAGCCGGGTTGCGCGCCAGAGGGAAAACGCTGAACGAGTTCTGGGAACGCTATCTGAAAAAATTAGAAAAACTTGGGCTTGTTCGAGGGCATCCATTCAGTCCCAGCGGTTACAGTTACTATCTGAGAAGTAAGACACCCACCCCCAGCAGCGGCAACGCCATCCTGGTGGGCGATTCACTCCGCCTGGCGACAAAGGACATGGGGGAGGGTATTCGCGCAGCCATCCAGAGCGGCTTGCTGGCAGCTGAATCCATCACCTCCGGGAAGGCATACAGTCTGGCAAGCATCCCGCGCTATTCATTTCCATCTCTGCTGGGCTTGCGCAAATAGAGCCAGTCTTTCCTTCCGTTACTTCCCCATTGACAGCTTGGTTAAAATCAAATATACTATACCCCAGTATAGTATAAATGGAGGTTTTACCAAATATGCCAATTTATGAGTATCAATGCAACAGCTGCGGGAACCGGTTTGAGAAAATCGTCGGGTTTTCCGAAGCCAACAACGCGCCAGAATGCCCCGATTGCCAATCCAGCAATACACATAAATGTATATCGGCTGTAGCATCCTTCAGCGGGGGAAGTGCAACCTACGGCGCAAGCGCCAGCGCCGCATCCAGCTGCGGCAGCTCAGGCCGATTTGGCTGAGCAGGCTGACCCTCTCAGACCGGTGGTCTGAATTAAGGAAATTTTGCGATGATCAAGGCAAAAAACCCGGAAGTAAAAGCGCAGACAAAACACAGGCTTTCTCGCATTGAAGGCCAGCTGCGCGGTGTTCAAAAGATGATTGATGAAGACCGCGACTGCAAGGATATCGTCCAGCAGCTGGTCGCCATCCGTGCCAGCATCCAATCTGCCAGCCTGAACTTTATGCAAGAAGTCGCCAATGAATGTATGCTGGAACAGGGTGCTGAAAATGACCCCGAAAAGCAGCGAAAACGCATCACAGACCTGATCCAGCTGATCGGCAAGGTCTCGAATTAAGATCAAACACAAGGAGTAATCATGGCAACCAACACAACTCTGCGATGGATTCCGGGCGGCAGCCGGTTTGTCTCAACCGATTCAACCGGGTATTCTGTGGTCATGTCCAGTCCCGATGAAAATACCGGGATGAAACCCTCAGAACTGATCCTTTCAGCCCTGGCAGGCTGTTCCTCAGTCGATGTGGTGGGCATCCTGGAAAAGAAACAAACGCCCCTCACCTTTCTTGAGGTGCAGGTAACCTCCGAACAGGACACCGATCCCCCCTGGACCTTCGGCAAAATTTATATGAAATTCATTGTCAAGGGCGAAGGATTGACCGAGAAAAGTGTGGAACAGGCTATCAAGCTCTCAGAGGAGAAGTATTGTTCTGTGGCAGCCACGCTGCGCGGTGAGGCAGAGATCTTCACCAG
>DIXG01000093.1 GCA_002436005.1 Anaerolineaceae bacterium UBA6086 | reverse complement strand
CGCTGCATTACGAGAGCCGAAAATTTTACGCGCCCTTGCTGCTTTCTATTGAGGATGATGAAGCATCTGGTGTGATGAAAGTGCATCTGACCAGTGATTTGCGCTCAGAGTGGAAGGGCGAGGTTCGCTGGCAGTTGATGCGTTTGGATGGTGAGGTGCTTGAGGCTGGCGAAATGGATGCATGGGCAGAACCACTCTCCTCGCAGTTACTTTTGGAGAAGGATTTTGGTGACCTGACACTGGACGAGAAGCGCGAAACGGTGTTTGTTGCCCGGTTAATGGATGAGGAAAACATTCTGGCAACCCAGCTGGCAACTTTTGTCCGCACCAAGCATCTAAAACTGGAAGATCCGCGGGTTCAAGCCTACTTGATTGATGACGGGTCGGATGCGGTCACGATTGAGATTGCAGCCGAAAGGCTGGCACGTTTTGTTGAGCTTTCCCTGGATGATGCCGATGCTGTCTTCAGCGACAATTATTTTGATGTGCTGCCGGGTGAACGCGTTCGTGTGCGCTGCCCAAAGCCAGAAGGCTGGACGGTTGATGATGTTGGGCGTTCGCTGACGGTATTTACCCTCTATGACAGCTTTGGCGATCAGGGATAGATATTGCATCACCATAGTTGCTGTTGCTTCAACACAGTTGCTGTTGCACAATGGTCATATGGATGGGATTTAATCGCCTTTGAGAGAATGATTCTGCACATGAGTATGTAGATTATTAATCCATAATGGGCTATAATGCACCCGTTAAATTCAAGATGAAGGGAATTATTAAACAATGACAGAAAATGGAAATTTACTCATCGCGCCTTATGGCGGGAAGCTGGTAAATCTTGTCGTGGCTGGTGAGGCGCGGGAAGAGTTGATCAAACTGGCGGGCACCTATCCAACGGTCAGGCTGACCCCACGTCAGATGCATGATGTTGAGCTGCTGGCTGTTGGCGCCTTTTCTCCGTTAGATCGCTTCATGGGCCAGGCGGATTACCAGTCCGTAATGGATCAAATGACCCTGAGCGATGGGACCATTTGGCCGATCCCGGTCACGCTAACGATTGATAAAGCTGATCTGCCGGAACAGGCGGAGTGGGTGACTTTGCGCGATGTCCATAACCAGATCATTGCTGTGATGCGGATAGAAGAGATCTTTCGGTTCAACTGGAAAGAAGAAGCACAGAAGGTTTATGATACGGTGGACCTTAAGCACCCGATCGTTTCTGAAATGGCAGGTTGGGGGGATCTGTGTCTTTCAGGAGAGTTGAAAGTTCTTAACCTGCCCGCCTATGACGATTTTGTTGAGTTGCGATTGACCCCGGCAGAAACACGTGAACGGCTGGAAAAAATGGGGAATGCCAATGTTGTAGCATTCCAAACACGCAACCCGATGCACCGGGTGCATGAAGAACTGACCAAGCGCGCCAGCAAGCAAATCGGCGGAAGTTTGTTGATTCATCCGGTGGTGGGGATGACCAAACCCGGCGATGTGGATCATTACACCCGTGTCCGCATCTATAAGGCACTGGTCGAAAATTATTATGATGAGGATACCATGTTAGCCCTTTTGCCGTTAGCAATGCGCATGGGTGGACCGCGTGAAGCCGTCTGGCATGCCATTATTCGCCGTAATTACGGTGCCAATCACTTCATTGTTGGTCGGGATCATGCCGGACCTGGCAATGACAGCACTGGCAAGCCGTTTTACGGACCTTATGATGCCCAGGAAATGCTGAAAAGCGTGGAAGATCGGGTTGGGGTAAAAATGGTGCCTTTTGAGTTGATGGTTTACCTGCCGGAAGAGGACCGGTACGAACTGGCATCCCAGGTTCCCGAAGGCACTAAGATTGCCTCAATCTCTGGTACGCAGGTGCGTGAAGATTACCTTGCCAAAGGGCTGCCATTACCTGAATGGTTCACTCGGATTGAGACATCGGAAATTTTGCTCCAGGCGCATCCACCCCGCCACAAGCAGGGTTTTTGTATCTGGTTCACCGGGCTGAGCGGCGCCGGAAAATCGACTATCGCCAAGCACCTTACCAACATGCTCCAGGAATATGGACGCAACCCAACCGTTTTGGATGGTGATGTGGTACGAACGCACTTATCTAAGGGACTTGGCTTCAGTAAAGAAGACCGGGATACCAACATCCTGCGGATCAGTTTTGTGGCGGGTGAGATTGTCCGCCATACTGGTACAGTGATTTGCGCAGCCATCAGCCCTTATCGCCAGGCACGCCTTGAGGCACGCAAAATGGTGCCTGAAGATCACTTCATTGAGGTGTTTGTTGACACACCCCTTGAGGTATGTGAGGAACGTGACATCAAGGGTCTGTATGCGAGGGCGCGTTCCGGTGCGCTGAAGAACTTCACTGGCATTGACGATCCCTATGAGGCACCCATCCAACCGGAGGTGCATGTGAAAACCGTTGGGAAGACGCCAAAGCAAAATGCACGCGAGATCATCGATTACCTGATTGATGCTGGCTATTTGCAGGAATTTAATAATCATCAAAATGGCAAATGACCATTGCTGAAAAGTTTTATTGATTTGCTTTTGAAGCGATAGAATTTTAAAAGATAACAGGACTGATCTGTTCTTTGGATCAGTCCTGTGTTATTTTGTGGGAGCTAACCCTTATTAAAATAGTCTTCACGCTGTTTGGGAGAGCGTTTCATGCCGGCTTCAATAATATCCATCAGGTTGTCGATCAATTGTTGCGCCTCTTCGCTCTCAAAGATCTTGATATCCAGTGTGCTGCTTTCTGATAAGCCAAGGCGTTTGATAAAATACTTGCCAAACTGGTAGAAAACAGTTTCAAGCAAAAAGGCTGCCACATCAGAATCAACCCATACTGCCACCTCCCCGAAGTTGATTCCCTGTGCAATCATTTGTTTGAAAAATTGTGTGGTTCCCCGCCGCCGTAGTTCTTCTGCCATTTCGGGGAAGGGCACTTCTTCCACAAACGCCCGGAAGGTGATTTGTGAAAGGTCTGGATAGCGAATCTCAAAAATGACGGTGGACAGAAACTGCCAGCGTAAGTAATTGAATAGATCTGACCAGGGCGAAGGCGAAGGGAGTTCGGTGAGCAGTGCCTGCTTCTTATCGGTACTGATCTCAATCAGTGTGCGGTAGAGATCTTTTTTATCTTCAAAATACTGATAGAAACTGCCCTTGGCAATTCCTGCCTTCCGGACAATGTTGGAGATGGATGCAACATCGTAGGGATTGGCGGCAAATTCGTGGATGGCTATCTCTAAAATATGGTTACGTTTTTCTTCTGGCAGGTTGTTGAAAGTGTCTTTGGGCATGATGTCTCCAGCTTTTATTGTAAACAGAAATCGGGGCTTCGTCGAGGTGGGGTTGGGATTCAAAAAACCTGAGCGTTGAAATTAGTTCTAAATATTTCCAGGTCCCACAACGCTTGCCAGAAATTTATCATGTAAAATTGTACCCATCATTAATCAAAATTGAATCTTTGGATATGGGATTCATAAAGCAATCGTCATCGCCGTGATTCATTTTTTGAATTATCTCTTTTGGTTGCTTATCCATTGTGTCGAACGCTTAATGATTGGATCTATTTCAATCGTGGAGAGGATTCCTGGTGTCTTACTGCGTTCTTTGATCAGTCTGCTTTGGGAATTACAGGCACGGAAAAGAACGTTTTTGTAAGTTTTGAAAAGTGGCATTATGATTGGATAAACGTGATGATAGTAGAGGCTTAAATTGAAAGATCGTCTGGTTCCCTTAGCCCTGGCTTTCCTTAAGTTAGGCTTTACCGCCTTTGGTGGGCCGGTTGCGGCTTATGCAATGATGCGTGAAGAATTCGTCATTCGGCGAAAGTGGTTGAGTGAGGATGGCTTTTTTGATTTCCTGGGCGTTGCCAACCTGGTACCCGGTCCAAACGCCACTGAACTGGCGATCCTGATTGGTAATCATGTTGCAGGATGGCGGGGCTTTATTGTGGCAGGGATTTGCTATATTTTTCCGGCAATGCTAACGGTTTTAGGATTGGCATGGATATATGTTCAGTTTGGCACATTGCCCGCCCTGGAAGGTGTTTTGTTTGGGATCAAACCTGTTGTTGTAGCAATTTTGCTGGCAGGAACATGGGGGATTCTCAAACCCCGTATTCGGAACTTTGCGGGGTTGGCGATCGCGTTTGCGGCGGGACTGGCTTATCTGGCTGGGGTCAGCCCCTTTCTATTATTGGTTGCGGGTGGATTGATATTGGGTATTTATCGTTTCATCCAGCAATCAACCCTGCCACCGACCCTCACTTTACTCCTTTTCGCACTGCCTGTTTGGCTGGCAGAACCAACCGCCCAACCCGTCCCTTTCAGCCTGGGGCGCTTGTTCTGGGTTTTTCTCAAAGCTGGGGCAATGATGCTGGGCAGTGGTTATGTTCTCCTTGCATTTATTCACGACGACCTGGTGGTGCGCCTGGGATGGTTGACTGAAGCAGAGATGATTGATGCGATTGCCGTTGGTCAGGTGACGCCCGGTCCGCTTTCGTCCACAGCGACCTTTGTGGGCTATGTGATGGGCGGTCTGCCGGCAGCGGTATTAGCTTCTCTTGCTATGTTTATCCCCTCCTTTATATTTATCGGAATCGTTGCTCGACTGGTTGAGAAAATCCGAGCGAATAAACACTATGAGGGTGTGATTGAAGGTGTGAATTTTACAGCTTTGGGATTGATGGCAGGGGTTACCTGGGAAATCAGCACAACTGCCATTGTTGATCCAATTACAGGAGGAATTGCTGCATTATCCCTGCTATTATTGCTGGTGGCGAGGTTAAGTTCTCCGTGGTTGATCCTGGGTGGCGCTGTGATTGGTTTGGCGAAGATGCTGCTGGCGGGTTGATAGATCTCGCAACATGTTCAGCGTGATGATCCCCCGGGGCGTCTGAGGGTAGGCAGCAAATAATCGTCCCCAATCCCAAAATTGAGATTGTTTATAATTTCTTTTAGCAGCTGTTTCCGCCCTGATTTTTGCATCCTGGGGAAGGAGGCTGGCGGCGAAACTTTCTGCCAGGTCTTCACTGGCGTTAAAATTGCGATCTGACCCGCAGGGTGGTGGGGCGTTCCCAGGGTGATACCAAAGCGCACGCCAGTCTAACCGTTTTTGAATACCGAATTTTGCTAACCGGTGCGTGAGCCACTTTTCAACTCGACGCAGGCGGCTTTTCAGCCAATCGAATTTGCCCGCCCGGACTGATTCTTTTAGCTTTTGCTCGGGCAGGCGCGCCCAGGCGTTATTCCAGCGGTGACCCAGCTCGTGCGCCAGGGTCCAATCCGTCCAGTCGTCGTCAAGATAGATCTCGCTTCCCTTTGTCCTGCCAACGGGACCTTCTCGTCCGCTGTGATGGAAGGAGGTAGATTCACCGTTAAATAAGTCTGACAGATGGCTGTTATTGGCATTATGTGCCAGGGATTCAAAGATTGTAAGTATGCGTTTTACCTCATCTGGAGACCATTCGCCTAAAAGATCAAT
>DIXG01000012.1 GCA_002436005.1 Anaerolineaceae bacterium UBA6086 | reverse complement strand
CGCCTGCACGTCGTGCTCGATGTGTTGAACGGATTGAGCAGCATCCACCAGGACAGCTGCACCAGCTTCGTGTGCCAGACGGGTCATCTCTTGGGCAGGGTTGATCGTTCCAAGGGAGTTGGAGATGTGGTTGAAGGCTACAATGCGTGTGCGCTCATTGAGCATTTGTTTGAAGATCTCCAGCTGGAGGTCGCCATTCGGATCAAAAGGCACCACGCGAAACCGCGCCTGGTGCCTTTCGCACATCATCTGCCAGGGCACGAAGTTGGAGTGGTGGTCCAGTTCAGTGACAATCACTTCGTCGCCAGCCCTCACAAAGGCTTCGCCAAAGGAAAAGGCGACCAGGTTGATGGCTTCGGTGGTGCCGCGGGTGAAGATGATTTCATGGTCGTGGTTGGCGTTGATGTATTTTTGTACGCTTTTACGGGCGGCTTCATGCGCTTCGGTGGCAAGGTTGGAGAGGTGATGTGTGCCGCGGTGGATGTTGCTGTTGTAGCCAGTGTAATATTCGGTGATGGCATTGATCACTGATTGGGGTTTTTGGGTTGTGGCGGCGTTATCCAGGTAAACCAGGGGTTTACCGTTGACGGTTGTTTTTAGAATCGGGAAATCTTCTCTGATTTTTGTAATATCAAATGTCATAGAAACCTTCGTTGAGTGTTGAGCAGACCATAGGTTAATTCTACCCGAAGGGGAAACAGTGTGTGCTTTTTTGCCTTAGCCTGTTGAATAACCTTCTTGGCTTTTACTGCATCAACTTACCAACAATCTGTGATTAAAGCAATGCAGGAGGGTCAGGATAGCTCAACCACCAGCGGGGTTTCCAGGTCCGCATCCAGCTGCGCTGCTGCGCTGCCGTTGACAACGCATATGGTCAGATAGCCGCTGCTGTCGATGCTGGCGATCAGACTGCCTGGTTCAGCATCGTCGAAGGTGCGCGTCAGCCCGTGAATGGTGCAGTCCTTGATGGTGACGCTGAGGACCCGTTTTTCTTCGGATAAGGCTGAAATGGGCAGATTGGTGATCAGGTTGCCAAATACATCCACCAGGACAACCTGTGCCAGCCAGCCGTTTTCCGTGGGAGTGGGCTGTGAAAGGTGCAGAGGAACCAGATCATCTACCGGGGTGCCCAGGCGATCAATGGGCAGCCCATTGGCAAGATGCGCTGCAGTGGGGGCGAAGATATCGCGCCCATGGAAGGAAGCGCTGGGCGACGGCAGCCAGTATTTTGGCTGGTCCAGGGCATAGACTGCCACAGGTAAGCCCTTTGCTCTGGCATCTTCTATCAGCGGGAAAAGCAAGCCGTTGTCCGGTGCAACGAAGTATGCTGCGCCAATTCGTGCTGCAATCGCCCGTCGTTCGGTGCCGACACCGGGATCCACCACAGCCATGTGAACCGTTCCAGGAGTGAAATAAGGCAGTGCAGCCTGCAGCATCCAGGCTGCTTCTTCGATATTTTGTGGGTGGATCTGGTGGCTGATATCGACGATCTTTGCCTGGGGAGCGATACCCGCAATCACACCTTTCATCACACCGACAAAATGGTCTTTCAATCCGAAATCCGTCAGGAAGGTGATCATGCCATTGGATTCGAGTGGGGGAAAGGGTTCTGTCTTCGCAGTGCGTTTGAGGACGCCATCGTAACTCAATCCCTGAAGCAGCACCTGGGCAAATATTTCCGGCATCCCGGTTTGGCGCATTGCCCTGACCGCTGCATGGATCGGGTAGGGCACTCTGTAAAGCTGGGCGCTCACCCTGCCTGCGTTGACTTCCATGATGGCGTAGCTGGGGCGGGGGTCTCCATCATCCAGCCGGCCGACGCTGCCCGGATTGATGAACAGCACGCCGTTCACTTCGCGGATGAAAGCCTGATGGGAATGACCACACAGGATCACATCCACAGGATAGGCGTCTGCCAGTTCAGCCAGGCGTTCATCAGGTGTTTCCGGTCTCAGATGTTCGTTGATCGAATCCGGGCTGCCGTGCGAAAGAAGAATGCGCACGTCATCATATTCAACTATCCGGGATTCGGGCAGCGATTTCAGGTATCTACGGGCAGGTTTTGAGAGAGCTTGCCATGTCCATTCAAACATAGCGCGTTTATCGGCGTTCTTTACGCTGGACCACCGGTCTGTGCGATGGTTTTTGTCGATCACCTTCTGGTCATAATTTCCGAGGATATTGACAAACCGCTCCGCCTGGATGAACGTGACCACCCGGTCAGGTCTGGGACCGTAACCTGTGGAATCGCCAAGGTTCAGAATGGTTTGATCAGCACCATGGCCGTGGGCATGGCGCAACACTGCTTGAAGCGCGTCGAAATTAGCGTGGATATCGGATAGGAGTGTAATTTTCATGGATTAGATTCAGGGGGTGTCGTGGGCTCAGTCGTATCGGGAAGGGGCTCAATGGTCTCCTCAGCCTGCGGCAGGTCCTCAGGTGTGGATTCTTCATCAGCAGCGAGATGAATGACTGCATCTTCAACGCTGATTGGCGCCTGAATGATTTCTCTCAGCGACTGCCAGGCTTTTTCACTCAGCAGGGACTCCCAGGTGGAGAGGAAGAGATTGTATTGCTGTCGGCGGTGGTTCGTGCGATTTTCGGTGAAATGCTTGAAGCCTGGCAGCAGCCTTCGTAAGGGACCGGTATTGCCAAAGTAGTCGTCAATCAGCGCTTTTTCCTGTTCAATGAATTTTGGCAGCCAGCCCAGCCACACATCCGCATCGTGGATTTCGCCCAACAGGTCTTGTATTTCCTTCATTGCCTGGATATGCGGGAGAAGGGCTTGTTTATAAATCGGCGCAAAAAGCTCCAATGTATAGCGCAACTGCTTACCCGCAATCCGCATAGCATGCAATTTTTCCATGTTTTCTGGATCATAAATATCAGATTGATAGTTCAAGAAAGCTTCAAGATTTTCATT
>DIXG01000044.1:2023-5980 GCA_002436005.1 Anaerolineaceae bacterium UBA6086 | reverse complement strand
GCCCTACCTTGAGAAAATTGTTGACCTGCGCAAAGGGTATGCCGATCTCTTCAAGCCCTATGATCACGTCTATGACGTTTTACTCGATGATTACGAGCCGGGGATGAAAACAGCCGAAGTCAAAGATATCTTCAACAAGCTGCGACCTCAGCAGGTGGAACTTCTCCAGGCAATTGCCGAAAAAGAACCCCCGGACAACAGCTTTCTCAAGCAGTACTACAAGGAAGAACACCAGGAGATCATCGGCCGCTATGTGATCACCCGCTTTGGCTACGATTGGCACCGCGGCCGGCTTGACCTCGCAGCGCATCCCTTCACCACAGAGTTTGGACTGGGAGATGTACGCATCACGACACGTTACCTGAAGGATGATGCCGGCTCAGCGCTTTTTAGCACGATGCACGAAGCCGGGCATGGCATGTATGCCCAGGGTGTGGCACAAAAATATAACCGCCACCCCCTCAGCGGTGCAGCCTCGCTTGCCATCCATGAATCACAATCTCGCCTGTGGGAAAACCTCATTGGCAGAAGCAAAGAATTCTGGTCCTTCTTCTATCCCTCACTCCAAATGCTGTTTCCGCAGTACTTAAGCAATGTCAGTCGTGAAAATTTCTATCGAGGCATCAATAAGGTTGAGCCTTCGCTGATCCGGGTGGAAGCAGACGAAGCCACCTATAACATGCACATCATGCTCCGTTTGGAAATCGAGATTGGATTGATGGAAGGCACCATCGAAGTGGCAGACCTCCCCACAATCTGGAACACCAAGATGGAAGAATATCTTGGGATCACACCCCCGAATGATGCATTGGGCGTGCTGCAGGATGTGCATTGGTCTGGCGGGATGATCGGCTACTTTCCTACCTATGCCCTTGGCAACCTTGCTTCTGTTCAACTGTGGGATAAGATGGTCTCAGATTATCCCAACGTGCCGGATGAAATTGCCCAGGGGAAGTTTGACACCATTCTTGGCTGGATGCGGGAACATGTGCATCAGTATGGCAGTAAATTTGAGCCGCAGGAGATCATGATCAAGGCAACTGGCAGCAAGATCACACCTGAGCCCTATATCCAGTATCTCAAAACAAAATACGGCGAAATTTACGACCTATAATCCATCCATCAACACCCATCATCTTATCAAAGAGGCTAACCCTTG
Source organism: Anaerolineaceae bacterium UBA6086 (assembly GCA_002436005.1). GTDB lineage: Bacteria > Chloroflexota > Anaerolineae > Anaerolineales > Anaerolineaceae > Brevifilum. Next base: position 4,821 of record DIXG01000044.1, on the reverse strand, counting down.
CAGGTCAGCCTCTTTTACATCCTTGCACTGAAACTGTATAATTCAGCTATGCCAAAGTTGCACTTGATGAGGTGGACGGTTTTACTGATCCTTGCTTTGGGGCTGCTGCCGGGGCAGACAGGTTCCGCCCAGCAGCCTGCTGCACTGATCCTTCTCACACCCGGAGAAGGCTCTCTGGTTACCTCACCCATCCACCTTTCTGCGGAAATTCACGCCAGCCCTCAAGGTGTCCTCCGACTCGCACTCGTGGATCAAGGCGGCAGGGATATTTCACGCCAGTTATGGCAAATCACTGAAATCACACCAGGCACCGCAGTTGAGACCATCATCCCCTATGAGATTCCATCTGATAGCGCTGAAGCCCTGCTCACCTTATCGCTGTTGGATGCGAAAGGACGACCCATCTCAGTACGCTCTGTCCCCCTAACGCTGCAATCCAGCGGGGAAGCCCGGTTAAAGGAATCTCTCAGCACAGATCCCTGGCTGACCTTCATCCGCCCAGTGCTGCATGAGACCATCACCGGGGGCATGCTTGTCATCGAGGGCAGTCTCACCCCAGTAACGGACAGTCCGATGTTTTTTGAACTCGTGACGTTTAGCGGGAAGACAATCATCACCAAGCAGCTGCCAGTGACAAATCCAGGGATCCAAACGATTGTTGAAGTCAGCTTACCCTATTCAATTCAATCACTGGAAGAGGATGTCCGTCTGGTCGTTCGCCAGGTGCGATATCCCTTTGGTGTGACAGCCATTCTGGATAGCATGCTGCTGAACCTGGCGCCGTAGCAGCCCACCGATTAATAAGAATTATTTTTAAGATCATCTTAGCCCGCGGGGGCACATGCCGCCTTTGGGTGAAAATGCGGACTGAAGCCCGCACTCCGGAAGGTGAGAGTTTCGCATAGAGTGCGGTCAGCTTTCAGACCGCACTCATATTTTCAATCCCCCTAATAAAAAAGACTTTAATCCTTCATGCTTCAAGGTATAATTGGGTCGTTGTGTGCAGCGGGCAATGGACCAGCAAACTGGAGAAATGTATGTCCAAAGAATATGATGTGATTGTGATTGGAGCAGGGATCGTCGGCAGCCTGGTTGCCCGTTACCTCTCAAAATATCAGCTGGAAATCCTCCTGATCGAGAAAGAAGTCGATGTCGGCATGGGCACCAGCTCTGCCAACTCAGCCGCCATCCATGCCGGCTACGATGCCGTTCCCGGCAGCAATAAAGCCCTCACCAATGTGATGGCGGTGGATATGTGGCCGCAGCTCTCACAGGAACTGGGCATTGCCTATGAGCGCTGCGGCGATTATGTGGTCGCGGTTGATGATGAAGAAATGCGGGTACTGGAAGAGCTGCTGGAACGCGGCAAGCAAAACGGCGTGCCAGGCATGGAGATCATCTGCGGAGATGAGATTCGCAAACGTGAGCCCCTGCTGCGTCCTGATGTTGTTGGGGCGCTGTGGGCGCCCACTGGTGGGATCAGCGATCCCTTTGCTGCAACGATTGCCGCTGCCGAAAATGCCGTGATGAACGGTGTGACCTTGAAACTCAGCACTGCCTTTGAGGATTTCATCATGGAGGGCAGCCGGATCATCGGTGTTCGTACGAACCAGGGTAATTTTTATGCCCGCTGGGTGGTGAATGCTGCCGGGCTATATGCAGACGAAGTGATGCACAAAGCCGGCGTTCGCCCTGAATTTACCATCCGTCCCAGACGGGGTGAATATCTGATCCTGGACAAGGCAGATTTCCAGTTAACCAACACCACGATCCTGTTCCCAACGCCCTCCTCCAAGGGGAAAGGTATTTTGGTGGCTTCGACACTGCATGGAAATGTGATTGTGGGACCCAATGCCAACTTTGTGGACTCCAAAGAAAACAAAGATGTTACCAAAGAAGGCGCCGAAGAGATCTGGTCGGGCGGCAAGAAACTGGTCCCTGCTATTGAACGTAAATACATCATCGCTGAATTTGGCGGTCTGCGCGCCACGGGCAATGCACCATCGCCCAACCCGGACATTAACTACAATCAGGACTTCATCATCGAAATCCCGGAAAACGTCCAGGGGCTGGTCAACCTCGGCGGGATTGAATCCCCCGGCTTTACCGCAGCGCCAGCCATTGCAATCCAAGTCATTGAGCTGCTGAAGGGCGCCGGCGAGGATTTGAAAGCGAAGCCAAACTGGAACCCCGTGAGAACCCCAAGACCGGTCTTCCGCCACCTCAACCGTGAGGAACAGGCGCACCTGATCGGTAAAGACCCGGCTTATGGGCGCATCGTTTGCCGCTGTGAGATGGTCACCGAAGGCGAAATACTGGCTGAAATCCATTCGCCCATCCCCGCAACAACCTATGACGCCATCAAGCGCCGCACCTGGACCGGCACCGGACGCTGCCAGGGTGGTTTTGACATGCCCAGGGTGGTTGCCATCCTCTCACAGGAGCTTGGCATCTCGCCCGAAGCGGTGACAAAAAAGGGCCAGGGGTCCGAGTTCCTGTTCCGGCGCACCAAGGACGTTGTAAAAGATCACCTCACAGTGGAGGGATTGCTATGAAACAAACCTACGATGTCATCGTCATTGGCAGCGGTCCTGGTGGGCTGGCAGCAGCCATTGCAGCCAAAGAAAACGGTGCGGATGACGTGCTGATCATCGAGCGCGATGTTGAATTGGGCGGCATCCTCCTGCAGTGCATTCACAATGGCTTTGGGCTGGAGCTTTTTGACGAGGATATGCCCGGTCCAGCCTACGCCCAGCACTTCATCGAAAAGACGATCGGGCACGGCGTCCACACCCTGA
>DIXG01000044.1:0-1920 GCA_002436005.1 Anaerolineaceae bacterium UBA6086 | reverse complement strand
GACATTGGCATGATCATGGCGCGCCGGCTGACCATCGAAGGCGCACGCGTGGAAAGGGTTCTCGAGATTATGCCCTATCTGACGGGTCTGACCCGCAACTACGTCCAGTGCCTGCTGGATTACGGCATCACCCTGCAAAAGCAGCGCACGGTCAACCGCATCATTGGCCGGGATCGGGTGGAAGCCATCGAAGCCGTCAGTGTCGACGACCGCTGGAATCCCATCCCTGGCACCAAAGAGATCATCCCCTGCGATACACTGCTGCTCTCGGTGGGTCTGATCCCTGAAAATGAACTATCAAAGAAAGCCGGCGTCCAGCTGGACCCGGTGACCAACGGGCCTTTTGTGGACGACCGCTTCATGACCAATGTGCCGGGTATTTTTGCGGCGGGAAATGTGGTGCATGTCTATGACCTGGTGGATTGGGTCACCGAAGCCGGATATGCCGCCGGAAAAGGCGCAGCCCAATTTGCCACATCCGAAAAAGCAGTTGCCGAGGAGCAGGTGGCACTTTCGGCGGGTGAAAACATCCGCTATGTGGTCCCCCACAAAATCAACAAATCCCACCTGGCGGAGGACGAGGTTCGTCTGCAAATGCGCGCCATCACGCCCATCGAAGAACGCGTTTTGGTCACTGTGGAAGACCAGAACGGTGAGGTGATCGCTAAAAAGGGCGAAGCCTATGCCCGCCCCGGTGAGATTCTCTCGCTTGTCATCAAGCCCAAAGCCTATGAAAGCGTCTTGAAGGCGACGAGGCTGACCGTGCACGTGCGCAAACGCTGAGGCTGATGGTAGATTTGAAGCAGAAAGGAAAGACAATGGCTGAAACCAGTGAATTGATTTGTGTGGCATGCCCAAAGGGCTGTCCGCTGATAGTGAAACACGAAAACAAGAATGTCATCGAAGTGATCGGCGCAGGCTGCCAGCGCGGCAAGGACTATGCCATTTGCGAACTGCAGGACCCGCGCCGGATGATGGCATCCACCGTCAAAGTGAACGGCGGACTGCATCCACTGGTGCCGGTCTACACCCGCCAGGGATTCCCCAAACCGCTGATCCCGCAGCTGGCGCAGAAACTGCGCGAGGTTGAAGTGCCTGCACCAGTAAAAATCAACCAGGTGGTATTAGAAGATGCGCTTGGCACAGGCATCGACATCGTTGCCAGCCGGGATATGCCAGCCGCGCACTAACCCTGGGACGATTCACCAAACTTGCAAACATAAAAACGCCCTTGCAGGCGTTTTTGATTTTAGAGGGCTTAATCCGAATGAGATGAATGGTTTATGGCGCACCGGGACCATATAAATTAGGATCAGTCGGGGTCATGCCGCTGGGATCGTGCACCCAGACGTAATCGCCTTCATTTGCCCAATCAAAGACCCATTTTGCATCTCCCGGTGAAAGGTTGACACAACCATGAGACTGTGGATAGCCAAAGAAGGTTCGCCAGTAGGCAGTGTGCAATGCACGCGCCTGGTCAAAATACATCGTCCAGGGCACATCTTCCAAATAATAAAAATCGGAGCGATCCGCCTCAAAGGCACCCTGCATGGTTTCAAGCGGTTTTTTCTCGTAAATGGTGAACAAACCAGGCTGAGTGAAAAAAGGATCCACTCCGCTTGCCATCAGTGTGGCAAATAGCAGCCTGCCGTCTTCATACACCATCATCGTTTGCTGAAAGAGATCCAGCTCGATCCAGCGCTTTGTATCAACGCCTTCGGGTGGGGTTGTGTTGAGGGAGACCACGCGCGCCTTCAAACTGTTCACCCACTCACCCGGGGCAATCAGATACCAGAAGACCCCATCCGCTTCCACTGTATCATACACCTGGATCAGATTCTCACGAAAATATTCTTTACCTGTCAGCGCGGCGCTAAAGCCCGGTGATTGGTAGCTGGGGGTCTGGTCCACAATCCAACC
>DIXG01000058.1 GCA_002436005.1 Anaerolineaceae bacterium UBA6086 | reverse complement strand
TCATTGATTCATCAGAAACGATCCTCAGGGTATGTGATTTTCTCGAAAGCCAGAACGTCGCACAGCGCAATATCTGCACCTATTTGTTCAAAGAACGCCCTGAAAACGTGGATTGGCGCAACACAGGCTTGAATGGCTATCAGCATCTGCCTGAGGTACGCCATATGGGGCTGTTCATCGAGCCGCTTTTTGTGGTGGGTTATGGATTGGACTACCGCCAGTTTGGGCGCGATGGCGATGAAATCCGTGTCCTGACGCCTGAAGGACAAGCCTGGGTAGACGCGCAAATCCAGCAGCGCGGGGAATCACGCTGATTTAATCAATCCAGAATATACGATTTTAACCGGCTGACCAGCGGCCCGGTGATCGGGGGCAGGCTGTCGTGCTTGCTTACCACGCTGGACCATTCCTTGCCAGTGTTGACAAGAGAAACCTCCACACCGGTGAGGGTTTCAATCTCATCCACCAGTTTTTTTACTTTTGGGGTCAGATCCGCCCATCGAACAACATCTCTGACCTCAGGGTCATAGTGCTCAACAAAGGTGAGGGCAATTTTGTTGGCGCCATTGAGGGTGATGATGCGCTTGAGCAGGGTGTAATCAATCCCTTTGGCTTTTCTGCGGATCTGGCGCTGACCGGTTTGCGGGTCGAAGATGGAGCTGTATTCGACAATCCCCAACGCCTGCATTTCCTCGACGCTGTATTCTTCCACATCGCCCATCGGTCCGGTGCCCTCACGGGTGGGCAGGGCTTTGACGCACACGATGACATCATCCACAGACCGCCAGTTGATGCCCACCCCTGCCATCACGGAGGGGGCAGTGACATCTACAGAGGTGACATTGGGATATTCGCCATAGTAGCGCGAGAGGAAGGTGCCCTGGGTGGATTCAATGCTGATCGTGCCCTGCTGTGCCAGCCGGTTTGCCAGCGCAGGCACGTCATCGAGGTAAGGCTGCAGTGCGTCCATGTCTTCTGCCAGGGGCGCAATGCGCAGGGCAGCATGGGACATGGCGATGCCAGTGCCGCTCTTGGTGCTGCCGATGGCGTTCATATTGGCGTCGCCAATTTCTTCCCGCACATTTTCAGGTGTGATGATCGGGCATTTGGGATCGACCCGCACCTTTTCGGGTGAAAGGCGAAACTGCTTGACCTCGGAGAGAAATTTCTCTACATTCACGGCTGTGCCGGGGCCGAGACCGATCAGGCATTCTTCAAAGATGAAGCCCAGAGGCAGTTGATTGGTTTTGATGTAATTACCTTCGATGAACAAACCGTGCTCCGGGTTGGTGCCGCCACAACCCCTGAAGACGCCCAGCGCATGGTGCTGATACGCCTGCCAGGCACTGATCAGCCCTTTCCCCTCATCCCCCCAAAAACCGCCAACGACAATATTCGCGCCCATCTCTTTTACCTCCGGTTTTGGATTGATCTTTCAACGCGGGAATTACCCGCACCATTATATCATGTGCTGTTCAAACCTAATTTTGGATTTTGGTGCCCGTTGAGGGTTAATAAGCCTCATCCGGTCCGGGCCAGCCAAAGCGTGCAAAATCCACCCGGTCATCTGTGTCAAAGATGACCCCTTCATCCTCCAGCAGCGTGCGCTGCATGGCATTGCCAAAGCCGTCGCCGTGGACTGAGATCTTCCCTTTGGCGTTGATCACCCGCTGCCAGGGCACATCCGGCGCGGTGCCGCGTTTGAGCGCCGCCATGGCATAACCGACCATGCGCGCGGTGCATCCACCCACCAGCTGGGCAATCCGGCCGTAGGTGGTCACTTTGCCGGGGGGGATGCGGCGTACAATATCATAGATGCGGGTATAGAGGTGTGTGTCTTCAGCCATCACGGCTCATTCAACTTTGTTTGCGCGCCCTGAGCGAAAAGACGATCGGCAGGGGCACCGGCATGTCGGGTATCGTGAACAAGCCATCCTCGCGAGGTGTCATTTCGGGATAGACAGGTGCACTCATCGCCTCATACTCATCGAAATGCTCAATGCGCAGCCCGGCATCTGCCACGGCGTTGATGATATCGCTGACCGCCCACTGCCACTCGTAACTTGGTGACTGTGTCAGATAGGTCGGGTCCATATAGTCCGGTCCTTTCTCATCCCACACATAAGGCGCCTCGTTGTGAAAAAAGGACAGGGCAAATTTCCAGGGTTCGGTGTCGCCGAAGGTATATCGCAGCGGGTGCCCATCCATGATGTAGAAGATGCCGCCGGGTTTGAGGAAGTGAGCGATGATTTCTGCCCATCGCTTCAGGTCTTTCAGCCAGCACAGCACGCCAATCGAAGTGAAAATCACGTCAAATTCGCCCTGCAGGTGCTGCGGCAGGTCGTAGATATCTGAGCAGATGAACCTTGCGGGCAGACCGGCTTCTTTTGAGAGCTCCTGGGCGGCTTCGATGGCAGCCGGTGAGAAATCCACCCCGGTTACCTCTGCACCCAGGCGCGCCCAGGCGAGGGTGTCGAGCCCGAAATGGCACTGCAAGTGCAGCAGGGCGCGCCCGCTGACAGCGCCAACCTGATCAATGATCTCCCTGGGCAGCCAGGGTTCGCCTGCCAGAAAGCGCTCCACCCCATAGGAGCGCAGGTGCACCGGCGTGATCTCGTCCCACAAGGCACGGTTGCCGTCCCTGGCTTGTTCGTAGGAGATACGTTTTGCGTTCATGTGCCTGTTCTCTCCTGAAGATTTACAAAAGGAATTCCCGCAGGTCGCTGCTGTGGCTGGGGTGGCGAAGCTTGCGCAGGGCTTTGGATTCAATTTGGCGGATGCGCTCTCGGGTGACATCGAAATGTTGGCTGACCTCTTCAAGCGTGTGGTCCTTGCCGTCCACCAGCCCAAAGCGCAGCTCCAGCACCTGGCGCTCACGCTCACTGAGGATATCCAGGGATGCACGCACCTGGTCTCCCAGGATGCCCCGTGCGGCAGCATCCAGAGGGGCTGAGGTGTTCTGATCTTCGATAAAATCTGCCAGGGTGCTGTTATCCTCATCTCCAACGGGCAGTTCGAGCGAAATGGGCTCTTCTGCCACCTTCAAGATATTCTGAACTTTGTCGGTAGCGGCTGCCCAGGCAGCTTCTGCCACGGGGTCCAGGGGTGCGCCTGTTGCCAGCGCGATGCGGATGGATTTGGCGGCTGCTTCCTCGATGAACTCGGATTCGAGGGCAA
>DIXG01000091.1 GCA_002436005.1 Anaerolineaceae bacterium UBA6086 | reverse complement strand
CAATAAAGGTTGTGTTCAGTCCAGTATGCAAATCAACGGTACCCACGCAGTTCGGTCCGATCAGGCGCATGTTGTAAGATTGCGCAATTTGAAGACATTCCACCTCCAGTGCTGCACCGCTGCCACCCACTTCGCGAAATCCACCCGAAATGATGATCACCGCCCTGATCCCCCGCTTGCCACACGCCTGCAGCACATCTGGCGTCATCCCAGCCGGCAGCACCACCACCGCCAAATCAACCGGGTCCGGCACATCCACAACATCGACATAGGCCTTCATGCCAAGGATTTGATCAGCTTTCGGGTTGATCGGATAGATTCCTCCCTGATAGCCATAGAGAGTCAGATTCTTCAGAATTCCATGACTTAATTTTTTAGGATTGGTCGAAGCACCGATGATTGCCACACCTTTGGGGGAGAAAAAAGGTGCCAGGTCGTTTGTCATAAAACGGTTTCCTTTCGTCTTCTGCCAGTGGATACCATGATTCGCAATTATACCCGAGATGCCCTCCTCAGAACGTTAGCACATCGAATATAATAAATTCATGCTACCTACATCCGAGCAGCAAGCCCTTATCGAACATCCGATCTCATCGAAAGTTTTCTTACAGGGTTTGGCAGGAACAGGAAAAACAACCGCAGGCGCGCTCTGGCTTCAAAAGCTGATCCTGTCTGGCATCCCACCCCATCAAATCCTGGTGTGGACGCCCCAGCGAGCGCTGGCACAACCCTACCTGGATGCCCTGCGCCAGATGGACCAGCCGGTATTCAGCCTGCTGAACACCATCACGCTTGGCGGACTGGCACGCCGAATGGTGGACCTTTTCTGGCCGGCTGTCAGCCGGGTGGTTGGCGTGGCAAACCCTGATCTGCCTCCGCATTTTCTCACGCTTGAAACTGCACAGTATTACATGGCGCATGTCGTCCATCCGCTCATTGTGCATGAAGGTCTTTTTTCAAGCCTGACGATCAACCGCAACCGCATTTATTCTCAAATTTTAGACAACCTCAACAAAGCTGCCATCGTGGGCTTTCCGCATCATGAAATTGGGGATCGCCTCAAATCAGCCTGGATCGGCGATGTCGAACAAATCCATATCTACGATGACGTCCAGGTGTGCGTGAATCACTTTCGCAGCTTCTGCTTGGCGCACAACCTGCTGGATTTTTCCCTCCAGGTCGAGATCTTTCTCCAACATCTCTGGCCTTCCGCATTGTGCCAGGGATACCTGACGCGTACCTACCGCCACCTCATTATAGACAACATCGAAGAAGACCCCCCGGTGGCTCATGACATACTCAGAACCTGGCTGCCTGAGTTTGACTCTGCACTGATCATCTTCGATGAAAATGCAGGCTATCGCTATTTCCTCGGCGCAGACGTTGAAAGTGCCTACACCTTACACCGCAGCTGCAGCGAAATGGTTCACTTTAGCGATAACCAGGTCCAATCGCTCCCAATCACGCACATCCAATCGGGTATAAGCCGGGCGATCGCGAGCCTGAACAGGAAACCCGAGCCCAGTGCAGACCTCATGCCTGAGGATATCCGCGCAGGGTTGGAAACACCCGGGGAAAAAATCAAGTATTTCCCTGCCATGGTGGATTGGGTCGCTGATCGGATTCGAACCCTCATCGATGCAGGTGTGCCGCCCGGCGAAATTGTTGTCCTGGCACCTTTTATGCCCGATGTGCTCCACTTTTCGCTTGCCAATCAATTGGATGCCCTAGGCATTCCCCACCGCGCCCACCGACCCTCACGGTCGTTGCGGGAGGAGCCCGCCACACAAACCCTGCTCACCCTGGCAGCAGTTACCCACCCGGATTGGAACCTCTTGCCCAAGCGCATCAACCTGGCTTTTGCACTGATGCAAGCCGTGAACGGACTGGACCTGGTGCGATCGCAGCTGCTCACCGCTTACACTTACAAAGAGTTTGCGAAAGAAAACGCCTTTCCCCTGCAGCCCTTTGAGGTGGTGCCCCCGGCCACTCGAGACCGGATTACCTACCGGGTGGGAGAACGGTATGACCGCCTGGTTAGCTGGCTCCACTCCGCCAGCCAGGAAGACCCGCAAACCCTCGATTTCTTTCTGAACCGCTTATTTGGTGAAGTGCTCAGCCAACCCGGGTTTGGTTTTCACAACAATCTTGAGAGCGGTAACACAATTGCCACATTAATTGAATCCATTCAAAAATTCCGCTGGGCAGTTGGCGCACAAATTGGACCAGAGCCCTTCACAATTGGTAAAGAGTATCTCCAGATGGTACAGGATGGAGTCATCGCCGCATCCTATATGCATTCCTGGGAGCAACCAGATGAAGACGCCGTCTTCCTTTCGCCAGCCTACACATTCTTGATCAGCAATCGCCCGGTTGATTACCAGTTTTGGCTCGATATCGGCAGCCCAAGCTGGTATCAACGCCTCGATCAACCGCTCACCCAACCTTATGTCCTCAGCCGTAATTGGCAAGAAGGGGATCTATGGGATGCTGAAGATGAGCTTTCCGCCGCCTTTGATTCCCTCCATAGGCTTTCGCTCGGCTTACTCAATCGCTGCCGAAAGAAGGTTTTTTTGGGCATGAGCGAACTGGATGTGCGGGGTTATGAAAATCGCGGACTGCTGATCAGAATCTTCCAGCAGGTTTTCCAGCAAGCACAAAAGGGAGCAGCGTGAAAGAAACGATCAGGCTGCGTCCCGGCCAGCAAGAGATCTTAAAATATCATGGCGGTAAAATGGGCATCAGCGCTGTCCCCGGCAGCGGAAAGACATGGACTCTTTCCTATCTGGCAGCCAACTTGATCCAATCGGGCGCCATCCAGCCCGACCAGGAAATCCTGATCGTCACCCTGGTCAACGCTGCAGTGGACAATTTCTCGAGTCGGATCTCTTCCCAATTGCAGGCTGTCAACCAGCTGCCTGGCGTGGGCTATCGCGTGCGCACTCTGCATGGTTTGGCCAATGATATCGTCCATGAGCGACCAGACCTGGCAGGGCTAAGCACAGATTATCAGATTCTGGATGAAAAAGAAGCTGAGCGCATCAAGGAAACCATTGCCTCCGCTTGGCTGAATGCCCATCATGATTTCTTTGAACCTTATCTCAATTGCCAGGACTACCAGTTGAGAAAGGTCTATGAAGAAAAGAACAATCTCCCGGGGCTGGTTGTTTCGATCAGTTCCGCGTTCATTCGGATGGCAAAAGACTGGGAATTGACACCTGATACGCTGCGTGAGCGGTTGAGCAGCCTCCCAATTGCCCTGCCGCTTGTGCAAATGGGAACAGAGATTTACAGCGAATACCAAAATGCGCTGGTCTATCGGGGCAGCGTGGACTTTGATGATCTCATCCGGCTGGCGCTGCGCTGCCTCAAATCCGATCCTGCCCTTGTGCGCCTGCTGCGAGAACGATGGCCCTATATCCTCGAAGATGAAGCCCAGGACTCCAGCCATCTACAGCAAGAGATTCTGTCCACCCTGGCAGGAGAAAGTGGTAACTGGGTTCGGGTTGGCGACACAAACCAGGCAATCTATGAGACCTTCACCACAGCCAGCCCACATTACCTGCTCGAATTTCTACAGCAGTCAGATGTTGATTCGCGCGCCCTGCCCGAAAGCGGCCGATCCTCTCTGAGCATCATCAACCTGGCAAACTGGTTGATCGAGTGGACTCAAAATTCCCATCCCCACTCCTTCGCGAGAACAGCCCTCACCCCTCCGCTGATCCAGCCAACCCCTTGCGGTGACCCGCAGCCCAACCCTGAAGATTGCCCCGCTTGCATCCAGCTGGTTGACCGGGAGATGACACCCGAACAGGAAATTGCCTTTGTGGTGGATGCGGTGGAAGCCTTTCTGGCAGACCATCCTGACAAAACAGTCGCCATCCTCTCACCACGCAACGTGCGCGGCTTCAAATTCGTAGATGCACTAAAGAATCGTAAGATCCCCTACATTGACGGTCTGCTGCAGTCCACCAGCGCCACCCGTCTCTCGACGGGCGCGATTGCCAATATCCTCAATTACCTCCGAAACCCCGAGTCCGGCCGGAATCTGGCAGCTGCTTACAGGGTTTGGAGAAGAAACGAACGGGAAGACGAGAGCACTGCTCCTGTGATTAAAAAAGTGGCAGGGATCATTCAAAAATGTGAGCGTCTTGAAGATTACCTCTGGCCTTCGCCGGGGAAAGACTGGTTGGATGAAGATGCGCAGCTGAAGCTCGACGAGCGCTATTTTGACGAATTGCTCAGCTTCAAAACGGTGGTTCAGCGCTGGCACAACGCGATCTTCCTGCCCATCGATCAGTTGATCCTGACGATCGCACAGGATCTGTTCCTCGATTCAGCCGAACTCGCTCTGGCACATAAATTATCCTCACTCTTGCGGCAGCTGAGCAATGCCCACCCAGATTGGCGCCTGCCGGAGTTCACCCTGGAACTGGCAAATATTGCCAAAAACGAACGCCGTTACCTGGGTTTTTCGCAGGAAGATGCCTTTGACCCGGATCGCTACCCGGGTCAGGTGGTGGTCGCCACCATGCACAAAGCCAAAGGACTGGAGTGGGATTACGTCTTCCTCACCTCGCTTAACAATTACAATTACCCTTCCGGACAGGAATACGACCAGTTTCAATCTGAAAAGTGGTTCATCCGGGATCATCTCAATTTAGAATCTGAAATCATCGCCCAGCTGCGCACCTTGATCGAAAAGCACCCCTATGACTGGTATCAACCCGGTAAAGCCTCAGCTGAAGCGCGAGAAGAACTGGTGCGTGAACGACTGCGCTTGCTTTATGTGGGCATCACCCGGGCTCGTTCCTGGCTGACCGCCACCTGGAACACAGGGCGACCCTCATCAAAAAATGTCCCCGCCCTGCCCTTCCTGGAACTCATCAATCACCTGGAGCGTTCAAAATGATCCTGCCTGATGATTTCGTATTCACTCAAAGCAACCTTCAGGACTACCTTGATTGTCCTTACCGCTTTTATCTGCGGCATATTCGCCACACGCGATGGCCAGCGCTGGTTGTGGATGATGCGGTAGCTTTCGAGGAACGCGGGCAAATCGGCGCCCGTTTCCACCGGCTCCTCCAGCAATACCTGCTGGAGGTTCCAGAAACCCGCCTGACCGACCTTGCAGCTGCTGATCCCAGTCCGGATGTCCTCAACTGGTGGCAGGATTTTCTGATCAACGTCCCGCCCTGGCTGAGTGGCATACGCTGGGTTGAAGCCACGCTCCACGCACAGCTCGCAGGGTTCCATCTGGCAGCCAAGTACGATCTGGTGCTGGCACAACCTCCTGACGGATTGGTGATTTTTGATTGGAAAACCTCAAAGAAACGCCCCCGCAAAGAATGGCTCCTGAACAGGGTCCAAACCCGGATATATCGTTTCATCCTGTGCAAATCCGGTTCAGCGCTCCTGAAAAATGCGACCGTGGAACCGGAACAAATCACGATGCAGTACTGGTATGCAGCCTTTCCGACTGCACCGATCAGCCTGCCCTATGATGCACGCGCCCATGAAAAAGATCAGGCATTTTTCACCCGCCTGGTCAACGAAATTGGCAGCAGAAAGGCGGATTCCTTTTTCCGAACCGAAGAGACCAGGCACTGCCGGTTTTGTGTCTATCGCTCTCACTGCGATCGGGGCACCCAGGCAGGGGATCTGGCTGCTTTTGAGGATGAGGAACTGGAGAATGAAACCGATCTTCAGGATCTGGACTTTGAAGCCATTGAAGAAATTGAGTTTTGATGCCTGAAAACACCCGCTGGACACTCCCTGCGCCGCTCGACATCCCTGATAACTTTCGATCTGCCATCGGCGGGCATCCCCTTGTGGCTGAAACGCTTTTTCGCCGCGGCTACCAATCCGTTGAGGCTGCTCAAGCTTTTCTTGACCCTGATCATTTCCAGCCTGCAGATCCTGTTGAATTACCGGACAGCAAAATTGCCTGGGATCTATTGATCAACGCATTGACACAGAAACACAAGATTCTCGTCTGGGGCGATTTCGATGTGGATGGACAGACTTCTACCACCACGCTGGTTGAAGGTTTGCGTGAACTGGGTGGAAACGTGATCTACCACATTCCCGTCCGGGGCAAGGAAACCCACGGCATCTCGAGCAGTGTGCTGGAACAATATCTCCAGCAGGGGTTCGATCTCCTCATCACCTGCGATACCGGAATCTCAGAACATCAAAACATCGCCCGAGTGCGGGCTGAAAACATCCCGGTAGTTGTTACCGACCACCACACCTTAACGGATACCCTGCCGCCTGCCAATGCGGTCGTAAATCCTCAGCGGCTCCCCGAAGACCACCCCCTGCGGTCACTGCCGGGTGTGGGCGTGACATACAAACTGATGGAGGGGCTATTTGCAGAACTGGGCAAAACCTTTGATGCCGGACATTACATGGAGCTGGCAGCGCTCGGGATTGTGTCAGATGTCGCCGAACAGCGAGACGACACGCGCTATCTGCTGCAAAAAGGGCTGGTGCATCTCAGACACACCCAGCGAGTTGGCTTGCAAACCCTCTACCGGCAAGCAGAACTCAACCCGGGTTTGCTAAATGAGACCCACATTGGGTTTCAGATTGCGCCGCGCCTTAATGCAGTCGGAAGACTGGGCGATGCCAACGGGATTGTCGAGCTGCTGACAACCAGTGACACCGGTCGAGCACGCGTGCTCGCAACCCACATTGAAGCGCTCAACGCCAAACGCCGCTTTGATACCCGCCAGGTGACTCTGGCGGCTGAAAATCTCCTGCAACGCTCAGCTGATGACCGCCACGCGCCTGCGATTGTCCTGCATCACCCAAATTGGCCCGGGGGGGTGGTGGGGATTGTTGCCAGCAGGCTTGTGGAACGCTATCACAAGCCAACCATCCTGCTCACAGGCACAGATCCTGTTCATGGATCTGCCCGCTCGATTGCCGGCGTCAACATCACCGGGCTGATTGCCGCTCAATCCGACCTGCTCAACACATTTGGCGGGCACCCGATGGCGGCCGGTCTTTCCCTGCCTGCGCCTAACCTGGCTGAATTCAAACGGAACCTGCTTGCCGCTGCCGAACAACAGCTGAAACAGGTTGAAGTAACTTATGAGATAGAGATCGCCCAACGGATCACCATCCCGGAGATCACTTCAGACTTAATCGATGAGATCGAAAGGCTCTCACCCTTTGGCCAGGGTAATCCGCCGCTGCATTTTCTGCTGGAAAATCTTGAGCTGGTTTCTTTCAGGTCAGTCGGTGGACAGGATGAGCATCGTCTGGTGGTGGCAAAAGACGAAAATGAGGATGAAATTCAGTTTATCTGGTGGAAAGGGGCGGATGAACCCTTCCCCGAGGGTAACTTTGATGTGGTTTGCATCCTCTCTCAAAGCGATTACAAGGGCACCCGCCAGATCAGCGCTCAATGGGTCGACTTTCACCTGACGCCCCAGGTACAGGCTGCCGCCGCCCGCAGCCAGGTCACGCTTCTCGATCACCGCCAGTCAGCACAGCCCGAGAAAACACTGCACGCGCTCCTCGAACAAAACCCGGAGGCACAGGTCTGGGCAGAGGGCACACTGCCCGGTAATATTCCAGGGCTGAGCAGGTCCGAACTTGAACCTGCCGATCTGCTGATTTTATGGACGACCCCGCCCTCCCAATCCACACTGCTGGAAGGCATCAACAGGGTTAAACCCAACCAAATTGCGGTGTTCGGTCAAGAACCGCAGCCAAGCACCTTTAAAGGTCTAATAGAGAGAATTGCCGGCCTGGCAAAATACACATCGCAGTACTTCGGCGGTGAGACCACACTTGAGCGCCTGGCAGCCGCCTGTGCAGCAGATACCAGCACCATTCGAACGGGTTTACAGCTCTGGCAAGCGATGGGCAAATTATCGGTGGAATTTGACTCGGAGACTGTCAAAATCCACATCATCGATGTCGC
>DIXG01000079.1 GCA_002436005.1 Anaerolineaceae bacterium UBA6086 | reverse complement strand
CTGGATGCTTATTTTCGATTGGCAGAAGAAAGCCCTGACAAGTTCTGTTTAATTTTAAATCAAACTGAATTGCAGTCCCAACTCGCACTTTGGGAACAACATCTCTCAGGTCATTCAGAAACGCCCCCGCCTGTCGGGCTTGTGATCTTGATGGAAGGCGCAGAATGCATGGCAGAGCCCGCCGAGGCCGAACAGTGGTATGACTGGGGCGTTCGACTGATTGGTCCTGCCTGGGCTGGCAATCACTTCTGCGGGGGCACCCGTGAACCTGGACCGCTCACAAAAGCAGGCTTTGGCTTGCTGGATCAGATGGCGTACCTGGGTATGATCCTGGATATCAGCCACATGGATCATCAATCTGCCCGCCAGTCTCTGGATTACTACCAGGGGCAAGTGATCGCCTCCCATTCCAATGCTGAAGCCATCATCCCCAACATTCCCATCAAATGCCACCTGAAAGATGAAACCATTCAACAGCTGATCGAACGGGATGGCGTGATGGGCATCGTTCCCCTCAATGCTTTTCTCAAATGGGATTGGCGTGCCGAAGGCGGACGCGCTGCCATGTCCATTGACGCGGTTGTGAAACAAATTGACCATGTCTGCCAGATGGCAGGAACTACGCGGCACGTGGGTTTGGGGACAGATTTTGACGGTGGTTTTGGCTGTGAATCCGTTCCACCCGAGATCGATACGATTGCAGACCTCCCTAAACTCAGCCCAAAATTGGCGGAAAAGGGTTACAATGAAGAGGATATTAACAATATCTTCAGCGGTAACTGGCTTAGAATCCTCAAGAGCAATCTACCTGCGACATGACAAATCAAAACGACCCAAGCCTTACCCCATCAGAACAGGAAGACCGTCCCAAACTAAATGGTAACGGACAATCCCCCGAGGAACTGGCTTTTCCAAAAATCAGCACTCGAATTGGGCTTGTCTTTGCCTTGATTGGTTATTTCTTCTTCTTGCTGGGGGCACGTCCCAGTCTGTTCGGACTTGACCGCAGCCGGGTGATCGGTTTTGTACAGATATCTGTGTTCCTGGTTGGTTTGGGGCTGATCACCTTTGGAAGCTACCTGACCCTGAATGCCATGTGGACTGGCGTCAAAAAGACGATTGCCGCTGAAATCGGTTCACGTTTGATCAGCACTGGTTATGTCATCAGCGTTTTTACTGCCATGGCAGACATCTTTGGCATGGGCAGCCACCGGCTGCCGGATGTTTTCTTTGGTCCCCTTCAAGCACGCGGCATGGGCATTGGGATGGCAACGATCGCGATTGGCTTCCTGCTCCTCATTCGCTACCGCCACCCTGAAGATCAACAGATGGGATCGGGAGACTCCCGCACCCATTCTCAAGATGACGAAGAGGATGAGGTCACTAACTCTAAGAATTACCCCGACTTACACACCTTCAGAATCTTCGATCACGTTTAACCTTTGATCACGTCTAATCTTCGATGACGTCTAATCTTTGATGACGTCTAACATTTCTGTCTGCGTTTCAAACCTGAAATCATCAATTCCCCGCGCCAACGCAAATTTTCTCTCTTCTGCCCACAAGTCTTTCCAAACCCCCAAGCCTGACCACCGGCTTATCCAGTTGTGGCAGGCGATCAAGCGCATCCTGCACGGTAGTTGAATCAGGCAGTTGCAGTGTCTCAAGATAGGAATTCACTGCCCGTGCCCCACGTTCAGCATCTTTCTTTGCCAAACCGACAATCCCTTCGCTTGGAAGACGTGCCCAACCGCTCACAAAGATATCTTCGCAGTTGGCGCACAGGTCAGGATTATAAACTTCATAGGAAATCCCATCAATGGGAAAACGGGGCTGGTCAGTGGTGACATAGGTGCCATGAGATGTGGGCAGGCCAAACCCCTCATCCACACGGGACCCAATGGAGAAAATCACCGTGTCCACCGGAATGGCTTCCATCTGCCCCGTTCCCTGTGCCACCACCCGATCGCCCACCAGCACAAGATCATTGATCTCAAAGACAATCGCTTTCACACGCCCGTTGTCATCGCCAACCAGCCGTTTAGGCGTGCGGAGGAACTTAAACCGAATCGTGATGCCGGATTCACACCGTGAAACTCTGTTTCGGGCATTCGCCAGAAGCTGGAAAAAAGGTGATCACATCCCTGCCAATCCTCTCAGTCACAGGCTGCACAAATTCCACTTCCGCTCTGATAGCTTCCATATCGAGACATTCAGCCACGGGCTCCAGCGTTTCCTTATCAAACTTCACCTCAGTCGGTCCGCGGCGGGCGAAAGCCGTGACCACACCTGTGTTACCTTTCAGCTTGAGATAGCGCACAATATCAAGCATCACATTGCCGGCGCCAATCACAGCCACCTGGCTGCCAAAGTTATAACTTTTTTTCTCACAGCTGGGCAGGTGATTGTAGTGAAACACAATATCATTGGCCTGGTAAACACCCGCAAGGTCTTCACCAGGCAGCCCCAGCCAGTGATTCTTTTGCGCCCCAGTGGTTACCATGATCGCCTGAAAACCAGCGTGTCTGAGCTGGTCCAGCCGGATATCACCGGATTGACCAACAATCACGTTCCCTATATAGGTGACCTCTGGCATTCTGAGAATCCGTTGGAATTGCGCCTTCAAGCCCTGGCGCACCTTATGCTTGTCAGGAAAAATACCATATTCCGCCAGACCTCCCGGCCTGATATCGCGATTAAACAGCACCACCTGCACGCCCTTGCGCGCCAGGTATTGCGCCGCATACAAACCCGCCGGTCCTGCACCAATCACGGCAACAAGATGGCCCTTTTTAGCTGAATCTGGCAAATTACAGTCCCTTCACAATCAAAAACCAATCCTTGCAGGATTTTCGACTATAATCATGGATAAATAATTTCATGAATTATACTGGATTTGCAAATCAATCCTGGATGATCAAACCACGCATGAGCCTGAGCCCAATCTATGACCACTTCCACCTATTTTTACACACTTGACAACGGACTGACCGTTCATCTCAAAGAAATTTATACTGCACCCATCATCAGCACCTGGGTGTGGTATCACGTTGGATCCCGCAATGAGTATCCTGGGATCACTGGCATTTCTCACTGGGTGGAACACATGCAATTCAAAGGCACCGATAAATTCCCTGCAGGCGCCCTCGATCGGGAAATCTCTCGTGTGGGTGGTTTGTGGAATGCGATGACCTACCTGGATTGGACAACATACTACGACACGCTGCCAGCGCATCTATTCGAAATCGGGCTGGCATCAGAAGCAGACCGGATGGTCAATAGCCTTTTTGACCCTAAAGAAGTTGATCTGGAACGCAATGTGGTCATTTCTGAGCGTGAGGGCAATGAAAACCAACCGCTGTTCTTATTGGGCGAAGCGATCCAGGCAGAGGCGTTCACCCATCATCCCTATCGTCATGAAGTCATCGGGTTGATGGAAGACCTGCAAACGATCACCCGGGATGACCTTTTCAACCACTATCGGCAATACTACCAACCCGGCAACACTGTTTTAGCCATCGCTGGCGATTTTGAGATCAAGACCATGATGGACAAAATCGATTTCTATTATGGCAGTCTTCCCAAGGGAAAATCCAATTCTTATCAAACAAATCCCGAACCCTGGTCAGAAGCGGAAAAACAGGTGACTGTAAGCGGACCCGACCCCACCAGTTATGTTCAAATTGCCTACCACGCACCCAAAGCCAGTGATCCGGATTTCTTTTTGCTTTCCGTGCTTGATAGCGTTTTGACTGGGCCAAGCAGCCTGAATATGTTCGGTTCAGGCAGCACCAGCAACAAAACCAGCAGACTTTATCGCGCCCTGGTTGAAGGAGAGATTTCAGTTTCCTGCGTTGGATCCTTGCAAGCCACCCTGGATCCTTATCTCTATTCCATCTATCTCACGGTGCACCCAGAGCACACTCCTGAAGATGTGCTGCAGGCCGTAGACCAGGAACTGGACCGAGTGCTGAATACCCCCATCAGCCAGGCTGAGATCGACCGTGCGATCAAACAAGCGCGGGCGCTGTTTGCCTACAGCTCCGAAAACATCACCAACCAGGCGTTCTGGCTTGGATATACAGAGATGTTTGCCAGTTATGACTGGTTTGAGCATTACGTAGATCATCTCTGCCAGGTAACCCCAGAGCAGCTGTTAGCAGCTGCTCGCAAATATCTGGCACCCCAAAACAGGGTGGTCGGGTTCTATCTTCCTGAGGAAAGCCAGCAATAATATGAATGCATCGATTCTTCACCATCTGGATGCCCTTCCCAGTGCCAAGAATATCACGCGTGTGGTGACTGCCAACGGGATTACGGTCCTCATCCGTCAAAATTTCAACAGCCCAACCCTATCCATCAAAGGGTATGTGATGAGCGGAAGCATTTTTGATCCTGATGATAAACTCGGGCTCAGTTATCTGACAGCCAGCGGGTTAATGACCGGAACAACCCAGCGGGACTTCCAATCCATTTACAATGAAATTGAGTCCATTGGCGCAAGTATGGGATTCTCATCAGGGACACTGACCACATCTTTCAGCGCGCACTGCTTGAGCGAAGACCTGGCATCAATCCTCCAGCTGATGGCTGACAGCCTGCGCAACCCGGTCTTTCCCAAAAAAGAGTTCAACCGTCAAAAAAACCAGATGCTGACTGCCCTAAAAATTCGCTCCCAGGACACCTCTGAAATGGCAGCCCTGCTCTTTGACGAAATAATCTATGCCGGGCATCCCTATCAACGACCAGATGAAGGCTATGAAGAGACCATCCAGGCGATCAAGCGTGAGGACCTGGCAGAATTTTATCAGTCGCATTATGGACCGCGTGGAATGGTGATTGTGATTGTCGGTGCAGTTGATCCCACTGCTGCTGTCGACGCTATCAAACAGGCGCTTGGGGACTGGGAAAACCCACATCAAGCATTCATGCCAGAAATTCCCCCTGCCACTGCATTATTGGAAACGATCCGAAAAAACCACAGCATTCCTGGCAAATCGCAGGTTGACTTGGTGATGGGAGGGCTGGCACCTGATCGGTATTCCCCCGATTATCAAACCCTGCGAGTTGGCAATAACATTCTCGGCGAATTTGGCATGATGGGCAGGATCGGTCAGCGAGTGAGGGAGGAATCCGGTTTGGCTTATTATGCCTATTCCTCACTATCGATCAGTTTGGGTCCGGGCGCATGGGAATTGATTGCGGGTGTGAATCCCAAGAATCTGGAACAGTGCATTGATTTGATGACTGACGAGGTCAGGAAGTTTGTTTCAGAACCCGTCACCGAAGATGAACTTGCTGACAGCAAATCCTATTTTCTTGGACGCATGCCGCTATTGCTGGAATCCAACAGCGGCGTGGCTATTTCGCTGCTCAATATCGAACATTTCAATTTAGGTTTGGATTATTTCTTACACTACCCTGAATTGGTCCAGGCAGTTACTGCTGAAGAGATCCTGCAGGCAAGCCGCAAATATCTCGACCCGGATCGTCTGGCGATCGCCGTTTCTGGACCGTGAGGTATTGATCATGACTTTGCGCAGTGGCATTGATACCATTGAAATCTCTCGCCTGCAAGATATTGCCCCCAACATCCGCACTCGGTTCATTCAACGTGTCTTTACAGAACGTGAAATCGCTCAGACAAGGGATCGAAATGAAGCCCTGAGTGGGCTATTTGCCGCCAAAGAAGCCGTATCAAAGGCGCTTGGCACGGGGATTGGGTATGTGAGCTGGCAGGAAATTGAAATCCTTCACCTGCCAAGCGGCCAACCCACCCTCAATCTGTCTGGCAATGCCAAAAAAGTAGCAGATCAGCTTGGGCTATCCGAATGGACCATCAGCATCAGCCACGACCGCAATAAAGCCATTGCAATCGCCGTAGCAATCGGTGGTTGAAGACTCATTTTAATGAGTAAGCTCCTGGCAACACGGGCTGCTCCCCTTACCGCCTACCAAACATCAACTACCGACCGTGCCATAACCCGGCAGCTATCCCCCGCGCAGGAGATGACGGCACCAGGCTCACAGCACGGTCGGTTGAAGCGGCGCCCAACCAGCGTGGGTCAGGGTATTGGAACTGTTTGCAGTTGGACGCCGATCCAAAAATGATGTGGGATCATCGAACCATTTGATTTCAAGGTAATCTCCCCAACAGCTGTAATAGCATCCGGCAGCATACTCGGATGAACAAAGCATAGATTAGGTTCCCCACCATATTTTGTTCGATAATACGCTGCAGCTTTGTTTACTTTACTCTGCAAATCTGCTTTAGGATCATTATCAAACCATAACATGCCAATATCCATGACGCACTCCTTTCAAAATTAATCGCCCAGCAAGGGGAGCCGGTAAGTGAACCAATCCGCTCCACCCCAAACACGAAATTCAGATGCATCCAGCGTTTTCATCTGCGACCCAGGTACCAGGGTCAAATGTTCCAG
>DIXG01000007.1:1761-8259 GCA_002436005.1 Anaerolineaceae bacterium UBA6086 | reverse complement strand
ATTACGGATGGCTTCTTCACCGGGTGCGATGCTTTGCCTTAATGAAACCCTGAGCTTTTGGGGGAGGTGTTCCTTTTCTCGAAAAAGGGGTAATAGCGTGTACTCCAGCGGGTTATCGGATGAGTTTCTGCCTTTGTCTCGCCATCCTGTGATGATTTTGACAAGCGTCTCCTTATCCTGATCTCTGTGGTCTTCCGCCCAACTGAGAAGGGTCTGGGCGGCTTGACGCGGTGGGGTGACCACGCTCCCCAGTGCTTTTTGGCGCAGGACGGGGATCAGCTGATGCCACCAAACAGGTTCGCCTTGTTCAGCAGCAATTGTGAGGAGCATCCAGAGCGCTGCAGGATAATCTTCGACAAATGTCGCTTTGACAAGGTCAGCCAGGGCTGGAAAGACCAGTAAATCTGGATGCCGGAAATATTCACGCACCAGGTGCCAGGCAAGGTCAAGGCGGTCGTCAAATAAATCCCAAGCGAGTGCAGCAGCCTGAACGGCTGGCTGGATATCACCTCCTGCCAGCGAGGTGAGGATCAGCGACCGGGCATAGTTTTGCACTTCGGTTTCCGACCATGGTGCGCCAATTTGCTCTAATATATCCTTATATTGCGTAATTTTTTGCAACCCTGTCAGATCGGGTTCATGCTTGAGCACAACCTGTATCAGGGATTGATATTCCATTTCCATGAGGCTGACCACCTGCTGTTGATAAGCAATGCGCCGTGCCAGCACCGAAATTTTCGGCAGGTCCAGCGTCTCGTTTTGAAACTCCTCCCAGCCGAGGTCGACGAAGAGCTCCGGGGCATTGCGCTGCAGAAAATCACCCAGAGTGTCGATCATCTGGCGGTAATCTTCCCAGCGCGGCTGGACGTAGCGCATACCCTCGCTCTGGTTTTCAAGGAAGATGGCATTACCCCAGTCGATCACGGTGACACTCCCGGACGTATTATGCCAGTAGATGTGGTCCGGTTTGACATCGTTCCACAAAACCCCTGCATGATGGGCGCGGGAGAAGAGATCAAAGAGAGCATCCAGAACGGTGATGATCACACGGCGAGGAAAGGGTTTGCCCGATTGGCGCGATTGCACCAGCATGGATGCCAGGTCGTCCCCTGGGGCAGTTTCACTGACAATGAAGTAACTGGCGGTTCCATGGGTGAACTCTGGCGCTTCGTCCAGCAAGCGGGGTGGGTGGGCTTTTCCTGCAGGAAGGCCATCCAGCCTTGCCAGGGCTGTGCGCTCCTGGGCAATTTGACCCGCTTGCCGCTGGATTGTTCCGCCCGTTGCCACACGGGCAGGCGCTTTGAGAACCCCTGCCAGCTCAGGCTGCTCGATGCACCTGGCAGCGTAAACCTCACCGGCATCACCGCTGCCGATGGGTGTGTTATCTACTTGCCAGGTGTAGGCTTTACCCTGTCTTGTGCGTGCCAAAGGTTCTCCAATGCATCAAGTGTGATTGCGATCTCATTTTACCTTCTATGGTTGGAATGATTAAGCCCGGTCAGTGAGGCGTGCATATAAAACTCAAATTTCCATCGAAATGATGAAATTCTTGAACAACTATCATTTTATTTTCATAGGCAGGAATTACTTCAGGATCAGAGTGGTTTACAAAATATTTTTGTTCCAGGTGAAAACTTTGGTTAGTGGCGAAAGTTTTGGATCGGCGTCAGCCAAAATACTGCAAGGCTTTTCTCAGGCGTGTCCCGGCGTCATCCTCCTGGTTTTTACCAATGGATTGCAGAGCGGATTGGGCTTCAACGATCGAATACCCCAGGGATGTCAAGGCTTCCAGCACTTCGCTGTCGATTTCATCCATCTGGCTGGCTGCCTCAAATGTATCCAGGGGTTGAATCTTGCCCTGCAAATCGAGGATCATTTTCTGAGCGGTTTTCTTTCCAATGCCCGGTACCCGTGTGAAGATCTCAGGTTGGTCTGCTGTGATGGCACGCCTGATGGTCTCGGGAGATAGAACCGATAGTGTGGCCAGGCCGGTCTTGGGACCAACGCCAGCAACGCTGATCAAATGAATAAACAGGTCACGCTCTTCAATTGATTCAAAACCAAAAAGCGAAAAATTATCCTCGCGTACGACCAGGTGCGTGTGAAATGCTTTTTTCATACCCACACGGCAGTTCAGACGGCAATCCTCCGTGACATTGAGCAGCAGACCCACACCGCCCACGTTCACGACAATTTGACCTTCGAGAACCTGAATGATTTCTCCTGAAAGGGATGCGATCATGACCTTATTATATCCAAATCCCGGGTTTGGTTGAAAATTTCATAAATAATAACAGCGGTTGCCACTGCAAGGTTGAGGGAATCGCCTCTGCCCACCATCGGGATTTTGACCATTTGGTGGCAGGCTGCCATCATTTCATCTGTCAAGCCATGTCTTTCACTGCCCATCAGCAGGATGATGGGACGTTGATAGCTGGCTTCGGTATAGTCCAGGCTGGCATGATCGGACGTGCCTACTACAGTCAGCCCTGGCTGGCGCTGCCAGTTGTGAAAAGTTTGCCAGGAACACTGGACCAGCTCGAGGGAGAAGATGGCACCCATGCTGGCTTTGACCGCAGTGGGGTCATAGGGATCGGTTGAATCGCCCACCAGGATGACGCCACGGCAACCAACTGCGTCAGCCGTACGCATGATCGTTCCGAGATTCCCCGGGTCTGCAACCCGATCGAGTGCAATCCACAAATCCTGCGGTTGGATTGCGAGTGTGTCCAGGGTGCGCCAGTTTTGCCTCACCAGCGCGCCAATTCCCTGCGGACCCTGTTTGTGGGCAATTTTTTCGTAGATTTCAGCGCTTACTTCAATACGATCGACGTTCTCAACCACAGGATTGTCAAGCAAGCCTTGACCGAATTCGCTGACCAGCAGTTCCGGGGAAAACACCAGGGAATCAATGGACGCCCCGGTCTGGACGGCTTCGCCGACAGACCGCAGCCCTTCCACGAAAAACAACCCGGTTTCCTGCCGATACTTTTTTTGGTCCAGTTTCCGAATTAATTTGACTTTAGGGTTTGAAAAACTTGTGATGATCATGGGGATTAAGCACGTTCTGTCAGCGAGTCGAAAGCCTGGTGATGGATATGGGTGATGGCAACCGCCAATGCGTCGGCAGCATCGTCTGGCTTTGGCAGTTCTGCTAACTGCAAAAGCGCCTGCACCATGCGTTGGACCTGCGCTTTGCCTGCATTACCATAGCCGCAAACCGTTTGTTTAATCTCGTTAGGGGTGTATTCCCTGACGGGGCATTTTGCCTGGGCAAGGGTGAGCATTGCCACACCGCGCGCTTGGCCAACCGAGTTGGCAGTCCGCACGTTCTTTTGGAAAAACAATTTCTCCAACGCACCGTAATCAGGGCGGTGGAGATGGATCAGGTCCGTCATTTGGTCATAGAGCATCTCGAGCCTGGCGCCTTCTTCAATGCCTGCAGGCGTGGTGATGACTCCATAATCCTGTAATACATACTCGTTGTGTCGGTCGGTCCGAATCAGGCCGTAACCGGTGATGGCAATACCGGGATCGATGCCCAAAACAAGCATGCTGATTTAGCTGTTCTCCATGGCTTCAATCGCTTCTTCAGTGATGTTTAGGTTGGAGTAGATATTTTGAACGTCATCCAGCTCTTCAAGATTTTCGATGGTTCTCATCACTTTCACGGTGCTCTCAACATCCAGCGAGATTTCCTGTTTGGGCATGTAGCGAATGCCAGAATCTTCAGGCGTGACATTGGCTTTTGAGAGATGATCAGCGATCGTCTGGAAGCTGCTCGGTTTGCCAACAATTTCAATCAGGTCACCATCCTGGTCGATGTCCTCTGCGCCTGCCTCGAGTGCAAGCTCAAAGATCTTGTCAAAGTCGTATTTTTCAGCGTTGATTGCAAAATAGGTCAGGCGATCAAATTGCCAACCAACGGATCCAGGATCGCCCATCCCGCCGCCAGCTTTCGAAAGAATGTGGCGTAATTCAGCGATCGTCCGATTGCGATTCTCGGTCACACATTCAATCATCAGCGCGACGCCGTTTGCTGCATAGCCTTCATAGAGGATTTCTTCGAAATTGACGCCTTCTTTGTCGTCCCCTGTGCCGCGTTTGATGGCGCGGTCGATGCTGTCCTTTGGCATATTGGCAGCTTTAGCTTTATCGATTGCCAGCTCCAGACGCACATTCATGCTTGGATCCCCGCCGCCTTCGCGTGCTGCAATCACGATTTCCCGTGCTAGTCGTGTAAAAATTTTCCCTTTTTTGGCGTCTGCTGCGCCTTTCTTGCGCTTAATCGTCGCCCAATGCGAATGTCCTGACATATAAATCTCCTTAACAATTCCAGATTTTGCCTACGGATAATTGTGAAATGATTATACCACTTACTTATTATTTATTAAATAGATTTGATTAAACTTGCAAAAATATCTGGATATCCAGATGAAATTTTTGCTTGACCAGTATACACCAAATCAATACAAATTGATGATGCATTAATTGGATCTGGCCGATTTCCGCTTCAATCGTGCCAGACGATGTGTGAATTTTTCCTGCCACTGGTGAAATTCATACGGTGGGAGAAGGTCTCGTTCCAGGATGGACAGGGCATTGTTTGTCCACTTCAAAGCCTGCGCGAGGTTTTTGGTGCGGTGTTCATAAAACTTTGCCAGTTCTTCGTGGGCATAGAGGGCGTTATTTTTGGCAGCCAGTTCCCATAATTCAATGGCTGACTCCCACTCGTTATTGCGTTTGAGTAAAAATGAAAAGCGTTCCAGTGTTTCCCAGTAGAGTTCTTCAGAAATCTCGGATTGGAGGGCTTTTTGATAAAGCGCTTTTGATTGTGGATAGTCATCCATGGACTCAAAAAAGCGAGCCAGGGCAACGATGTCTTCCCCATGCTGCACTTTATCAGCGTTGGGTTCGTCAAGTAAGAATGCCATGTGGCTGAAAAGCCCTGCCAGGCTGAGGATGTCAATCGCGTTGTGATAAAAAATTCCTGCCATGGGACGTGCATCTTGCGTTTTAAGATAATCAAAATACATTTCGGGAATCAGGTAACCAGGCACTTCCTCATTGCCGCGTGAAACCCCCAGAATCTCATGCTCGATGTTCCCCAGTGTGCGGCTTTCGAGCCTGATGCGCCACAATCTGCGCGCCAGGGGCAGAAGGTCAAAGTGGTCTATGCCGTTAAACGGGCTGGTCATGCCCATTATGGTGTAGCGCGTGTTGAGCAGGGGAATATCGAAGGCTTTGCCGTTATAGGTCACCACGGCTTTCATACCATCCATAAATTCAGTCAATCCGGCCAGCAGAGCAGGTTCCTCCCCAGGGTGGCGCATGAAGAATTGTGCTAACTGGAAACCGTTTTCTGTGAAGCGACCCAGACCGACTTCAAAGGCATAGGTGCCTGTGCCGCCTGCCAGGCCGCTGGTCTCAGTATCCAGAAAGATGAAATCTTGCAGCTCGTCCAGGGCATAAGGGGAGGCATTCGCCCAAAGACACAAGGTGCTGATCGATTCGGATGGGCAGAGAGGTTTTTTGCCGTGCAGATGATCTGACGGATAGTGTTCTTCATGGCAAAAGACCTGGCCGTAGATCATATCCCGGAATTGACCTTCAACCACATTTTCGATGGGATATTTTTTGGCGCGTGCAGAGGTCAGACGTGAGTCTTTCTCCAGGTTCACGCCCAGGGCTTTGAGTTGCTCAGCGAGTGATTCCCAATCAGGCATAACCAGTAAGCGCTTTTAAAATTGCCAGGGTTTCTTCTTTGCCGCCGGAACCTTCTTCTCCGATCGGCCCCACACAGGAGGGGCAGCCGTCTTCACATTCACAGTTGGCAACAGCCTCAAAGGCTTGAAGGAGTAGCCCACTGTGCTTTTCGTATAGGTTTTGAGATAGACCCAGTCCACCAGGAATATTGTCATAAAGCACAACGGTTGGCATTCCCTCGCCAAGCGATGAGTGCGGGTCATAATGCACACCGATATCCTCCCAATCGCACATCAGGAGCAAAGGTGCCATGTTGTGGAGGACATAGCTGAATCCTGCCATGCCGGAACGAATGCGAACTGAGGTTTCTGCCTGGCGGTGGCAGGCGGGGCAGAGTGTGATCAAATTCGATAACTGATTGGCGGTGTCACGATCCGCAAAGCTGCGGAAGGGTTGGATATGATGCACATGGAGCGGGCTGTTGATGCTGATTGTCCCGCATACCTGGCAGCGATTGCCGTCGCGATTGATGACACGCTGCCGAATTTTATCCCAATCGGGCCCATAGTCGTTTGGGGAGGCATTCCACAACATGCGCTCTTTAAGTCCCTCAACTGTTGCATCTTCGAGTGAAATCCAATAACCGGTTGTATTCAGATAGGTGGGAGGGAGGGTTACCTCGCCGCCCCCCAGAAATTCATGGGTAAACCAGCGAATCTTGCGATACCCCGTCACCTTGTTAGTGACGAGGATATCGCCGTAATTTTTAACCGCACCGATCACCGATGCTTG
>DIXG01000007.1:0-1670 GCA_002436005.1 Anaerolineaceae bacterium UBA6086 | reverse complement strand
TGGTCTGCCATCCAAAAATAGCGGTCTCCCTGGTAGTGGAGTTCACCGCTTTGCGTCAGCAGTTCAAGAAAAGCCTGAATTTGGTCGGCCGGGATAGCACCAAAGCCCTCACCCGGCAAAAAAGGCAGCTCGAAGGCTGCGCAGCGGATATGCTGCAACAGGATGAGCAGGTTGTTGGGGGCAATCAAAGCTTGCTCGGGCGAGCGATCAAAAAAATAATCTGGGTGACGGGCAAGATATTGATCCATCGCGTTGGGGGCTGTGACCAGCACAGACAGAGATGGGGCAAGTTTTCGCCCGGCACGCCCTGCCTGCTGACGGGCGGCGGCAATGCTGCCAGGGTAGCCAATCAAAACCGCCGCATCCATATTCCCAATATCGATGCCAAGTTCGAGGGCTGACGTGGCGACCACTCCTTTGATCTCGCCATTTCGCAGTCCATCCTCGATGGCACGCCGCTCTCGTGCAAGATAGCCGCTGCGGTAACCTCTGATCCGGTTGGGATTGCCCTCGGGATCCCGCTGGCGGAGATAGGTGAGGATCAATTCAATACTTTTGCGTGTGCGTCCAAAGACGATGGTTTGGATGGTATGGTCGATCAACTCGCCTGCCAGATAGGTGCCATCCAGAAGAGAACTCTGCCGGATGCCCAGTTTCTTATCGACAAAGGGTGGGTTATAAATCAGAAAATGCCGTTCTCCATGAGGTGATCCGTCCTGGTCAATGACCACAACGGGTTTTTCAACCAGGCGCTCAGCCAGGTCCTGGGGGTTAGCGATGGTGGCTGAGGTAAGGATGAATTGCGGCTGACTGCCGTAAAAACGGCTGATGCGCTTCAGGCGGCGGATCACGTTGGCTACGTGGGAGCCAAAAACGCCGCGATAGCTGTGCATTTCATCCAGCACGATAAACCTGAGCGCAGTAAAAAAATCCTTCCAGGCGGTATGATGGGGCAGGATGCCAGTGTGGAGCATGTCGGGATTGGTGAGCACCAGAGCAGATTCGCGCCGTATCTGGGAACGAGCGTGCTGGGGCGTGTCGCCGTCATAAATGTGGGCATGCAGCTTATGGTGTGGGTCAACCAGAGCGAGCATCTCCGATAAGCCGGATAATTGATCCTGCGCCAGGGCTTTGGTGGGAAAGAGGTAGAGTGCTTTTCCTTCAGGGTGTTGCAGCAAGTTATTGATCACCGGCAGGTTGTAACACAACGTTTTACCGCTGGCTGTGCCGGAGACAATCGCAGTATTATGGCCTTCTCTAATTTTTTCATAGGCGTTAGCCTGGTGAGAATAGAGCGTGTGAATCCCGGACTGATGCAGATAATGCGTCAATTCCGCTGATAGCGATGCGGGAAAATCGCTTGTCTCGGGCGGCTTTGGTGCTAAGACACGCCAGGCAACGACATTTTCCACAATATTGGGTTGGTTTCGCCATTGATTGAGGATGGCGGTTATTTTTTCATCCATAGAATTCTTCGAAAATTTGTTTTATTAATCATAATGGATATTATATGGCAATGCAACAGGATTTTTTCTTTGGTGGGTCCACTTGTACGATGGGAATGATGTGCAGAATGACATGGCAAAAAGGCATTATACTTGTCATAACCTTAGTTAATGGGTTCAGGGAGTCATTACCGTGAAGCAGAATTGGGTCAAAAGGCGCTGGAT
>DIXG01000038.1 GCA_002436005.1 Anaerolineaceae bacterium UBA6086 | reverse complement strand
CCGTCACCATAGGTCTTTGCCTGGGCGTCTTCCATGATTGCGCACAACTCTTCAGCGCTCAAATCCGATTTTTCGCGGCGATTGAAAACCTCCTGCTCAAAAAGGAATCGAGAGTAGATGTCCACAATCACCTGTGAATCACCCACCAGCGCCGTTTCCAAAAGCGCCAATTCTTCCTGCGGATCGGTAATCGTTTCCATGATGGCGTTGAACATGATCGTTTCGCACATGATCGATGCGGTTTCCGCCATTGTCATCGGTGTGTCGCGCTGTAAGGGTGTTTTACCCGCCTGGAACATGTTGAAACTGTGATACCCGTGCCCCAGTTCGTGGGCGACCGTCATCACCTGGTCCAATGAGCCATCAAAATTGCACAGGATGCGGGATTCCTTCACCCCGGGCACAGACATGCAAAAGGCGCCGCCCCGCTTCCCCGGCCGCTGCTCAGCATCGATCCAGCGGTTATCAAAGGCAGTCTTTGCAAATTCCCGCAGTTCGGGTGAGAACCTGCCAAAATGCTTCAAAATAAATGCCGATGCCTCTTCAAACGTATATTCTTTTTCCACCTTGCCTACCGGCGCGAAGACATTCCACCAGGGCAGCGCTTCCTGCCCAAAACGGGCGGCTTTGGCTTTGAAGTAGCGGCGGAAAGTGGGGAACGAATCTTCCATGGCGTCCATCATTGCCTCCAGGGTTTCGCGATCAATGCGAGCCTGGTCAATCGGTTCGTGTAGCGCGTCCACCCGTCCACGATGCTCGTTCAGGGTGTTCACCCAACCTTTGATGCCGTTCATCGCGGCTGCCAGAGGTTCTTCAACCTCCTTCCATGCCGTCATCTCTGCCTGATAGGCACGTTTCCGCACGTCCTCATCCGGATGCGCATGCAGGTTGATCAAAGCTGGCATGGGCAGGGTCTGAATTTCGCCATCCAATTCAAAATCCACGGTCTTTTGCGAGGTCACCGTTCCCTGCAGTTTTGTCCAGGCACGCGAACCCGCAAGGCTCAATTCACTCGCCAGGATCTCTTCACTTTCGCTCATCAAATACTGGCTTTGTTCCGCCATTTCCAACAACGGGAAAGCGTGTTCACCTGCGCTGTTGCCCAAAGCCAACACCTCCGGCAGCACATCGCTGAGTTGACCCAGCCAGGACTGTATCATCATCATCGTGTTTTGGATGCCCACCATCACCTTATCAAACTGTGAAGACATCTGCGCAGCCTGCTGGTTGAAGGAATCCGTCGAAATAAAAGAATGGAGATAGGCACGAATTGTGCTTGCCTTTTCGATCAGTTCATTCACCCGGTCCACCATCGTGCTGACTGCCTGGTTGAGCGTTTCTTTTGAGCTCTCTAAACCCAATTTCAGCAGTTGATCCTGGTAATAGGTTTGCAGGCTCTGGGTCTGGTTTTTGACCCAATCAATATCCTTTGCCAGTTCAGGCGAATCCAGGTCAAGATATACATTTGTCAGGTCCCAACGAGGGGGTTTTGTTGCCATATACATCTCCTTATCTAAAAATCAAACCGGTTTAATTAATCTCGGTGAAAGGACACAAAATTCTCCCACCCAATTTTTCCGAACCATGCGCCGAACCATCCCTCAGCACGTGCCATGCGCCAGCAGCGCCACCTGACGCCCTTCAAGCACCAGCCGGTTATAGGTCGCACACGCATCTGGTGTGGCCTCAATGATCAATTCAGCAATCCCAGCCTTCCTGACGGCTTTGCGGGTCTTCTTCGTCACCTTGATCGCGCCGTTCACGCCATTCCCGATCACCAAAACATCGATTTTCTCTTTCAGGACACAATCAACCATCTCCGGGGTCAGGCGGTGCCCCTTGCGTGCAGACCAGGGAAGCACACGGTTCCCAAACACAAAAACGTCCTTACCCACCCCTTCGCCATCTTCTGAGTGAACCTCTCCATAAATCTCAAATCGTCCCCACTCAAAACGTGTGATCGGACCTCTTTCATCTTCAAACATGGATTATCCCTTAAAAATAGAGCGTTTCAATACAGAAAATTGATTGCCACAGGTATAATAGTGATGGATTTATTATAATGTGAATTGTGCCCGTCCGGCAAACGAAATGCCTCGGCGGCACCAAAGAGGATTGTATGGGATTTAATATCACACAAGAATGGTTCATCAACATCCCAGGAGATTTCGAACATCGTGTGGAAGAGGGCAATTTGGTCTTCTGGACAAAAGGCATCACGGTCATAACCGTTGTGTTTCGCCTTCCCGTAAAAACTGACAAATTCGAACTCCTGAACCAGATCCAGAGCAAGATTATCGGTGATACGCTTGAGACCTTTGTCTCCACCAAGGGAGAGATTGTCGGATTAGGCTATACCCAGGTGCAAAAATGCGCTGGAGAAAAAGATCGACTTTCCTTGATCACCTTTACCGCCAGCGATACCTCTTGCCTGCAAACCGCCTTCTATCTCGATGACCCCAATGATTTAGCTTGGTCTAAATCAATGTGGGAGAGCATTGTATTCCATCCCATCAAAGATCAAGCGCTTGATCAATAATATTAACTAAATTATTTATTATTCTGATTTTATTATGTAGCAGAATAGACATTATCAAAATTAACTTATGTTTTATTGATATTTCACTTAATTTTTCTAAATTTCGTGATATAATTTTATCATCATTAGGTTTGCAGGTTTGCACAAGAGATAGTGAAAGGACCGCTCATGAAATTAGAAACTCGCTCTATCGAAAATTTTGATCGAATTCATCTTAAGGATATTGGTTCGCTGATCCTCACCCAGGGAGAACAACCTGCTCTCACCATAGAAGCCGATGAAGACCTTCTCTCAGAGATCGTCACTGAAGTGCGTCAGGGCACCCTCGTGCTGGGGTTGGATGACGACTGGATGGGCACTGTTGGCAAACTGATCTCTTCGGTTTTTACGAATTCAGACCGAAAGGTGAATTATTACCTCACCTGTGTGGACTTGCGAGAGATCAAGCTCAGCGGCAAATGCGACCTCGGTTGTGAGTCTCTATCGGTCAGCGAATTAGACCTCAGGGTCTCCGGCCTGAGCAAACTGGCAATAAACCACCTCGACTGCAGCAAACTGGAAATGCACATCAGCGGGCGCGGCGAGTTTACTGCTGCCGGCAGGGCAGATCAACAGAGCATTCGCATTTCGGGCTCTGCGGAATATCAGGCGCCAGAGCTTGCCAGCCAATCCATCCAGATCGTGATTTCTGGACAGGGCAATGCCACCCTTCGTGTGGCTGAAGACCTTGACATCACGATCTCTGGCTTGGGGCAGGTCAATTACTACGGCAGACCAAAAATTCGCCAGGTGATCAGCGGGATCGGAAAGGCAAAAAGGTTGAACGAGGATTAAAAATCGTATAGAATGAATGTGGAGGTGATATGAGCCACGAAATCAAAATCGAAAAGAAAGCATCCGAAGTCATCCAACCCGTTGACGACCAGGAGGCGCGCCAAGCCATACGAGACCGGCAGGATCTCTCAGGCGCCTCTTTGCGGGGCATGATCTTGAAAAACCTGAGTGCCGTAGGCGCCATCCTCAGGAAAACCGACCTGGCAAATGCCGACCTCTCACACAGCCTGCTGGTCAATCCCAATTTTTATAAAGCATCTCTGGAAGATGCTGCTGTTCACAACACAATTCTGCTCGGGGGGGATCTGGTCAAAGCCCGTTTCGTTGGGGCGGACCTCAGTGAATCAGCCCTGATCGGCGTGGACGCGGAAGATGGCAGCTTTGAAAAAGCAAACCTGCGCAATGCGGTGCTTGCAAATGGAAAAATGATCAACACGGATTTCCACGAAGCAAACCTGGCAAATGCCAGGTTAGTCTCTCTCGATGTCACCCATGCAGATTTCACAGATGCAGACCTGACAGGAGCGCGCGCCTATCATGTCAACTGGGAGCAGGCAAAAGTTCCCCCCACCCTGATGCCCGAGTCCCTGGTCCGGCTGACCAACAAGGCAAAAACTATCCTGCTTGGCGGGTTGATTGGCGGGCTGGCGCTGATGGTTTATGCGATGATCCGAAAGCGAAAGCAGCCATCAAAATAGGCGGCAGAAAAACACATCACATTTCATGCGAATTAAGCGGCATCCCTGAGGGTTGCCTCTTTGCATTTACCCCATAGCAAAAAACTTGTCGTCCTGACAGGCAGTTCAATGATTAGAAACTTAGCAGTTAATGCCAGCGTAAGTGTTTTCGGAATAAAAACCCGATATCTCAAACCCCAACCGCAGATATAGCCGCCGCGCCCCCTCATTGGCAGCCACCACAAATAAATAGGCTGCCGGATAACCGCGCACTTGCAGCACCTGCCGGGCTGCATGCTGAATGAGCACAGTCCCAAAGCCAGCATGATGAAAATCAGGATGCACAGCCAGCACATCAATCACATCCCCCGAAAGATAATACAATCCGATCAGCCGCTGCCCCATCCAAAATGCCGCGAAATCCCCTTTTTCAGAACGATCCATCAGGCGCTGCCTGAGATCCTCCCGCTCTCTGGAAAATGGGTTCATCGGATGACCCGTCTGCTCCATCAATGGATTGAAGGCGCCGTCCAAAAGGGTGAGATACGCCTCAAATTGATCAGGCTCAAAGCTGCGGACATCCAGCCCGCTTTCCTGCTGAACCAGATCAGGCACAGAACAGCACTTTAACTCGTAGCCCAGTGAATCCTCAGTGAAACAGCGCTGCCTCAGCAGGGCAATCATGGGTTCCATATCGCCGCGTATGTTACAAAATAGCGGACGGTCACCGCGGCGCCCAATCACATCGACCAGTCGCTCATCCAAAAGCTGGATCAACGCTACCGAAAGCTGAACCGCATCAAATGCGGCATAACACACCACATATTCATCCCGAAAGACCGTGCCAAACGCGCCAGAGGGGTCCATCCCCTCGCTCACCCATGCTTCAGCCTGTCCCTTCTCCCACCCCTCACGGAAGAGTTGGGCAGCCGTGTGGTGGATGCCGGCAAACAGCCTGCATACTCTCTCAACCTGATCCCCTTGCATTGGAACCAGGATCGAATCCTCCGAGCTCAACTGCTTTCCTCATTGGGCGCGGGCCAAATCGCTTCCATTTGCCACACCTCCAGCGTCTTGATACGGGTTTCATCAGATTGAGCCAGCAAAATCACTCCGTTTGCATCCGACTGTGTGGGATAGGCTCTCCCGGTGAGATTAATCCGTCCATCCACCCAGGCTTCAATCACAGACCCATCCACAAAGACTTTCAATGCGATCTCTGCACCCAACCTTTCCGGTAAGGCAATGGTTTGACAACCTGTCCTTACTTCACTCGATAAACTTGATTGGGTCGTATTCAGAGTCAGTAGATTTTCCTCAAAATCCAGCCGGATCCAGGTCACTTCTTCATCCTTCCCCGAAGCAAGAACGCCCAGGTTCACACCTCCACCCGAGGTCTCCATCACCAGATCCAGTTCCAGGTGTCTGCCGCGCACAGGAAGCAACTCGGCTTTGCCAGCCTTCAGGATAAGTTCGGTGAAAGCCTGCCCTTCCTGGCGCAAGGATAGGCTCTCCTCGATTGGCTTGCTGACCAGATGCCCCTCCGCGTCCAGAGCCAGCTCACGCGGGATCGCCTGTACCCCCGCCCAGCCTGCTGTCTCAATCGCCTCATCCGAACGACCTTCCATCAGCCAACCAAACAGGATTGTTCTGCCATCAGGGAATGTCCGCACATGCGGCGCATACAGGCATGGTCCGGCATCAAAATAGCCTTCAGCGATGGATGTGAAGGTGGTCCCATCATAGTCACCCACATAATAATAGACGCCCTGTGCGTCGGGGAACAGTGACACCATCAAGACATAGTGATCTCCCAAGCGGAAGAAATTTGGACATTCCCACATGCGAACAGAATCAACTTTCCTTTCAAATAGCACACCGCAATACTCCCAATCGACCAGGTTGTCAGATTGGTAAAGCAGCACGCTGCTCTTGCCGCTCTCCATCCCGGCGCCCATCACCATCTTCCACAGCTCCCCTTCTCGCCAAACATAAGGATCACGGAAATCAGTTTGGATCACGCCGGGCGGGGGCGCACTGATCACAGGGTTGTGGGGGCTTTTCGTCCACCGGGTCAGGTCAGGGTCATCAGCCCTGGCAAGCATGACAGGCGTCTCCTCGGGATTGACAAACCCTGTATACAACGCAGAGGGGACTCCGTCATCCGCCACAATACACCCGCTCCAGCACCCCAGCGCATCACCTGTACCATCTTCAGGGAAAAGAGCGATCGGATGATCCTGCCAGTGGATCATATCCGTGCTGCTGGCATGCCCCCAGTGAATAAACCCCCACAACGGCGTGTAGGGATTGAACTGATAAAAAAGATGGTATTTACCCTGCCAAAAGAACAGCCCGTTCGGGTCATTCATCCAATTTTTGGGCGGCAAGAAATGATACACTGGACGGTGAAAATCGCCTGCCATCAAACGGCGGGTTTCATCAGGGTTGTTAAACCATTCTTCTGTTCTCATGTGATTTCCTGTTGTTAATTTGGAAAAGTGTTCGACCAGCCAGCTGGTCAATCCTCATTCGAGTCCTCAGCAACACAATCAGAGGTGGAATACCAGTCACAAATATATTCTTCCAGCTGCGCCAGCCGCAGCAGGTTCCGATCTCGCAAGCAGGATGCACGCAAGATCTTGCCCTGTTCCATGTCATCTGCCATAGCGAGAACCAGGTCGCAGTCCGCCTTACGGGATTCTTCCCAGGCAATTTGTGTATCCAGAAAAGCCACGCGCCGTTCCGGGTCTGATTCCAACTGGCGGATCTCGTCCACCGCATTTTCTACCAGATGATCAGATACCTCCGCAGCATCCTCAAAACACGCCAAAACATCCTCCCCTGCCATGTCCGCATCGCAATCCGGTATGTCTGCCACAGTTTCCAGCGCCTGGCTGGGGGTGACGGCAGCTGGCACCTCACGCTGGCTCACATTGGTGAGCTGCGAGAAGAAGTAGGCGCACCCCAGGAGCACACCCACAATCGCAAGAAATGAAATATTCTGCATGTGACGCTGCATAAGCCAATCTCGATCCTGTCTAAAGCGTAAAAGAAACGACTTTAATTATAACCTGTCTTGCTGGGAGCTGATTCTTTTCAAACCAAAACCACCCCAAGCTTATACAAACCCAACAATCGACTGCCTCGCCTGTCATAATTAGTTGTAGATAAGACCTTTCGATAATGGATTTTACGGGTCAAATCTGCTCCTTATTGGTGAACGTATGAACTGCAGGTCCAATCACCTGCAGTTCAGCGTTTAAAAGAATTTGCTGATAAAATTTAAGCAAGGAGTAATAACGATGAATAAAATTGACCGCATGAATTTGGTTCTTGATGGAAAAACAGCCGATCGGGTTCCTGCCAGCTTCTGGTTTCATTTCCCAAGAGAAATGGCACAGGGAAAAGAGTCTGTCCGGGCTCACCTGGATTACTACCGCAAGGCAAACCTTGATTTCTTGAAGATCATGAACGAACACCCCTACCGCGTGGAGACAGAGATCAAGACTCCAGGTGATTGGCGCAAAATCAGACCTGCCCCCCTCTCCAGCAGCTTTTATCAGGCACAGCTGGATGAAATCAAGATGATCACCGATCAGCTTGCCGGGGAGTGCCTGACAGTGACGACAATTTTCAACCCCTTTTCCTCAGGCAACCACGCCGCCAATAAAATGGTAACCGAACATTTGAAAATCGACCCCGAATCCGTTTCTGCGGGTCTTTCCACGATTGCCGAAAGCCTGGCTGCCTTCTCAGCTGCCTGCATTGACGCCGGCGCAGATGGGATCTATTTTTCCGCACAGGGCGGCGAAGCCGATCGCTTCACAGAGGATGAATTTCTGCAGTACATCAAACCCCACGATCTGACCGTCCTCAACGC
>DIXG01000023.1 GCA_002436005.1 Anaerolineaceae bacterium UBA6086 | reverse complement strand
ACACCAGAATCAAAAATGCCAATGGGTTGAGAAGAGAGCGGATTTTCGTTCATTTTTCTAATAATCCTATTCGCCCAGGGTAATCTGGCTTTGTTTGCCAAGTTTATCACATGTCCAAATTCTTACTGTGTCAGACGCCAACCCAGGTATTGGAGAAAAGAAACATCTTCACCCAGCGATCATGGATCACAATGGTGCGAGAGACATGCCTGTTCACGTAACAGGATCATCATCCTGTTCTATATTGCAAGAACAGGATGATAAAGAGCCTGACTATCCAAACTAATGCTGATTTACAGACCTTCTGTATTAACTGGGCTCGCCTGCGGTTGCCCCAGGGGATATGGCTTGAAGAAGAAATATGCCAGCACACAGGTGACCGCCGCAATCGGCCCGATCACCACCACGCCCAGCCGCCAGTTGAGTAATAATGCCAGAACCGAGCCTGCCAGGCTGCCCATGAACTGGTTGATGACACCCTGCACGGCAAAATACATGCCAGCCCGGTCTTTGCCGGTCTCTTTGGCTTCGGTGGCAGCAATCTGTGCCGGGAAGGCATAGGGGATGGTGAAGAAGACGCCAATCGAGAAACTGGCGATTCCACCGGCGATCACACCTACCATGAAGGGCGGCACGGGCAGGTTGAGCTGGGTCCACCCAAGCGGGAACAGGAGCATGGCAAAGGCAAAAACAAGCAGCCCCAGCCTGAAAGCCCACTTGGCGCCTTTCCGTTTCACCAGCCAGTTGAACAGCAGCAGCATGATCGGCACCGGTGCAAAGGCAGCGGCGTTCATCAATCCGAGCTGGGAATCGCTCAACCCCATCATATCTGCTGCCATAAACGCGATCCCACCCAGGAAGAACTGCAAGCCAAAGAAGAAGGTCGCCACAGAAAGCATGTAGATGCGGAAAGTGCGGTTGGCAAGGGTCATCTTGACGCTCTCCCATAGGGGCACATCAGCTGCCTTAGATTCCTGGCTTGTATCTGATTCTAAGGTTGAGGATTCTTTCAATACCAAAATCGGCCCAAGGAAGGATAAAAATACCGGCACCAGCATCCAGATGGTAGTGCGGATTCCAAATTGATCAAACAAAATCGGCGCGACCACAAAGGTGAGCACATAACCAGCCGTGTTGAAAAAGGTCTGCCAGCTGGCGACCCGCACCCGTGAACGCTCATCTTTCACAATCTCTGAGAGGGAAGCCAGGTAGGGCACCACGATCAGGGTATGGAAGAAGAAATAAAGGGAGCTGGCAACTGCAATGAAAACAGCATTGCCCCAATGCCCATCCGGGCCAAGGCGCGAACCAGTCAGCGGGGGATACCACAGCAGCAGAAAGCTGAGGACGGTGGGGATGAACCCCAGGATCATCAAAGGACGGCGGCGCCCCCATCGGCTCTTCAGGTTGTCCGTCCAGGTGGCAATCGGGATATCCACCACGCCATCCAGGATGCGCGCGATCAGCATTCCAAAAGCATAAGCCCCCGCCGGCGCCAAAACAATTGCCCCCATTTCCACGCGGCTGAACGCCGGTCGATAATAATACAGCAAATAGGTCATCACAATTTGATACATAAATCCGGGGCCAAACCCACCAAGGGCATAAATTGGCTCCTGCCAGCGTTTAATGGGTTTCATCGGTAGTTTCCTCCATCATCAAATAATCCATCCCAAAGGATGGTTAGTGACTAACCAGAAAAGACACGCAGCAGCTCATCTGCAGAAGATGTGTCGCCAGACGTGCCGGGTTGAAGCTCCGCCATCACGTTGATCATCATCTGCAGCCGCTGTCCCTCCTCCACGATCACTTGGGGATTCAAGGGCTTTGGCGCTGCGCCTGCAAACCGTTCAAAATTCTGGAAGTAGATCTTATCAAGCACGTCCCCGGGCAGGTGAATACCCTGGAAGACAGCTTCCTGCCCGCCAAACAGGAACCCTTCATGCGCCAGGGTGAATGGACCTTCATTCTCCAAAAATCCGCGCACCACCTCAATGCGCGCCAGGCTTTCCTCCTGTTCGATACCGGCTGCCTGGTCACCCAGCAGCGCCCTTGCCCCGATATCGGTCCCATACAGGATGCGATCCTGATACTTCAGAAAGAAATCCCGCGCCTTTTCAGGCTGGCGCGAGAAATTATGATACATCTCAATGCCCGGGGTCAGGTCCACATGCATGTTTGGAAAGCGATCCAGGTAACCTGCCAGTCGGTCCAGCTGGGCAGAAAGGAAAAAGAAATGGGCAAAGGTCACCCGCAACCCAGGATAGCGTTCCAGCACATTAATCACCTGCTGATACTGGGCTTCGTTGTTGATGTAGGTGCCGTCGCCATAGAACCAGCCCATTTCGCGCGCCCAATCCGGCACCCGTTCGGGGTCCCAGAATTCTTCCGGATCATTCACATGAAAGATCAACGGCATACCGGTTTCAGCCATGTGTTCCCAATAGGGGGCATACACCGGCGCGTCAAAATCGGGGATCGGCAGTTGTTTGCGAATCTGCACCTTACCTTCGATCATTTTGACCCCGTCCACGCCCATCTCCATCAGAACATCCACACAATGTGCAAAGGCTTCCCCGGCGATACCCGGTGCCATAAACAGCGGTGTGATATCCAACCCACCAAAAACATACACCTTGTGCGGGTGCTTCGCCTTCAGGAGCAAGGCGTCCGGCACCAGGCTGAGACGCTGCTGGTCAGGTGTGCACACCACAGCCAGCTTATCAATGCCCGCATCCTCCATCAGTGCCATCAGTCCGGGTTCATATGAAAAGTGGGCATAGTGAACATGCCCGTCAATAATCTTTCGATTCATAAATGTCATCGGGTCTCCTTTTATTGACACACCTCACACCTGGTTGCTGATTGCCTGCCAGGTTTTAATCAAAACATCGACATTGTTCATGGCAAGGGAGGTATCCTGGCGGATGTTATCAACCGGTGAGAGGATGAACCCATCGGGTCCCAGGGACTGCATCGCTGCTGCCACCTCACCCATCACCGCTTCCGGCGTGCCCTGCTCCACCGTCAGGTGCCCATTCACGCCGCCCCACAGGCACACCCGCCCACCCAGCACGCGCCTGGTTTCCTCAAGATCATAAGCCTCTGGGTCCACACCAATGATCACATCCACACCGGCGTCCGCGATCAGTTCCAGCAAGGGCATGGCATTGGCTGTGATGATGTAGCCAAATTTTGCGCCTGCCTCGTGTGCCAGGTTCACATCTTTGCGCAGTTCAGGTTGGATCAGGGTCTGCCACATGCCGGGCGTGAAAAAATCAGTGTTTTCATACCAGGCGCGCTTGATGAACAGGTCAATTCCGGCTTCCAGAACCACTTCCATCCTTTGGCGATTCCAGGTCGCAATCATCGAAAACAGCTCCCGGATAAACTCGGGCTGATCATAGACATCATACACCAGGTCGTTCAGACCATGCACCCAGCCAATCATGTCCATCCCCACGCCCCACCCGCCGGTGAGCAGCAGCTGATTCTCCCGGGCGAATTTCACCAGAGGGGCAGAGTCGCGCTTGAAAGCAGCGATTTCATCTTGCTTAGGGGCTGCCAGCAGATATTGGAACGCTGGCAGGTCTTCCGGTCCTTCAACAATAAACTTTTTCGAGCGGGGTATCAGGTAATCATCCAAAAACGGCACATGCTCCCCCAAGCGCCAATCTGCTGTCTTTCGCACCTGGGTCGTCAGGTTCCCTGCCGGGGTGTGATAGGTTTTAATGAGGAGGGGATTGGCATTCTCTGGGGTTTGGAGGACCGATTCCTCAATTGTCACTTCTGGTGCGTAAGAAACCGGTAAACCGTAAAGATTATAATGGTCATTCATCACCTTCGGCTGGCGGGGCGGGATCATCACCGCCGCGTCCAATCCCATTGCCATCTGCCGCTGCACAAAATCAAGGTAAGATTTTGATTGTTGCAGTAAAGCACCAAAGATCATAAAACTGCATGGGATGGGATCAGGAGACTGACAATTAAGCGCAGCAAGAAGGCGTTCTCGGGAAGACATCATAATGCTCACTTGCCCCTATATGTGGAATAACATTACTACGATTATAGATTAATTGTTGATTATTTTTCAATATTTACAACCAGAAATGGGAAAGTCCATTCCCGGAAGAATGCTGCCTCACCGATTTTTAAACCGATCTACCACCGCCATCAGTGCAGCCGTATCATCCAGCTTTGCTGCCAGTTTAGACACAACCAGTCGGGGCAGCTGACGTGCTTCGCCGCCGCCATAACGTAAAACCGCATCTCGCAAAGGAGCGAGGAGCGCCTCAGCCAAGACATCGCCAGGATGCCCCAAAACAACCATCTCCGGATCGAGTGTGAAGATCAACCACAGGAGCGCTTTTCCAAGGTGATCAGCAGCCTCAGCGATGACAGCCAGGGCTTCTTCCTCTCCCTGATGAACCGCATGCACCAGGTCATAAGGGCGCGGCGGCTTGGGCCAACGCGCCGGGAAACGCAAGCTGGCAAGCTCTGCCATCCCCGCACCGCTGGCATACCCTGTCAGCGAACCCGGCTCTCCCAGTCCTGCCGGGCCGCCCTTTGTCATACGCATGCGGCCAATTTCGCCTGCCGCATCATTATCACCATGATACACCGCACCATTCACCACAATCCCGGCAGAAACAACAGGCTCCATATCAAGGAACACCAGATCATTCACCCCTTCACCCTCGCCAAAGTAAAGCTCAGCCAGCGCGGCTGCGCTGCTGCGATGCTCAATAAAAACTGGCAGGTTATAGCGGACCCCCAACCGCCCTTTAATTTGGGCATCCTGCCAGGTCGGCAGATCAGGCGGCGAAAGCACCACCCCTTTCAGCAGGTCGACCGGACCGCTGACAACCAGTGAGATTACCTCGGGGCTGGGTAAACCCTGGGCGCGGCACAGGTTTAATAATTTATCGACCAGCGCACAAATGGCATCAAAACCATCCAAAAAGGATGCCTCAGCCGGCGTCTCCATTTGAATACGTTGAAAAATGAAACCGTTCATGTCCCCACACACTGCAATGGTTTTCGCCCCATTGATATTGATCCCCAGAATTTTGGTTGTAATGCTCAGTTCATCAAGGATGGTATCCAACGGACGCATGACCATGATCTCAGTCTCTCCGGTTATTGATTGATCGTGATCCAATTATAAGCCCAATTGAATGATCCTCCCCATAAAAAACGCAATAAACCAACCTGGAGGGATCCATACCTCGCCCGTATCCCCAGCGCCGCATTTGTGTTTATCATAGTGAATTTATAAGAGATGATCCCTGTCATAAGATGCAGCCGCCCGATCGTGAAGCCGCCCGATCGTGATTGACAGCCATGAAAAACATTATAAAATAAGAATAAACATTATCGATAAACTTTTATTTATCACCCCAATTTATTCGTCATTAATTTTTTGTCCGTCAACGCGATGGCGCAAACGCGTGAACTGTGCGTTTGTGTAAACCTGCACCCAGACAGGCAGGCGCCCAACAGGCACGCATCCTCCGGATTGTGAGGGTGAGTGACTGAATGCAACCAACTAAGAAAGTGACGATGAAGGTGATCTGATGAATATTTTGCTGGTCTATCCCGAATTTCCTGATACGTTTTGGAGCTTCAAGCACGCTCTCAAATTTGTGCACAAGAAATCTTCTTCGCCCCCTATGGGGCTTCTGACCATTGCTGCCATGCTGCCCACTTCCTGGCAAAAACGCCTGGTGGACATGAACGTGCAAACCCTGCGGGATAAAGACCTGGCATGGGCAGATATGGTCATGATCAGCGCTATGACTGTGCAGCGAGAATTCACCAATACGGTGATCGCGCGCGTTAAATCGGCAGGGAAAATGATTGTGGCTGGCGGGCCGCTTTTCACGGCAGAACCAGAAGCTTTTCCAGACGTTGACCACCTGATCCTCAACGAAGCGGAGATCACCCTGCCCCTGTTCCTCTCTGATCTCGATCTCGGTGCCCCCCAAAGGGTCTATCAAACAGAGGAATTTGCCGACCTCAGCAAAACACCGGTGCCACTGTGGGATCTGGTGAACCTGCGTTATTATGACTCTCTCAGCCTGCAATTTTCACGCGGCTGCCCATTTAATTGTGATTTCTGCAATGTGACTGCCCTGCTCGGGCATCGCATGCGTCTCAAGTCCACCGAGCAGCTGATTGCTGAACTGGACAAGATCTATTCTCTTGGCTGGCGGCGCAACATTTTCATCGTGGATGATAACTTCATCGGTAATAAGCGCATCCTCAAAGAGAAAATTCTGCCCGCCATGATTGAGTGGCGTAAGGGGAAGAAGGGCTGCCTGTTCCTCACTGAAGCCTCTGTCAACCTGGCTGATGATGATTTACTGATCGAATTGATGGTCAAAGCTGGCTTCACACAGGTCTTTGTTGGAATAGAAACGCCTGATGACACCGCCCTGGCAGAATGCTCCAAGAGCCAAAACCGCAACCGTGATCTGATCGGCGCCGTGAAGAAGCTCCAGCAAATGGGCTTGCAGGTGATGGGCGGCTTCATTGTCGGGTTTGATT
This sequence comes from Anaerolineaceae bacterium UBA6086, assembly GCA_002436005.1. GTDB lineage: Bacteria > Chloroflexota > Anaerolineae > Anaerolineales > Anaerolineaceae > Brevifilum. Next base: position 754 of record DIXG01000023.1, on the reverse strand, counting down.
CCGACGACGAATCTATTTTTGAGCGCATGATTGACTTTATCCAGCAAAGTGGGATTGTCACCGCAATGGTTGGCTTGCTCCAGGCACCAGTCGGCACCCAGCTCTATCAACGCATGCTGCGCGAAGGCCGCATCCGTAATGCTTATTCCGGGGACAATGTAGATGGCGAAACCAACATCATCCCTAAAATGGAACTCTCCCAGCTAAAGGAAGGTTATCGAAAAATCCTTGATTCGATTTATTCTGCCGAGGGATTTTATCATCGGGTGCGAACATTTATTTCAGATTACCAGCCCCACCGCCACACCGTCACCCTGCAGTGGCAAGAAATTTCAGCTTTTCTCTCTTCCATTTTTACAATCGGGATCATGAGCCCCGAACGGCGCGAATACTGGAAGCTGTTTTTCTGGACAATCTTCCATCATCCGAAAAAATTTCCACTGGCGATCACCTTCAGCATCTACGGTTATCACTTCCGCAAGGTCAATGAGCTGCATGTCACCTGATCTGCCTTCATGACCTCTAACAGGCGATTCCTCATCCCAGGAAGCCAGAGACAGGCAGTGTGCCAGCGTTATGCACATTGCCAAATCATAGTGCTCGAACACGCACTACCCCTCCGCGCCAATTTTTCCCCAAAATAGCGATTACTTTCCGGTTAAACACATATGAGAGTGTTGAACAATTCCAATAAATAAAAACGTTGAACAATAACAAACAAAAATTGAGTAAAAAACACCTGGATCAGCTCATA
>DIXG01000004.1 GCA_002436005.1 Anaerolineaceae bacterium UBA6086 | reverse complement strand
TTACTTCTTTTGCCATTACAGCAAACAACGGCTGTGATACAACTCCTTCCCCCAAAAATCTTCAATGGTAGAATTATGCTTATTGATCAAGGTAGCCAGGAGCAACGATTAATGCCTGAACTGACATATACACCCGATTGGGTCAAGAACGCCATTTTTTACCAGATTTTTCCAGATCGCTTTGCCAAATCTGATTTTTTAGAGAAACCCACCCATATCGAACCGTGGGATTCCCCGCTTACTCGCAACGGGTTCAAGGGCGGCGATCTGCAGGGTGTGATTGAAAAATTGGATTACTTGCAGGATTTGGGCATCACCGCGCTCTACTTCAACCCGATATTCATGTCCGCCGCCAACCACCGCTATCACACCTATGATTATTATCAGGTAGACCCTATTTTGGGCGGCAACCGGGTTTTCTTTTCCCTTTTGAAAGAAGCACACCGCCGAAATATGCGAATCATTCTCGACGGTGTTTTTAATCACGCCAGTCGTGGGTTTTTCCAATTCAACCATATCCTTGAAAACAATGAAAAGTCACCGTACCTGGATTGGTTCAAAGTGTATGGCTTCCCGATGAATGCCTACCAGGGTAAACCAAACTACTCCTGCTGGTGGAATCTACCTGCCCTCCCCCAATTCAACACCGATAACCCGCAGGTGCGCCAGTTCCTGTATGGCGTCGCTCAGCATTGGATTGAACAGGGTGTGGATGGCTGGCGACTGGATGTGCCCTTCGAAATTGATGATGAATCCTTCTGGCGCCAGTTTCGCCTGGTGACTAAATCGCCCAACCCGGATGCCTACCTGGTGGGTGAGATCCCATCGGAAGCACAGGAATGGCTTCAGGGGGACATGTTCGACGGTGTGATGAACTATCAGTTCACTGCGGCATGTGTGGGGTTCTTTGGTGCCCACAACAGGGATGAAACCATGATCTCGGGGATAATGGGGCTGCCCGAGGTACCCAGCCTGGATGCCGCCGGGTTTGCCCAACGCACCCGGGAATTGCTTGAGATCTATCCCAAACAGAACGCTCTGGCACAGCTCAACCTGATGGACAGCCATGATATACCGCGTTTCCTCAGCATGGTCAGCGGTAACAAAGATGCCTTCCGATTAGCGACCCTCTTTCAAATGACCTATCCAGGCGCGCCCTGTATCTACTATGGCAACGAGATTGGCATGATGGGCGGCAGGGAACCGGAAAACCGGGCAACTTTCCCCTGGGATGAATCTCTGTGGGATCAAGACTTGCGTAAAGCAATTAAAACCTTCGCTCACATCCGCAATGCGCAACCCGCCCTGCGCACAGGTGAATTCCATCCCATTTATGCCGAAGGCAGGCATCTTGCCATCTTGCGCCACCTTGGACCGGATCAACTCCTGGTCGTTTTTAACGCAGACAGCACCGGCTGGGAATTAAATATCCCTCTTGGGGAGCATTTTGAAACCGGCATCGAATTTGAAGATCTGCTCGGTGGGGTGGGAGCCGTCGCAGAAGACGCCCATTTACGAAAATGCACGCTCTCACCCTGGCAAGGCGCCATTCTCAAACCACTAACCTGATCAACAAGATACTCAATACAAGCTGTTCACAGGGGGAGAGCGTTCGCGCGTCGTGATTTATTTTTGCTGATCTTTGCGAAAAACCTTGAGAACCGCAATCTTTGTTGGATGGTTGAAGGGCGCAGGATCGGCTGGCGGCTGATCAACAATCGTTTCGGGGTAACCCGTCACATCTAATGGCACAGGAAGTATTGAATCTAAAACCAGATATTGACCCTGGCACAAACGCTCCAACTCAGACATAAAATCCGCACCAGTGAGAAAAAGCGCGTTGTTGATCACGATCAACCATCCCTCATGTGCCACCACTGGTCTGATTTTGTTGACCAAACGAGTGGTCCCATGCTGCAAATCCACTTTGCCAGCATCGGTGGTGGAAAAATAAGGTGGATCCAGGATCACACAATCAAACAATCGGGATTGGCTGCGTAAGCGCCCAGCAAACCGGAAAAAATCTCCCACAATGAGCTGATGGCGGTCAGCCGGCAGTCCATTTAGCGACCACGAACGCCGTGCCATTTCAAGAAAAGTCCTGCTGAGGTCTGTCTGGACTACCTGGGATGCGCCGCCTTTGCCGGCAGCCACCCCCAGGCTGCCAGTATAGGCAAAGGTGTTCAGCACCCGTAAGCCTGCCCCATGCTCAATCAACCAGCGTCTCAGCAACCGGGTGTCCAGGTAAAAGCCAGCATCCTGATTCATCTGCAGATCCAGCGCGTATCGAACACCAAATTCTGTAATTTCTTGCGGTAAAGCATTCCCACCGACGAGAATCCCCTTTCTCAGCCGCTGGTCCTCATGATAACGAGACTTCAACAGGACAGATTTCACTCCCGGCAGGTGCGCCAGCGACCATTCAGTAATTGAACGGATCAATTCAGTTTGCTGATAAATCGCATCATGATCCAAAAGTACAAGGGTTGAGCCATAGCGGTCGATCACCAGCCCGGGATACCCCTCGTAAAATCCATTAAATAGCCGCGCAGCTTCAGCCGTTTCGCCAGCTGCAAGATGCTGTACGACCACGCTGAAAATCTTCTCAGTAGAATTCCCGGTGCCTTCCATGCGACAATTTTACCGCACCAGGTTCAATTCAATTCAGGATAAAATCATTTCTGATTTGCATCAGGCGAATTTCTTGATCGTACAGGTATAATTAACCCCAAAATTAGGAGGCATTATGATCGCTTTCATGGAACAATTTTCACCAATCATACAGGCATTATTAGGTACGCTCTTTACCTGGGCATTAACAGCCCTCGGGGCAGCCTTGGTCTTCCTGACCAAAGATGTAAGCCGTAAAATGCTAAACGGTCTGCTCGGATTTGCTTCTGGCGTGATGATTGCCGCCAGCTATTGGTCTCTGTTGGCGCCAGCAATTGAATTATCAGAAAATTTAGCGGTCCCCAGCTGGTTTCCTGCATTGACTGGCTTCCTACTTGGGGGCGCGTTCCTCTTTTTGGTAGATAAGCTCCTACCGCACATGCACATGTCACAAACAGATCCCGAGGGTCCCAAGTCCTCATGGCAGCGCAGCGTTTTATTGATCACAGCCATCACTCTGCACAACATCCCTGAAGGTCTGGCAGTGGGCGTCGCCTTCGGTGCAGCTGCATCCGGCATCGAGGGTGCAGGCGTCGGTTCAGCCATCGCACTGGCCATCGGCATTGGCATTCAGAACTTTCCAGAAGGATTGGCTGTTTCCGCCCCCCTGCGAAGAGAGGGATGGAAAGCAAGCAAAGCCTTTTACTACGGACAATTTTCCGGCATGGTCGAACCGATTGCTGGACTGATTGGTGCCGCCGCCACCGTCCTGATGCGGCCTATCCTACCCTATGCTCTGGCTTTTGCGGCTGGTGCCATGATCTATGTTGTGGCAGAAGAGTTGATCCCGGAATCTAAATGCGAAGGACACTCAGACATCCCCACCATTGGCGTGATGCTGGGCTTTGCTGTCATGATGCTGCTGGACGTGGCTTTGGGATAAAGAATCCATCCTATCAAAAAACGCCAATCCCGACCCGATTGGTGTTTTTTTACAGCAAATGAATAACCGCGTAATATGTCTACTGTCTGAAAATTACTGACCCCATACCTGGTATAACGCCAGGTCACCGGATTTTCCATCTGAATAAAAGGATTCCTGGACGGTAAAGCCGGCAGCCTCAGCAAGGTGCGTTAAACCTGTCTCATTGAAAGTGTGCACGTAGCGCAATCCGGGTGTATCGCCTGCCCGCCAATCCAGCAAGGTATCCCCCTCATCAAGCTCCTGAACCGCCAAACCCACGGTGGACCAGGGCAGCACGCGTTTGCGCAGCCTGGCGCTGTTCTGCCACTGCCAGACGGAGACCGCCACCACCCCTCCGCTTGAAACCAATCTTCTAAAAGCCTTCGCCGTCTGCAAGCGCAGGTCTTCCCCGGGTAGATGATGAACCACAGAAAAGCACATTAGCCAGTTATAGGGCGATTCAGTCAGCATTTTTTCCCAGTTTGGCTCAGCCAGGTTCACTCGGGAAAATTCAAAATGTCCCAGGGCAGGTTCACCGGTCAATTTAACTGCCTCAGCCAGCAGATTATCACTCATATCCACCCCCAGATATTTTCCTGCGAAACCAGTGCGCACCAGTTCCCGGGCAAAAGTGCCGTTGCCGCAACCCACATCCAGCACGCTTGCATCAGTGTCTATTCGGCTGACCAGGCTTGTTGCACCAGGCTGGGCATGATCCCGTGTGGCAGAGAATGAGGGTGCAAATTGATCGTAAAAATTCTGGTTGATTGTCAGTAATTGCTGCTGAATGGATCGTTTCATGATTTTCAAAGTATATTTCAGATTCCTTCACCAAGTCAACTAAAAACCGCCGAAGGCTGAACTTCGGCGGTCAAAGATCAAATCATAATCTTCATGTTACACAATTGGATCAATTTCCTCTTCTGGCGGTTTCTGATCAACAGCCTTCAGCTTTCGCTTTAACCACATCCGCTGCTGAACACTCTCCGGGGTCACCAACCCAATCAGCTGGCGCCCTTCCAACACGGGCAATACGCGGCTGGTTGCAAATTTGGGCAAAACCTCAACCAGATCCAGGTCAGCATCAAGCCCATCGGGCTCAATCCCAATCGCTGCATAGGCAGGTGCCCGGTTACCCAGATGTTCCAGCGCTTTCATCAAATCATTCCTGCGGATAATACCGAGGTAGTTTCCGTTGGAAACCACAGGAATATTATGCTGCCCGGTTTCCATCGCCAGCTGAAAGACACTATCGATCGGCTGGTTTGCCTCCACCTGGTAAAACTGTGAGATCATGGCATCCCGAACCCGCAAGCCTTTCAAATCAGCTTTTGTTGCTACAGTTTGCGCTTCAGCCCCGGCACCAGACCAAACAAAGAAGGCAATCATTATCAGCCAGGGATTCCAGACCAGTCCTGCCAACCCCATCAAAACTGCGAATCCTTTGCCAATGTTGGCTGCAATTCCGGTCGCCTTGACATAATCCACCCGCAGTGCAAGCAGCGCCCGCAGCACCCTACCCCCATCCATCGGAAAAGCAGGAATCAGGTTGAAGATCATCAATGAGAGATTGACAGAAAGCAGCCGAACCCAGAAATTATCCATCAGAACAGAAATTTCGAGTGGTAGGGCAAATGTTCCCATCAGCAGCAAAACGCCAAATAGCAAGCCGGCAATCACCACATTCACTGAGGGACCGGCAAGTGAAACAACCAGCTCTTCTTTAGGATCTTCTGGCATTTTCTCTAACCGAGCAACACCGCCGATGGGCAACAACGTAATATCTTGCGTTTTAATACCAAAACCTCTTGCCGCCAGGGCATGTCCCAGCTCATGCAAAACAACAGACAGGAAAAGCGCCAGGATGAATAAAATTTCCATCGACATCGTGGCAATCGTCCCGCCTGAAAACAATGCATAAAAACCCACCCAAATCAGCAAGAACACAAATGTGGGATGGATTTTTAAATCAATCCCTGCAATTTTACCAACATTCCATGACCATTCCATTTAAATCACCTCTAAATCTTCTATCTTGGCTTGATACTATCATAAATCAAAACTATTAGATTTTTATTGGTAGGATGTAAAAACTTTGTAAAGTCTTCACTCTTTGGTGTTTATCTCAACAGGCAATAATGGGTACAATTGACTGATATGAAAGCAGAAGCTTGGAAACGAAAACGAGCCTATTCGGAAACTGAAAAAACCCTGGCGTTGAGCATCCTGGAGGAATTGAAGCAGGGAACGGACCTCAACACTGCCCAGCGCGCCCACCCCAAACCGGAGGGTGGGGGCTTCATCCCCAAACACGCGCTGGTCGCGGCGTATTATCAAATGGTGGACTCTGGTGAGTGGAAAGCAGACGAATCTCTCCTGCAAAAAATTCGGATGAAACCCACGCGCACCCTTTCCGGCGTGACCACCGTCACCGTATTAACCCGCTATCATCCCTGCCCTGGAAATTGTATCTTCTGCCCCCAGGAGGATCAGCTCCCGAAAAGCTACTTGAGCGAGGAGCCTGGCGCCAAACGCGGTGTGGAAAACAATTTTGATCCCTATGCCCAGGTCCACAACCGTATCCAGGCGCTCACAGCAGTCGGACATCCAACCGACAAGATTGAACTGTTGATTTTAGGTGGAACTTTCAGCGCTTACACCCGTGAATACCAGGAATGGTTTGTCCGCCGCTGTTTTGATGCAATGAACGATGTCAACCCGGAGGATGACCCTGATTTCAACACGCTGCAAGAAGCGCAAAAACGTAATGTCCACGCTGAACACCGCAATGTGGGGCTGGTGATCGAAACGCGTCCGGATCTCGTTAATCCCAAAACGCTTGGCTGGCTGCGCACCTTAGGGGTCACCAAGGTGCAGATGGGTGCCCAGAGCCTGGATGATCGCATCCTGGCGCTCAACAAGCGCGGCCACACTGTCCAGGAAACCCTGGACGCAACAGCCCTGCTGCGAGCTGGCGGGTTTAAAGTTGTGCTGCATTGGATGCCAAATTTGCTTGGTGCAACCCCCGAATCGGACCGAGAGGATTTCAAGCGGCTGTGGGGTGAAGGCTCATTCTGCCCGGATGAATTGAAAATTTACCCCTGCCAGCTGCTGGAAGGGACCGAGCTGTATGATCTCTGGAAACAGGGGCACTACCACCCGTATTCCGAAAAGACATTGCTGGATTTAATTGCAGACATCAAAACAAGTGTTCCCCGTTATTGCCGCATCAACCGTATCATCCGCGATATTCCCTCCACCTATGTGGTTGAGGGCAACAAGAATACCAGCCTGCGCCAGGACATACAGCGCGAAATGGCACAGCGCGGCACACGGTGTGAGTGCATCCGCTGTCGCGAGATTCGCCAGAGCAAAGTCACGCCGCAATCAGTCAGCCTGAACCACCTTATCTACCATCCCGCCCATGCCGAAGAGCATTTCCTCTCCTATGACACACAAGATGACAAGCTGGCTGGATTCCTGCGCCTGTCACTGCCTGGAGATTCCCATGTGACTGGAATAATCGAATTGGAGAATGCTGCCATCATTCGTGAAGTTCATGTCTATGGTCAATCCCTCGAAGTGGGCGAGGAACGCAGCGGGATTGCCCAGCACAGCGGCATGGGAACCCGTTTGATTGAAAAAGCTGAAGAGATTGCCCGCGAAAATGGATTCAAGCACCTGGCTGTGATAGCGGCAGTGGGCACACGAGTGTATTATGCAGAACGTGGATTTGAAATGGGTGATCTTTACATGGTGAAGGATTTATAGTTTCTTCACATTGCCGTTCCATTCAGGCTAACCTCGCTTATGCCGGAAAACCAATGAAAAAACCGAGATTTTCCTTGAATCGAAAAGACCAAGCCCTTTCAGCGCTGGTCCAATCCAGCAACAAACGCATCCTTGCGCTTTGGTCAATTGAATGCGTGGAAAGAGTTCTACCCATTTTTACACAGGACTATCCAGAAGACAACCGCCCTCAACAGGCGCTGGAAACATTGCAAAACTGGATCGACACCGGTAAGTTTTCAATGTCAGTGATTCGCACAGCATCTCTGAATTCCCACGCGGCAGCGCGCGAAATCGAAGTTGATTCACCCGCCCGCTCTGCAGCTCGCGCTGCCGGTCAGGCAGTTGCCACAGCCCACGTGCCAGCCCATGCCCTGGCTGCGACAAATTACGCGCAGCAGGCAGTCCATCGCGCTGCTGAGCCGGATAAGGCTGAATCGGCAGTTGCAGCAGAAGCCTAATGGCAATACCAGCGTCTGATTGAATTAAATACAGGGAAAAAGGATTAGAACCAGCCCACGTTTACAACAGGAAAGAAAATATCCGCAGCGCAAGCGGTTGAAGAGCCACGGCAAGCAAGCCCATCAGCGCGCCGACCAGCCACCCCACAACGACATCCGAGAGATAGTGAACCCCCAGCGCCACCCGTGAAAGCCCCACCCACGGCGCCCAAAGTGCCAGCGCAGCCCCAAACCAGGGCGGTCCAATTGCCAGCCCCATCACAGCCAGCGCGGCAGAGCGGGCGGCATGGCCAGAGGGAAAGGAATGCGGATCAGTGATCCGGTAAATCTGGCCCCATTCTCCATCAGGCCGCTTGCGGCGAATGGAAAACTTCAAAAAGATCACAGCGACTGCCATGATGACCAGCCCCACACCGAGAAAAAGCGCTCGTTCGCGCCATTCATCAGCCCCAAACAGCCAAACCAGGAACAAACCAGCCAGCCAGAACCAGGAATCTCCAGAGTGCGCAAAGATTTTTAAGAGCAAGGACAACAAACGCTTTTCTTCAGGCACTAACAACGCCCGTGAGCAATTGGCATCCGTTCTCAGGATCCGCTTGAGCCGCAGTTTCACAGCTTAGGCTCCAGGTCTTGCCTGAGGATCTCCAACTGATGCGGTTTATCCGCATCCATCGCCATTTCGGCATATGGACAGACCAACGCCCGTCCCTCAATGGATAACTTTTGACACACTCGCTTTACTGCGCTATCCAGTGTGAGCAAACGCAGCCCAATTAGAATCAGGCTGCCGACTCCCAGAAGGCGAACCTGTTTGAGCGGATTTTTTCTGGCTTCGGTCAACGCGTTCCACAGGGGTTGTTCATGTGTGAACAAGCTGACATCTGCTGCATTCAGATCGCCCCCGCACACAGCCACATCCTTGAGATAGACATAGGATCGATTCGATTCAGCAAACCGCTTTTCCATCACTTCTCTTGTAACAACGTTGTAATACACCTGCCCGGTGGGATCAGCTGCGATCTGATCAGCCAGCCAATCCACCATTTCAGGTGTCACCGCAGGAATATCAGCTGATGCCAGCAGGACTTTTGTTCGCTGTGGGTGGTCGCCTGTGGCTTGCAGAACCCCCGAACGAATATTGTCAAACAAACTGCCCGAATCCGGCAGGTAGTGTAGCGGCTTCTCAGATTGCAGCGCGTTCTCTTCAGTCAGCCCAACAATATAGATGTCACCTACCGAGTCAGACCCGACCAGCCCGTCAATCACCCACTGCGCCATTGGCTTACCGTGAATCTCAATCAGGCTCCGGCGTCCCTCAGGGCATAGGTCATATAATGGATCCTCAGGCGTCACAATGCCGCCTGCAAGCAATAACACATCCATTCTCATTAATATAATTCCTGTAAATTCGGCTTCAATCCGGCTGCGGCAATCAGATCGCTCATCAACTTAAAATAAACGGTGTAATTTCGATAATCCACTTTATCGCGGTAACCGCTGGCAGCAAGCATCCCCGCTTCCATCATATTCGTTCCAAAGGATCGCCCATCATAGACCGGCGTGGTGGTCATCACATATTTCACGCCAGCCTGTCTGAAAAGAGCCATATCAGCAGGTGTGGTAGTGTTGGTCACCACGACTTTCCCTGCCAGCTGGTCGGGCATATAACGTGTGATGTAATGGCAGTCACCAGCGATGACAGTTGCCCAATCAAAAGCCCAGCCATATTTGGGTTTGCGCTCCAATTGCTTTTCACCAACCGGGTAAACCCATTTGAAAGGCAATCGGCTGACAAGCGGGATCAATGCAGCCGCAAAGGTTTTTACGCTCCGTTCCGAGTGGAAAGGCAGGCGCACGCCCAAAGAAAATAAGGCATCGCCAAAGATACATTCATAGTGTGCATCCACAAATGAGCGCAGCAAGCCGTACCGATCGACAGCCGTCATCACCAGGGCACGTCTGCCGACCTGGTCCAGATAGTCGTCAATTTCCGCGTCAAGAACGCTGGCGGATGTGGCTTCCAGCGTATTCTTGAGCCCACAGCCATCCGCCACAGGCGTTACCCGTACATCTTTAACCAGGGATGCGACAGAATGAAGTTGGTACCACTTATCGTCTACAAACAGACCCAGGTCTGTTCCACCAACGCCAAACGCATCCACTTTGCCGTCCAATTCACGGAAAAGCTGCCTGGCTGCTTTCATGTCTCCATTTGTGCCAATCCGCTCAATAAGAACCTCTTCGCCAAGCAAGTTCACAGAAACGGACTTGTCCCTGATGGATGAACCAATACTAATACTGACTGCTCTTTTCATTAGAAAATTCCTTTTTGTATTAAAATCAGCCGAGAGTATACCATAGACCAACAAAACCAGTCTGAGCACTTCTATGCGGTTAATCTAACCCAGAATGGCGTATCTGGGTCCGCACTGGCAGTATAATGAGGGTTCGGAAAAGGAGGCAGCACTTGATTGAAATGACACCCGCATTCCTTTGGGACATGGACGGCACACTGTTTGACTCCAAAGAGACGCACTTCATTTCCTGGCAGCACGCCCTTCAGATGCATGGGTATACGCTTGATCGCCAGATTTATAACGCAAATTTTGGGCGCAACAACCGTGCAAATGTCCCGTTGTTCCTGGGCTTTGAACCGGAGCCGGACCTCTACGATACAATCGTTGAGACCAAAGAGTGTGTGTTTCGTCAAATTGCTGCGGAAAGCGCCAGCCTGGTTCCAGGTGTCCAATCATGGCTCACCACAGCCAGAAACGCCCACATTCCCCAGGTCGTAGCATCTTCGGCACCTATGGTCAATATTGAAACCTTGCTGGCAGAGTTCGGCTTAATTTCCTTCTTCGACCACCTCATTTCCGGTGAGGATATGCCTGCAAAACCTGAGCCAGATATCTTTCTCGCTGCAGCACAAATCGTCCAGCGTGCACCAGATCACTGCTGGGTGATCGAGGACTCTTTACCCGGTATCATGGCGGCTAAAAATGCGGGTATGCGCTGCATTGCGGTTGCCACCTCCCACCCTGCATCAGAACTATCAATGGCAGATGTCATCCTTGCAGACTTTACCACTCCCCTTGCGAAGGTCATCTCACTGTCAGACTGATCCCGAGGGCCAAAGCAAATCGGGCTCACTTTTCCAGAACAATCTACCATATAATAGGGTTAATCCACATCCATATGTCACTTCTCCGGATGAGGAACTTGGCTCCAAATCAGATACCTGCAATGGTTCAATGGGGTCAGGATTGAGGAGGTAATGGTGAAAAACTCAAGTAATTGGAATTTCCCTCGTCGTTTGGGTTTGATTCTTCTGATCTTCACCCTGTTTTCAGGTCTTCTTGCCGGGTGCCAGTTGCCCTGGCAGAAGTCAGCAGACAAAACACCCCCTGAATTACGCCAAACCCCAAACGAAGAAGCCCAACAGATTTCGGCTGCGCCTCAAACGGATTTACCGCCTGCTCTGGTGGAAATTGATCCACTGCCGGGCAGCGAGATTGCTCTACAGCAACCTATTTCGCTGTATTTCAACCAGCCGATGGATATCCACTCCGTTGAAGCTGCGCTCCATTTCAATCCAAACACCAGCGGACGCTTCAGCTGGGAAAATGATCAAATCCTCACCTTCACCCCCGATCAAGCACTTGCACCTGGCACCACACTGCATATGGCGCTCAACACCAGCGCCCAGGCAGCCAATAAACAAAGCCTGCAAAGCCCAATTGAGGTGGACTTTCACACAGCCGAGTCCCTCAAAGTGGTGCAAACCATGCCCGCAGATGGCACCCAGGACGTGGATCCGGAAAGCGTCATCTTTGTTGCCTTCAATCAACCTGTTGTGGCACTCGGGATAGAGTCCTCAGCCAAGCCTGCCTTTTCCCTCTCGCCCGAAGTGCCCGGCACAGGCGAATGGCTGAACACCAGCACCTACACCTTCAAACCAGAAACCTCCATGGATAGCGGGACCATATACAGCATCATCCTCAACTCTGAATTACAGGCTGTTTCAGGCGCCGCCCTTGATGAAGCCCAACCATTCCAGTTTGACTTTGTCACCACTCAACCCGCTGTTCTCAGCATTCTTCCCCTTCCAGGCGATCAGTTAAGCCTGGATGGCCCTATCGAGATGACTTTCAATATTCGCATGGATCCAGAGAGCGTGGAGGATCATTTCTCCATCAACGCTTCAGATGGAACCCCTGTAGACGGCGCCTTTGAATGGGATCAGAACAATAAGTCCTTCAAATTCACACCCAACCCACTGCTCAACCGCAGCACAACCTACAGGATTCAGCTGGAGGCTGGGGCAGAATCGGTGGGTGGACTGCCAATCACTGCCACGACAACCACCGAACGCGTGACTTACCCAGACTTTTCACTGGACAGCACCAGGCTCCCAGAGCTTTCCTTGCACTACGGGCAATTTGGAACCTACAAATTCCACTTTACAACCCCTGTCAAGGCGGAAAATTTGCGCGATCTTGTCAGCATCAGTCCGGAAATCACACAGAAGAGCATCTATCTCACCAATGACAATACTACGGTCGACCTCTCTGGCTACTTCAAGCCCGAAGAATACTACACTGTGGGGCTGGATCAGGATTTAAAAGACCTGTGGGGTGGCTCACTGGAAGACTCCCTTTCGCTATCCTTCTACACTCCCCCGGCTGAACCCTCATTGACGATCGCAACCCCGCCCACAGCTTATAATATACTGTTCCTACCCGCCTCACAATCTGAAATCGTGCTGCAGGCAACCAACATCAACAGCGTTCATCTGGAACTTGCCCCCATCAGCATAACGGATTTGATTACGTTGCTCCACCCTGACAATTACAACTATCGCCAAATGTTTCTTCCAGAGACATTGGAGAAAACAATCCAAAATGTTGACCTGGAAAGAAACGTCAGTGAAATTGTTCGCATCCCAATTGCTTATCAGGGCAACCCACTCTCACCAGGAATATATTTTCTGGGTGTTTCCTCTCCAGAGGTATCTGTTTCCAACCCGACCTATGTGGAAAAACTGTATCTCATCGTCAGTGATAACAACCTTGTCATGAAGATAACGCCTGAGCAGGCATTTGTTTGGGCTGTGCGACTGGGGGATTACAGCCCCCTGGAAAACACACCTGTCCGGGTTTACAACACCCTGGGAGATAACCTCATCTCAGGACAAACGGACTCAGAGGGACTGTTCCTGGGCAGTTATGTCCCAATGGAAGATTTTTACACCAGCTTTTATGCTGTGGTTGGGAAACCAGGACAGGATAATTTTGCATTTTCCATCTCAACCTGGAATCAATCTGACTCGCTTTACGAGATGGGAATTCAGGTTGATCTTTTCCCTGCAAAACTGGATGCCTATCTCTATACCGATCGACCGATCTACCGCCCTGGGGATAGTGTCCATTTCAAAACACTGGTCTTTAGCCGCGATAATGGGAACCCCACTTCAGCCGGGCTGAACCAGGTGGCCGTGACAGCCTACAGCAGCGGCGGGATGGCGGGTAAGCCAAGCGCCATTTATTCTGAAAACCTGACTCTAAACAGCTTTGGCACGGGTTCTGGTTCATTTCACCTGCCAGAAAGTACTCCCACAGGCACTTACTGGATTGAACTTTCCAGCGAAGAAGAACCCATCTCAAACCTGTATTTCAACGTCGCCGCTTACCGCAAACCGGAGATAGAGATGACTCTGGAAATGGGATCAGAAGAAATCTTGGTACGCGATGATCTGAGTGCAGCAATTCAAGCGAATTTTTACTTTGGACTGCCAGCTGGCAACCAAGGCATTTCCTGGAATGCCTTTTTGGAGCCAGTTCCTTTTGATCTTCCCGGATATCGCGTTGGACCTTACAACACAACATGGCTTTTGCCAGGGATGGATAGGTATTCGCGATTGGGAAACTTGATTGCTTCGGGTGAGGGAGCAACAGACCACACAGGACTGGCTCATCTCACCATCCCAAACGATCAGCCTGAGATCGACATTCTCCAACCAGGTGCGCCTTATCGGATCAACCTGGAAGTGACACTCACGGATGAGAGTGGCTACCCCGTCACCAGCGTGGATTCTGTGCTCGTCCACCCTGAATCATTCTACATCGGTGTAAAACCTTCCTCCTTCTTGGGTCGACAGAACACACCCATCCAATTTTCAATTCTCACAGCAGATTGGTCCAAAATCCCGGTGGCCGATATCCCGATCGAAGCGACTTTTGAAACCATTGAGTGGCAGTTGGAAGAAACCTTCGACATCATCACGCCCTATCGCGCTGTCGCCAAAACGACTCAGGTTGCCAGCGCCAGCCCGATCACAGACCAGCAGGGTGTGGTGGAACTTGAGTTCACCCCGCCAAACCCCGGAACCTACCAGCTGACACTCCAGTCCGGCAAAGCGATCACCCAGGTGGTGCTGTGGGTAAGCGGAGAATCCAGCGCAATCTGGCCACATCAACCTCAAAACCAGTTACAGCTGACTGCCGACACGGACAACTATCAGCCCGGCCAAATTGCCCAAATCTTCATTCCAAATCCCTTCCCCGAAGGCGCAAAAGCAATGATCACAGTTGAGCGGGGAAAAGTAATGGAGACACAAATTCTCGAGATTTCCGGCTCAGGGACTATGTTTTCCCTGCCCATCACACCCGAATCCATTCCGAACATCTACTTCACTGCCATTTTGCTGGGGAAAGATGCGGATGGGCGTCCGGATTACCGCCAGGGCTTACTGCACCTCCCAGTTTTACCTCTCTCAAAGACACTGGATGTCCAGCTTGAAATTGTTCCCACAAAAACACAACCTGGCAAGACCGTTTCTGCAACGCTTTTAATCCAGGACCAACGGGGTAATCCTGTTCAGGGAGAATTTTCAGTCGCAGTCGTCGATAAGGCTCTGCTGGCACTGATCGAATCCAACAGCCCATCGATTATTGATGCCCTCTATCATCAGCAACCACTTTCGGTTCAGACCAGCCTTTCTCTAAAAACCTACGCCAGCCAGATGGCTCTTTCAAATCTTGATCTTGGTATGGGCGGCGGAGAAGCAGAGCCTGAGATCAATTTGCGTGAGGACTTCCCCGATACGGCCTACTGGCAAGCAGAGGTGGTCACTGGCGCCGATGGCACCGCCCAGCTCTCAATTCCGCTGCCCGATTCCCTCACCACATGGGTGGTGGACGTGCGCGGTCTGACCAGTGACTACCTGGTCGGGCAGGCAGAAGCGGAGATTGTGACCCAAAAAGACCTCATGATTCGCCCGGTGACACCGCGCTTCCTCGTCAATGGAGATCATGTTGAAATAGCTGCTGTTGTGCATAACAACACTTCTGAACCCCTGGATGTAGATGTCTCCTTGTTTGCGACTGGATTCAATTTACGGGACGAAACCCAAAAAACACAATCTGTGCGAATTGAATCGGGCAACGAAACCCTGGCGACATGGATGGGCAATGTGGACAGCACGCAGCCGGTGGAGCTGGTTTTTCAGGCGGTTTCAGGCTTTCTGTCCGACGCCAGCACGCCCACTTGGGGAAATCTTCCCATCCTAAACTACCTGATGCCCCAAACCTTCAGCACATCCGGGCAGCTATTCGATGAAGGACAGCGGCTGGAAGTCGTGAGTCTCCCCCTTACCATCGTGCCATCTTCCGGGCATATCACCCTCGAGCTCACCCCTTCGCTCACAGCCATGCTTTTGGAGAGCCTGCAAGCGCTCGAAAACGAACCCTACGAGGACACGATCACAATCCTCTCTCGCTTGCTGGCAAACCTGAATACATACCAGGCACTGTCCAAACTGGACATTGAATCCCCTGAACTTGCCGAAAACCTTACGTTCTTAGTGAATGAAGGCATCCGTTTGCTGCTGGATGCCCAAAGCCTGGATGGCGGCTGGTCGTGGTGGGCTGAGGGCAATCACACAAACGGCACATCCGACCCCTTCATCACCGCGTATGTCCTTTTCGGACTGGACCAGGCTCTCCAGGCAGAACTTGACGTGGATGATGTCTCCCTTGAACGTGCAGTCGACTTCCTGCTTTTTCAATTACAAGACCCGGCTGAAATTGGGCTAAATTGGCAGCTGGATCAACTTGCATTCCAGCTCTTTGTGCTGGGGAATCGCAATTCCGGGGTAGATTCACACCTGGAAAGCCTCTATATCCGCAGAACAGACCTGAGTCCCTGGGCGTTGTCTTTGCTTGCGCTCACAATCCAAGAGACCAGCGGAACAAATGACCGTATCCGCACCCTTCTGTCAGATATCGAAGCCATTGCTACTCGATCGTCCACAGGGGTTCACTGGGAAAGCGAACAAGCCATGTGGATGCAGCCAGGCACACCGGTCTACAACACTGCTGTGGTGCTCTACGCCCTGGCACAGCTCGACCCGGCATCCACCAGTTTGCCCCTGGCGCTGCAGTATCTAATCGCCCACCGTAACGCATCCGGAATCTGGGGATCACCCTTTGAGACAACCTGGTCCCTGATGGCGATGATAAAGGCTTTGCAAGGAACCGGCGATTACCAGGCAGATTACACATTTCAAGCCTCACTGAACGAGATCGTGGTAGCCGAAGGTGAATCCGGAGGAACGACACCGCTTGCATCGATTACAACCATCACACCCATCGACCAGCTCCGCCAGGTCTCACCCAATGCCCTCCTGATCGAACGCAGCCCCGGTCCGGGGACACTCTATTACCGTGCAGACCTCTTCGCTTACCAGCCTGCAGCCAATGCCAAAGCCATTAACCGCGGCATCAACCTGCAAAAAGACTTCTACCTGGCGGGCTCAGGCTGCCCTGGAAGCGAAGATTGTGTGTCCATTGACGCCATCACACTTGGCACAGGAGCCTTACCACATAGGATAACCGTGGCAATCAACATCGTCAGTGCGCAAGATTTATATCACTTCATGCTGGAAGATTTTATCCCCGCAGGAACTGAGGTGATCAACCAAGCGTTGCGCACGACCCAGACCTACCCTGAGGAACCGCTACCGCCCTTTGACCCCCGCCAGCCTTTTGCGGACGGCTGGGGCTGGTGGTATTTTAACGACCCCCAAATCTATGATGACCATCTCTTATGGACTGCTGATTTCCTCCCAGCTGGTTCCTACACACTCACCTATGAACTTCTCCCCATTCAACGGGGTGTGTTCCAGGTCTTACCAGCACACGCCTGGCAATTCTTCTATCCTGAGGTGATGGGCACATCAACTGGCAAGACTTTGACCATCAACTAAACAACTAAATCACCGGGATAGACCTTGACGCATGAAGACGGGTCTATCCCGTCTCGTTTCTAGTGAGAATTTCGCTTATTAGAATTGTAATGAAGAGAGAATAATTGGGTGTCAGGCTAAAAATCGGATCATCGCAATGATGACAAACCCAAAAAAGACGACCATGCTTGCCAAAAGGACATCACCATTTTTGCGCACATTGACCATATCAAAAAATGGCGTTTGACCGCGAATTTTGAGCAGCGGCCCGCCTTTCCAGGCAAAGAAAACGCCGCCAAGAAAGCCCCCAATGTGACCCATGTTGTCAATATTGGTTCCAGGCATGAACCCATAAGCTAAATTGATGAACAGGATCAGTCCAAAATCCATCATCGCCTGGCGGGTGCGCACCGGACCAAATAGCTTGCGGTTTTGAAAAATAAAGACGCCTTCAGCAGCCAGCAATCCGAAGATTGCGGTAGACGCACCCAGCGAAGGTGCGGGGGTGAGGACAAAGGAAAGAACGTTGCCAGCAAAACCAGCCAACAAGTAGAGCAGCAAAAATCTGCCATGACCATAAAACCGTTCCAACCTGCGGCCAATCATGTGAAGTGCATACATGTTCAGTGCGATATGCAAAATGGATCCGTGCAATAACACCGGTGTGATCAGTCGCCAGACCTGTCCCAGCATGATGAACTGGTTGATTTTCCCGCCAAAGAAAAACAGGAGATCTGAACCGGTCAAGGTCTGAACTAATTTCTGAATAACAAACGCTAAAACCGTCACGCCGATCAGCGTGTAGGTGACAATGGGTTTGGAATTTGGAATCTGAACCCGAACCTGTGTCGAGGGTTGTTCTTGCTCAATCTGGGGAGCTGGATCGCTCATAGCACCACTTTTCTGGGATGAACCCGGTGGTGCTCAGCAGTGATGATGCTTTCGATCACATCCAGAGTCTCGTCAAGCCTATCCTCCTGGTTCAAGACGATGTAATCAAAAATATCCAGTTTCTCATATTCACCTTTTGCCGTTGCAATCCGCAATTGCAGCTCTTCCTCAGTTTCACTGCGCCGATCCCTCAATCGCTGCAGCCACTCCTCCTCACTGCTGGCGGTCAGGAAGATCAAGATCGCATCAGGGCACAGGTTGTGAACCGTTTCCGCTCCCTGGACGTCCAGGCGCATGACCACATCCTCACCACTTGCCAGGGCTTTGCGCACCTGCCACTTGGGAACGCCTTTGTAAGCTGAATACACCCAGGCGTGCTCCAGTAATTCATCGGCAGCAATCATCGCTTCAAACTCTTCCGGGGTGTAAAAAAAGTAGTCCCGCCCATCAACTTCGTTATCACGCGGCGGTCGGCTGGTGGCTGTGATCACAAAACGAAAGGGGAGATTCCGTTCTTTCAATCCTTCTACAACCGTATCCTTACCGATGCCAGATGGGCCCGAAATCACAATTAACAGCGGGGCATTTTCTGGTGTCTTTATTTCAAAATCAATTTCTGTCATAAGTGTTTATTCAATCCCTGGGAGGGTAACCTTTCAGCCAGTATAGAAAAATGGACGATGTTCACCTGCCCATGTTCAAGCATTGATTATAATCCATTTTAGATCACCACCCAGTGAAATGCCAACCCCAGATGAACATTGAGGGTTTTAAGAAAAGATTATTAATCCAAACGGCGCATCAATCCATCAACCGAGTTCACCCAAGAAATCGCCTTCAGGAACTCAGCCAGGGAAGCAAACCGATCCCGATAGGCGACCACGGCCGGGCCGATGGGGTCTTCACCTGCTGCACCGCCGCCAGGAGCATCATTATAGGCACCATAAAAAGCAAAATACGCCTGGTTGAGCTTTCGAATCAGGTAGCCATTTTGCCAGAAAAACTCTCGCCGCACTTCCATATAAGATTCGGCGTCCTCAATCTCGCCTTCCGCCAGCAAGCGATCCACTTTGATGCGTGTCTGGCGCATTTCTGCCCTGAAATCAAAGACTTCTGGTTCGGGTTCAAGCGATAATAGACCACCGCCTGATGGCGTGCCTGAAGGCGTTGCTTCAATTTCTGGCGGTACCTGGTCAGGATAATATTTCTCCAGGATCAATCGACCCAATTCTTTGCCCGCCAGGCTTGCTGTGGTCTCGTTGATCGTGCGTAGGTCCTCGCTGGTGTAATAGTTCATTCCCAGCGGGCGCAAAGTCAGGAAGTTATGCACCCACTCGTGGGCGATCACCTCCGTCAGCCACACCAGGTTGCTCGATTGCTTGACCATTGTTGGATAGGTGCCAATCCCACCGATCGGTACGACCAGCGCGGATCGATCCAGCTCATCGAACACCCGATTCTCCAATGCTTCCATCCCCTCGGTGGTCATTGATGGAGAAAGAGAAATCTCGAGATCACGCGCAATTTGATCCCGCGGGGAGACGACCAGGGAATAGGGCATATCGCTGGAACGATAGAGTGACGGGGGTAACACCTGTCCCCCCATATCCAATCCTACTTCGCCCAGCACATCAATCAGCTGGGATTGTAAAATCGCCTCAGCCGTTGGCGCCAGGGCTTGCAGCCGTGCCTCAGACTGTGCCAGGTCCTGCCGTAGCGACTGGCTGGCAGCATCAGGGTCTGCAATCGAAGGGTCGGAGTAGATCATCAGCACCTCAATCGAGAGGGTATCCACACGTGCTACCTGTGCCAGTGTCTCCAGCACCCATCGTGATTGTTCTTCAGGGGATAAAAAACGATTGAGGCTCAATGCATAACCGGAGAGCTTGGCAGCCATCGCGTCCAATGTCCAGCTGCTGTAGTCAAATTCGATCTGGCGAGTGTGCACCTGCAGCCTGGACAACAATCCGCCAACCGAGATTGCCGAACCGCCCAGAATCGCCGTCAGCACAATCAGGAGTGTTGCCAGGCGCACCCCATGCCAGACTATTTGCAGCCAGTTCTTCTTGGGGTTTCTAACCATCATGGCTGGATTCTATCACATGGGGTCAAGCGATTGAAGTCAGCGCAGCAGCAGCGGAAGAAATATGTGGGTTTGGCGGGCTTCGATCATGGCAGCCATTTGCATGCGTACCGTATCGGCTGCTGAAGGCACCCGGTTGAACAATGTTCGGGATTCAATGACCCCGCTGACAAATGGATCAATCGCGTTCACCTGTCCAACCTCAGGATCCCCACCATTTAACAAACGGAAGTAGGCGTAATCTTCCAACCCTTCGCGCAGCAATTCCAGGCGGATGGAGGGCACCAAACGGATGCTATCAGGGTCACAAGGATTGAACTCCAGCGTGTTGTCCCTTGGCGGATAGAAAAAGAAGCCATTGCCGTTGGATAAATCGTTTGAGAACGGCGTTACCCAGGGATCAGGATCCCAATCAACTATTTGAGGATAATAAAGCCCATCCACTCTGTCCAGCCAAACCAGCCATGGGAGATATCGTGCTTCTACCCCCGGTCGATCGAGCACAGCCGGATTAGGCAGCGGGGGTAGATCGTCAGGTGCAAATTCCCACCAGACCTGCGTACCCAGCTCCACTTGCTCCCGCTGCGCCTGTGTGATCTCATAGGCAGTGAGCGAATAGAGCAGCCCGTCAGGTGGCGTCGCAGAACCGGTGGTATCCACCGCCATCAGGCGATAATTTACCAGTTCGGCATCAATCGCAGCCCTCAAATCCTGATAGCAGTCCTGCTGCACACCATCAATTGTCCCTCCATAGGTTTCCATCAAGCTGGCATAATCCAAACCCACATGGCTCAATAGAGAAGAGGTCGTCGGCAATGTAAAACCCCACACATGCAGTTCAACCGGGACGACAGCATCACCCACCCTGATTTCACCATGATAAATCCCTGGCACAGCTGAAAGGGGTACCTCAAACCTGAACCACAGCGGCTGGTTGATCTCAGCGGTAAAAGTCACTTCATCACCCGCGGATATCGGGTAAAGCGGATCAGGCCAGGGAATGATGCGCCCAAAATGATCGGATATTCGCTCAAGGTCAACATAATCCACTCGAAAGATTCTGACGAAATTTCCCGAAAGGGTTGCCCCAGCGGACTCGTGGGTAAAATCACTGACATGGATTGCCAGTTCTTGTGTAACGGGCGATCGTACAACCAGCTGAATTGGCTCAAACTCTCCCCTGGCCGCAGACAGGGTCAATGACCGGGTCGCCACAGGTGCCTGGGTTGTCTGCATAATCTTTTCAACAGGTGGCGCAGACCAGACTGTCAGATCACCCAGGGTGGCGTTGGAAACCAGGTGGAAATAACCGCCAGATTCCGGCGTCGTGATGGAGGCAATCTCAACAGGCTCGGTCAATTCAACCAGATCTGGCGCTGGATGACCTTCGTGATTCAATGTGTCAAAATAGATGTAATATCGATCAATCCCTTCTTCTGCCTGCCAGCGAATCTCCCCACCGCCGGCATCCTGATCTACCAGGCGAAAGTGATCCAGCCACAGGTCAACCACGTCTCCCGGGTCATAATAACCGCTTTCATCAATCCGGTTGACCTTCAGGAAAAAGCGGAAAGACTGCAGGGCTGACATATCAGGTTCGGCACACTTCCCATAGGGCTTGAGTGGGATACTGGCAAGAGTCCACTGGTCCAGTGCCAGGGCGGGTCCGTTCGTCTCTGGTTCAATGCAGTTAAACATCCCATCCAATGAGAAGCGAAACACGTCGGGCGTTTGGTCAACGGCGCTGGCATTAACTTCAGCCCAAACGTCATACAGGAGTGTCTCGTAATCTGACCAATCCGCCCCTGCAGGCAGGTTGAAACGGTAAGAAAATCCTGTCCTATCATTACTCCCCTCTGAAATAACCGTCTGTGCGTGAATTGCACCTGTGCCCTGGATGAAACGCTGCGTGTCAAGCACAAGGAGGGTATCTTCCTC
>DIXG01000011.1 GCA_002436005.1 Anaerolineaceae bacterium UBA6086 | reverse complement strand
GGACAATCCCGTTCATGGCTACGAGCCCATCATCCCCCAGGAGTCCTGGCTGGCACAGGTGGTTGGATACCTGGTCATATTAGCGGAAATCGCCACAAGCTTTGTCATCATAACAGGATTGGGAAGGGCAACCGTCAGCTATATTCGCCACCTGTTTGACCCCATCAACCGCCAGATCAACTACACCGAGCGCATCCGCTTACGCCTGGGGCACATGTTGAACCTGGGTCTGGAATTCGCCATCGGTAGCGACATTCTGCGCCTGGCAGTTGCCCCCTCCACCCAGGACATCATCATTCTCTTCACAAAGGTCCTGTTGCGTATCCTGCTGAACTACTTTCTCGATCGCGAGATCAAAGCAAGTGAGGATCTGTGCGGACCGGGCAATTACGTCCCCCCTGTAGAAGAAGACGAAAACCTATAATGGCATTAATAAAAAGAATTCCATCCGGAATTCTTTTCATTTAAGCTCTTTGCAGGGTTCAGTATACCTTCCGCTGCAGCAAAATTCCTTTTCTATCTTCAGTCTGCTCCCTTACAGGACGCTTCGCCGTCGCATAGCTCGCAGTAACAGACCAATGCAGTATGTCTTTAGCCTTACCAAACAACACAAGGATTAAAGGTTCAGCCAGCGTTGAGTCGTTCTGGGTAAATCCCCCAACAAGCCTTGCCTGACAGTGCAGGTGGGTAAGGATTCCATGAAGAACCGCCCATATTGTTTGGTCAGCACGCGCCGGTCCAACACGACCACCACCCCCCGGTCAGTTTGTGTGCGAATCAGGCGCCCAAACCCCTGCCGAAAACGCAGAATGGCTTCGGGCAATGCATATTGATAAAAGGGATCCTCAAAGGTCTCAGCCCGGGCGGCGATGATCGGATCCGAGGGGACGTCAAATGGCAGCTTGACAATCATCAAAACTGAAAGCGCATCCCCTGGGACATCCACACCTTCCCAAAAGGCGCGCGTGCCCAACAGCACAGCCCGGTCCGTTTCCCGAAAAGTTTCCAGCAGCATATTCGCCGAGGCACCCTCACCCTGCTCATATACCTGGATGTCATGACGACCCAGCACAGGGGAGACCCTGCCCGAAGTTCTCTGCAGTTGGGTATAAGAGGTGAACAATGCCAGCATACGCCCGCCAGAAGCAATTGCTGTGTCTCTAATTGCCTGTTCGACCGCATGCTGATGCCCGTTGGCATCATTCGGCTCCGGCACATCCGTCGCCACATACACCAGCGCAGAGGTCTCATAATCAAAGGGTGAACCCACCACCAGCTCATCCGCATCCTCACCATTCAAACGATGCTTGAGATAATCAAAATCGCCGTTGGTGGTCAGGGTTGCTGAGGTCAGGATCACAGATTCCTTCTGATACCACAGGTATTTTTCCATCATGCTGCCAATATGCAGCGGTGCAGCGTTCAGGTTCACCTCTCCATACTTGGGGTTGATCTCAACCCAATAGATCATCTCGGGCGCGGGGTCCATGGTCAGTCCCGTGATATTTTTCTGGATTTCTTCCAAACGCATAAACATATTGCCCAGGCTCCCCCACATATCCTCTGCCTCGTCGTTATCCTGATCTGCCAGCTCACGCATGGGCGTCCGTAAATCCTGCAAAATAGACAGGAGGCTCTTCAAAATTTCGTTGGCGTCCTCCCAGCTCATCTCAACATCCAGCCAGATCGGCAGCGTCCGGGTTGATGGTAGAATTCGTTCCTGCTGGGGATAGGTGCCCAGTGGGCGTCCTTCGCGCTGCTCCAGCAGAAAGTCGTCCAGCGCCCGATAATACTGGTTTATCTGGCTGTCGAAACGCAGCGAAAGATCGGCTGCCTTATTTACCAGCTGGATCAGGGCTGCCATCTGGGCTGGCGCCAGCAAGCCCTCGCATAGATCGACAAAGCGCCCCAGGACGCCTGCTTTCTGGCTCCCCAGTTCCCTGATCAAACGGGTGATATCCATCGCACGCACTTTGAAGGACATGGCGTTGGTGGTAGCAGATTCCAGGTGGTGCGCTTCATCCACAACCAGGTAATCAAACGGCGGCAGCACCCGGTTGCCAGTGGCAGTATCCGCCAGCAGCAGGGCATGGTTCACCACCAGCAGGTGCGCATTTTCCGCTGCTATTTTTGCCCTGTAAAAGGGGCATCGCCCACCAGTGCGCTTGAGGCACACCTCCAACCGGCAGCCTTCATCTTCAGCCGAAAGACGAGACCAGACCATGCGTTCAACAGCCTGGTTCAGGTTGATTTCTGTTCGGTCACCGGTGCGGCTTTCCAGCAGCCACACCAACACCTTTGCCAGTACACGCACTTCGTCCACAGTCTCCGGTTTGCGCCGCCGCATGGCTGCCAGACGGCGCGGGCAAAGATAATTCGATCGCCCCTTCAGGATTGCTGCCCGGACAGGCAACCCCAGTGCCTTCTTGAGATCCGGGATATCCCGGTTGATCAACTGGTCCTGCAGGTTGATCGTATTGGTCGAAATTACCACCCGGGTATTATTTCTCAATGCCCAGTAAGCTGCCGGGATCAAGTAGGCAAAGGACTTGCCTGTTCCAGTGCCGGCCTCAACCATCAAGTGCTGTGAATTTTGCAGTGCTGTTGCGACCGATCGCAGCATTTCCACCTGCTGAGGTCGATATTCATATTCAGAAAAGTAATTTGAGAATTTTCCGCCCTGTTCGAGCACGCTGGCAATTTCCTCGATGTCCAGCGCCGCATCGCCACGCTCTGCACCAACTGGAGCTTCTTCAATTTCAACCGGTTTGGCAAACAGCGGTCCATGGTCTCCGCCCTCCACAATCTTTGCCTGAAGGGGATCTTTCAATCGCTGTCGAAAAACCTGCTGAAAAGCCCAGTTCCCCAACCAGTCAACGGCATCACCCAGCCTTAAGATTTCCGCCAGCAGTTCCATCGGTAATTCTTGCGCCTTATCCAATAAT